>JAEZKB010000115.1 GCA_023415605.1 Pseudomonadota bacterium
GCTCCCCCCTCCACCGCGCCATGCGCGGTTCCCCTCCCCCGCAAGCGGGAGAGGAGCGCCGACTGCCTGCTCGGCGCAAGCGGCCGGAGAGAGCCGGGGGGTATGGGATACAGGGGCCAAGGTCTTCGCCGGGAGAGACTGCAGCCAGAAAGCAAAAAGGGCCCCGGAGGGCCCTTTCGAGATCGGTGCGTCTTGTCTCAGCTGGAGCCGGCGCCGTCCTGGCGGACGAAGGCGATGCGAAGCATGTTGGTGGCGCCGGGGGTGCCAAGGGGGATGCCGGCGGTGATGGCGATGCGGTCGCCGGGGCGGGCGAGGCCCTCCTGGTAGGCGATGACACAGGCGCGATCGACCATGTCCTCGAGGTTCACCGCGTCCTCGGTCTCGACCGTGTGCACGCCCCAGACCACCGAGAGGCGGCGGACGGTGCGAAGGTTGGGCGAGAGCGCCAGGATGGGCTTGGCGGGGCGCTCGCGGGCGGCGCGTACCGCCGTCGAACCGGACGAGGTGTAAGTGACGATGGCGGCCAGATCGAGGGTTTCGGCTACCTGACGGGTGGCGGCTGAAATGGCGTCGGCCGCAGTGGCCTCCGGCTCGGTCTGCTGGGCCCGGATGATGCCGCGGTAGTTGATGTCGTTTTCGACCGACACGGCGACCTTGTTCATCATGGTCACCGCCTCGATCGGGTACTGGCCCGAGGCGGATTCGGCCGAGAGCATGACCGCGTCGGCGCCCTCGAACACGGCGATCGACACGTCCGAGACTTCGGCGCGGGTCGGAACCGGCGAGGTGATCATCGACTCGAGCATCTGAGTGGCGACGACCACCGGCTTGCCGAAGCGGCGGGCCACGCGGATCATGCGCTTCTGGAGGCCCGGGACCTGTTCGAGCGGCATTTCCACGCCGAGGTCACCGCGGGCGATCATGAAGGCGTCACAGAGCTTGATGATCTCTTCGAGGCGTTCGACGGCCTGCGGCTTTTCGATCTTGGCCATGACGCCGGCGCGGCCCTGGACGATCTTGCGGACGTCTATGATGTCCTCGGGCCGCTGCACGAAGGAGAGCGCGATCCAGTCGGCGTCGTTTTCGAGCGCCTTGAGGAGGTCGGCGTGGTCCTTTTCGGTCAGCGCACCGACGGGGAGAAGCGTGTCCGGAAGCGAGACGCCCTTCTTGTCGGAGAGCTTGCCGCCATAAATGACTTCGGTCTCGATCGAACCGCCGCCCACCTTGGTGGCCTTGAGCTGCAGCTTGCCGTCGTCGAGCAGCAGGCGGTCGCCCACGGAGACGGATTCGATGATTTCGGGATGCGGCAGCTGCACGCGTTCGCCATTGCCAGGCGTGTTGTTGCCATCGAGGGTGAAGCTCGCGCCCTGCTTGAGCATGGTGGAGCCACCCTCAAACGTGCCGACCCGAAGTTTAGGGCCCTGCAGGTCGACGAGAATGCCGATCGGGTGGCTGAGGCGCTTTTCGACGGCGCGGATGCGGGTCACGGTCTGCTTGAGCAGGTCGTGGCTGGCATGGCTCATATTGATGCGGAAAACGTCGGCGCCGGCGCGCGTCAGCTCTTCGATCGTCTTCTCGTCATTGGACGCAGGTCCAAGGGTGGCAACGATCTTTACGCGTCGCAAGCGTCTCATGGAGTGACTTAGCCTTCTGCACCAGTGTTGTCAGTCGCCGGGACCGGAACTAGTCGCCCGATCCTTCTTCGTCGCCGGGGATGATCTCTTCACCTTCGGCGGGGCCCTCGCTTTCGAGCGGAACGTCGTCAGTCCCGTCGGCCGGCCCGGCGCTCACAACGTCACCATCGGTGAGCTGGAGCATCCAGTTGCTGCGGTTCTGGGTATCGATTTCGAAAAAGCCCGTACGTTCGTAGCCGCGGGCAAGGCAATCCTCAACACCAAAAATGGTGAAGGTCTCGTCACGGGTGCACATGTAGTTGTTGCCGTCCCATGAGCCGCCGCCGATGTCGTCGGCAGCGTAGATGTAATAGTAGCGCGCGTCGAGCTTGCCCGAATAGACGGTCTTGCATTCAGCCGGCTGGGCCACCCACCAGCCTTCGGACTGCCAGCCGCGGTCGGCGCGGTAGCCCAGGGCGATGGAGACGGGGTTGGCCGTCTGGTTGCAGACGCGCAGGCTGCCATCGTCATCGGACGCCTCTGGGGCGGCAGCCTTGGGCGCCTCGGGGGTATTCTGCATGGCGTCAGGCGTCGCCTGAGCCACCAACTGGGCGGGCTGTGCGGTGGCAGGCGATTTCGGGATGACCAGCCAGACGCCGACTGCGGCGATCACCGCGAACACCACGCCGCCAACGATCAGGAAAATGCGCAATGGATCGACCTAACGGAGGGCAATATCACGCTCGGGGCGCGGCTTGTTGTGCGCAGAGCCCCCAGCGCTGTCAACCGCTAAACCGCTGTTTTGGCCGAAATGCGGGCATCCCCTGGCGGCACGGCTCTGCGGTGTGGATTGGCGCGGTTTTGGCTTGAACCGGCCCCGCCGAAGCTGTTGAACGGGGGCTCGAAAAACAAGGGGTCCACGCATGGCCGATACGATTTCCAGCGACAGCGTGGCGCAGGACCAGCTCCGCGCCTTCATCGAGCGCATCGAGCGCATGGAAGAAGAGAAAAAGGCGATCAGCGACGACATCAAGGAAATCTATGCCGAGGCCAAGGGCAATGGCTTCGACACCAAGGTGCTCCGCCAGATCGTCCGCATCCGCAAGCAGGACCATAACGAGCGCATGGAGCAGGAAGCGCTGCTCGAACTCTATATGGCTGCCCTCGGCATGGCCGCGGCGCCGCCGCAGGATGACGACGACGAATAATTCGCTCTTGAAGCACAGTCTATCAAAAGGCCGCCGAACGCCCAGTTCGGCGGCCTTCGTGCTTTTGCCATTCCGGTTGATACGGACTTAGGTCCGAGGCCCGGAACAACCCCGTGATTGCTTGGTTATGGGCCCATGGTCAGGACGGGCGCGGTAAGCGTCCAAGCCCGCTGGCATGCCGGTCGCATGGGTCGTTCCGCTCATTGCGACCTCCCTTCGCTCCAACAAGAAACGGGAAGAGGACAATGAAGCGATCGAAATGGCTCTCCGGGCTGGCAATGGCCGCCCTCCTTGCGGCGGTGCCGCTCGAAACCATGGTGCCGGCCGCCATCGCCACCGCGCAGGCGCAGCAGGTCCGTGCCAGTTTCAACATTTTCTACAACGATCTCGAGCCGCACGGCGTGTGGGTGCGCCATGCGCGCTACAAGTATGTCTGGTGTCCGGAAGTGGACGTGCGCTGGCGGCCCTATACGCAGGGGCGCTGGGTCTATATCCGCGACCGCGGCTGGTACTTCCAGTCCGAGGAGCCCTTCGCCTGGGCCGTCTACCATTATGGCCGATGGATCGATGATGCGCGGCTAGGCTGGTGCTGGGTGCCGGGCAACCGCTGGGCGCCGTCCTGGGTCGCCTGGCGCCGCGGCGACGACTATGTCGGCTGGGCCCCGCTGCCGCCCGAAGAGGACGGCTTCCAGATCAGCGTCAACATCAACTTCGGCAATGTCGAGGACGACGACTGGGTGGTGGTCCGCCGTGAGGACCTCGTCCGGCCGATCGTCGAGGTGAACTACATCACCGTGGTCGAACAGCCCGACATCATCGTCAACACCACGATCATCGAGAACTCGATCGTGGTCGAGGGTGATGCGGTGATCAATGTCGGGCCGGAATCGGTCGAGGACCTGCAGCAGGCGGGCGTCGAAGTGCAGACGGTATCGCTCCAGGAAGGCAGCGAACCGGCGGCAGCGACGGTCGAAGGGGAGACGGTGACGGCGTTCACCGCGACCCTCGAAGAGCCCACCGAAGAGGAGGTTCCGCCGGAAGCCGTGGACGAAGAACAGGCTGCGGCGCAGCTGCCTGCGGCCCAGGCCGAAGGCGAGGCTACCGCTGAAGGCGAGGCCGCTGCCACCACTGAAGGCGAAGCCGGCGCCGAAGCCACGACCGAAGCCGGTGCCGCGGCAACGACGGAGGGCGAACAGCCTGCCGCCGGAACCGAGACGCCGACAGCCGATCAGCCGGCCGAAGGCGAACAGCCCGCAGCGGATCAGGCTCCTGCTACGGACGAGCCGGTGACGGAGTGTCCGGAGGGCCAGCAGCTGGTCGAGGGTGCGTGTGTGCCCGTAGAGGCCACGGAAGAGGAAGCGGCTCCGGCCGAAGAGGCGGCTCCTGCTGCTGAACCGGCGCCCGCCGCTGAACCGGCCCCAGCTGAGGAGGCCGCCCCGGCGGCTGAACCTGCCCCTGCGGAGGAACCTGCCGCCGCTGAGGAAGCCGCTCCGGCCGAAGAAGCGGCTCCGGCTGAGGAAGCCGCACCGGCGGAGGAAGCTGCGCCAGCCGAGGAAGCTGCACCGGCTGATGACGCCGCTCCGGCCGAACCGGCGGCCTGTGAAGAAGGCTTCCAGTTGGTGGAAGGTCGCTGCGTGCCGATCGAGGGCGAAGCGCCCGCGGCGCAGTAGCGTCTGCAACAATCTGCGAAGCGGCGGGGGTAACTCCGCCGCTTCTGCCTAACGGGCACCTAACCACCCGATCCGGCAACATTTCTTGCAAGTAGTGCCGATGTATAGGCAGAGCCTATCTGATCTATACAGCTGCTCTGGCTTCGCCTGAGCAATATTTCCCTGACCATCACACCCTCGCGACGACCTGCGGCAAGTTGTTGATGCGGTCTTGATGAACGTACTTCACGTGCTACAGTGCTTCCCGGCGTTGGTCCAGCTTTGACCTGCGTCAGTTCAATAATGAACTACTGGTTCAATCGGACCGGTGCCCCGCAACAGGGGCAGAGGGAGGACGAAATGACTATTAGGAGAGGCCTCGCGCTGGCCTGCGCGCCTATTGCATTTGCGCTTCTGAGCGGAACTGCGCTGGCGCAGACAGTGGTAACGATGATGCACGTCGAACAGGGCAAGCCCACGACGGATGCATGGGAAAAGATCGCGACCGACTTCGAGGCGGCGCATCCGGGCGTCGACGTACAGATCCAGTATCTCGAAAACGAGGCCTTCAAGGCCAAGCTGCCGACGATGCTGCAGTCGAACGAGCGGCCGGACATCTTCTACAGCTGGGGCGGCGGCGTGCTCAAGGAGCAGTCGACCACCGGTGCCATCGTGGACCTGACCGAGGCCATGGATGCCGATGGCGGCGCCTGGCGCAACAGCTTCAGCCAGGGCATTTTCGCCGGGCTGGTGTTCGACGACAGGGTCTGGGCGGTGCCCTACAAGACCGGCAACATGGCGATCTTCTACAACAAGGAGCAGTTCGCCAAGGCCGGTGTCGATGCGGCGGCGATCAAGACCTGGGATCAGCTGCTCGACGGCGTCAAAAAGCTCAAGGAAGCGGGCCTGACGCCCCTGGCCTGCGGCGGCGGCGACAAATGGCCGATCCACCACTGGTATGGCTACCTGATCATGCGCAATGGCGGCCAGGCGGCGTTCGAAGCCGCCAAGCGCGGCGAGGGCGACGGCTTTGCCTCCGACTTCGTGGTCAAGGCCGGGCAGAACCTGCGCCAGCTCGGTGAACTCGAGCCGTGCCAGCCGGGTCACCTCGGCGCCAAGTGGCCCGAAGCGCTCGGCACCTTCGGTGACGGCAAGGCCGCGATGATCCTCGGCTTCGAGGCGACCTACCAGAACCAGAAGACGAATGCGGCGGACGACGTGGGCCTCGCCTACGAAAACCTTGGCCGACTTCCCTTCCCGATGGTGGAAGGCGGGGCCGGCAATCCGGAAGATACGCTGGGCCGCCTCAACGGCTGGGCCGTGTCCACGGGCGCCGAACCGGAAGCGATCGAATTCATCAAGTTCTTCAACAATGTCGAGAACCAGACCTATCTCGCCAAGGAAGGACTGATCGTGCCGGTCGCCGTCGGTGCGGAAGCCGCGCTGACAGATGAACTGATGCGGGCCTCGGCCCAGCAGGTCGCCGCCGCGCCGTGGCACCAGAACTTCCTCGATCAGGATCTCGGTCCTGCCGTCGGGCGCGTCGTCAATGACGTGTCGGTGGAAATCTTCGAGGGCAACATGTCGCCCGAAGATGGCGCTCGCGCCATCCAGGACGAAGCGTCCTTGTCG
>JAEZKB010000176.1 GCA_023415605.1 Pseudomonadota bacterium
CCGTCACCGTTGGCGTCGGCGAAGCTGCGCACGTAGACCTGGTAGACGACGGCCGATCGCCACCAGTTGGCGTCGTCGGTCCGGAAGCTCTCGGTCATGGTGGGGGTCCCCGTTCTGCTGGCACGTCGCTGCGCCCGTCTTCGCGGCGGTCGGCCTCATCAACGGCTTTCTCATCGTCAGGATGAAGCTCAACGCTTTCATCGTCACGCTGGCGAGCTATATCTGGGTGCGCGGCATGGTGCTGGTGCTCTCGGGCGGCGCCTCGGCGCAGGGCCTCGCACCGGCGATCCGCTGGTTCGCCATCCAGCGCCTGCTCGGCCTGCCGCTCACGGCCTGGATCGCCATTGTCTGCTTCGTGGTCTTTTCGTTTATCATGGCGAAGACCCGCTTCGGCCGGCACCTCATCATGATCGGCGGCAATGAGAACGCCACCTTCCGGGCCGGCATCAAGGTCGATCGCCTGCTGATCACTGCCTTTGTCCTTGCCGGAGCGCTAGCTGCGCTCGCCGGCTGGCTGCTCGCCATCCGCACCTCGGGCGCCACCGCCAATCTCGGCATGGGCCTGCTCTTTAACGCCTTCGCCGCGGTGGTGATCGGCGGCGTCAGCCTCAAGGGCGGCGTCGGTGCCCTGCCCGGCGTCTATGCCGGCGCGCTGTTGCTGTCTTCGATCAACACCGCCATCAACCTGATGGGCCTGCCGCCCACCTCGACGCAGCTGATCCATGGCCTGCTGGTCCTCGCCGCTGTCCTTCTCGACAGCTTCAAGCAGACCTTGCGCCAGAGGCTCGCATGAACAAACGTCTCGACGGCAAGGTCGCCCTCATCACCGGCGCCGCCCGCGGCATCGGCAAGGGCATCGCCACGCGCTTTGCCGAGGAAGGCGCCAAACTCGTCATCGCCGACCTCGATCCGCGCGTCGAAGCCACCGCCCGCGAACTCGGCGCCGATCACCTGATCGCCGACGTCTCGAAGGCCGCCGATGCCGAAGCCGCCGTGGCGCTGGCCCTGAAGACTCATGGCCGCCTCGACATCATGGTGCAGAACGCTGGCATCTATCCCTGGCAACTGCTGGAAGATACCAGCGCCGACGACTGGGACCGGGTGATGGCCACCAACCTCCGCGGCAGCTTCCTCGCCGCCAAGGCGGCACTGGCGCCGATGAAGTCGCAGCGCTCGGGCCGCATTCTCTTCACCTCCTCGATCACCGGGCCGCACGTTACCAGCCCCGGCCATGGGCACTACTCGGCCACCAAGGCCGGCATCAATGGCCTCATCCGCGCGGCGGCATTGGAATGGTCCGGCTACGGCATTACCGTCAACGGCGTTGAGCCTGGCAACATCCTCACCGAGGCCATCCAGGAGCATCGCTCGCCGGCCTTCATCAGGTCGATGGAAGAAGCCATTCCGCTCGGACGGCTCGGGTCGGTGCGCGATGTCGCCAACGCCTTCCTGTTCCTCGCTTCGGAAGAGGCGGCCTATATCACCGGCACCACGATCGTGGTGGACGGCGGGCAGTTGCTGCCCGAGGGCAACGACTTCCGGCTGCAACCCGACCGTCAGTGAGTGCCTCCGACGGGGAGGCCGCTCCCCGCCCTTGCGCCGGGTGTGAAGTAAATCCGTCAACATTGCTTGGGTTAGTCAGCGGTACTAGCGTAGGCGGCAGTTCAACCGAGCAAAGGCGAACCGATGTATCTGAAGACCATTTCCGACGACGAGGCGCAGGGGGAAATCGCTGAGCTCTTCCAGTCGGAAAGAGCGAGCATGGGGACCGTCATGGAAGCGACGCGGTGCTGGTCGGCGCGTCCGGATATGCTGCTGCCGATCGAAAAGCTACTGCATCAGATGCGCGATGGGTTCTCGCTGGGACTGCTGAACTTCCGGCTGATCACCTTCATCGCCGCCAAGCATGTCCCCTCGAGCTACTGCTCTCACGTCTACTTCCGATCGCTCTCCAACATGCTCGGCCGGGAACAGGTACTGGCCATCCACCGCGACTATCGCAACGCTGGACTGTCCGAACAACAGGTCGAGATGCTTGCCTATGCGGAACAGATCACCAAGGATGCCAGCCGCATCACCGAAGCTGACATCGATCGCCTCCGTAACGTGGGCCTGTCGGACCTGAACATCGCCGATATCGCCCTCGCCGCCAGCTTTCGAAACTTTATGAGCCGCTACTTCGACGCCGTCGGCGCGACGGTAGAGCCACAGTTTCTCGACAACGATCCATCTGTCCAAGCGGTGATGGCCGTCGGAAAATAACGAACGGGCTAATGTGCTGACATGTTTGATATTTTGGTAGCGGAGGAGGGATTTGAACCCCCGACACACGGATTATGATTCCGCTGCTCTAACCAACTGAGCTACTCCGCCCCGGGTCCAGGGAACCGGAAGCGCGGAACGGACCTGAGGGGTCCGAGGCGCCGCGACTTATTAGGTTTGGCGGTTTGCCCTGTCAAGCGAAAGCCGAACCGGTCTGGTATCCGTATTTTGGGCTTGCGGAACCGGCGCGCCGCGGCTCCAATCCCCCTGCCCGCCTCCAGCTTTTCAGGCTTTTCCGTGCGCGAACGCGACTATATCAGCCCCGGCCGTTCGGCCGCCATCGGCGAGAACGGCATGGCCGCTACCTCGCACCCGCTGGCGACCCTGGCCGCCATCGATATCCTGCGTGCCGGCGGCAATGCCGTCGACGCCGCCCTGGCCGCCGTGGCCGTGCAATGCGTGGTGGAACCGGGGATGACCGGCATCGGCGGCGATTGCTTCGCCATCGTGGCGCCTGCGGGAGCGGCGCCGCGCGCCTTCAACGGCTCCGGCTGGTCGCCGGCGGGCACATCGGCCGAGGCTCTGCGGGCGGAGGGGCTGACAACTATCGCCGAGGATACCCCGCACGCGGTGACGGTGCCCGGCGCCGTGGACGCCTGGACGCAGCTCTCAGCGACTTACGGTACCTTCGACCTCGCCCATGTGCTGCAGCCGGCGATCAGGCTCGCCGAGGACGGCTTCCGCGTCACCGGCCGCGTCGCACTGGACTGGACCAATTTCTCGACGCGCCTGCGGCATCACGCTCCGGCAACGGCGCAATTCCTGCCCGGCGGCAAGCCGCCGAGGACCGGCGACCTGTTCCGCAACCCGGCGCTGGCGGCGACGCTGCGTGCCATCGGCGCCTCGGGGCGCGCCGCTTTCTACGAAGGACCCGTGGCCGACGAGATCGTCGCGGTGCTCCGCGAACTCGGCGGCGGTCACACGCTCTCGGATTTCGCCGACTACAGCGGCTTCCACACCGAACCGATTGCGGCGCAATTCCGGGGCCGCGACGTGCTCGAATGCCCGCCCAATGGCCAGGGACTCGCCGCACTGGTGATTGCCCGCATTCTCGATGCCTATGATCTCTCCGATGGTGCCGTCAGCGAAGCCGACCGCGTGCATCTACTGGCCGAGGCGAGCAAGGCAGCCTATCGCCTTCGCGACCTGCTGATCTCGGACCCGGCGACGATGACGCGGAGCGTCGAGGACATCCTGTCGGATGCGTTCATCCAGACGTTGCGCGCACCCATCCGCATGGACATCGCCCAGCCAGCGAGCCTCTGGGACGGGCCAGTACATCGCGACACGGTCTATCTCACCGTCGTCGACAAGGACCGCAACTGCGTCTCGCTGATCAATTCGATCTTTGCGAGCTTCGGCTCTGGCATCTATGCGCCGAAATCCGGCGTGCTGCTGCACAATCGCGGCAGCGGATTCTCTCTCGTCCCCGGCCATCCGAACGAACTCTCCGGACGGAAGCGGCCGCTGCACACCATCATCCCGGGCCTGGTGGTGGAGAACGGCAGACCCGTGATGCCCTTCGGCGTCATGGGCGGACAGTTCCAGGCAGTGGGCCACGCGCACTTCCTCACCCATATGTTCGACCGCGGCTATGATCCGCAACGCGCCAATGAGGCGCCACGCAGCTTCGCCTTCGGCGGCAAGCTGACGCTGGAGCCCGGCTTCGGCGATTCGGTGGCGGCGGATCTCGCCGCGCGCGGCCATGACGTGGTCTGGTCGGCCGACCCGATCGGCGGCTGTCAGGCCATCTATATGGACTATGAGCGTGGGTTCCTGATTGGCGGTTCGGACCACCGCAAGGACGGCATGGCACTAGGGTACTGAGATGGACTTCCTCGCAGAATACGGCGCCTGGATCGCCGCCATGGCTGTCACCGGCCTCGTC
Organism: Pseudomonadota bacterium; assembly: GCA_023415605.1. Taxonomy (GTDB): domain Bacteria; phylum Pseudomonadota; class Alphaproteobacteria; order Rhizobiales; family Devosiaceae; genus Devosia_A. The sequence goes on from JAEZKB010000176.1 coordinate 4,211, forward strand.
GCCGGCTTCGTCGCCGGCTTGCTCGGCGTCGGCGGCGGCATCGTCATCGTGCCGGTGCTCGACGCGGTCCTCGCGGCGTTCGACGTCGATATCTCGATCCGCATGAAGGTCGCGGTGGCGACCTCGCTCGCGACCATCATCGCCACCTCCTGGGCCTCGGCCAATTCGCACCGCCGTCACAAGGCCGTGGATTTCGACCTGTTGAAGTCCTGGGGTCCGATGATCTTCATCGGCGTCGTGGTCGGCACGCTGATCGCGGGCTATGTCGACGGGAGGGTGCTGACCCTGGTCTTTGCCGTCACTGCACTGGCCGTGGCGGCGAACATGATCCTCCGCGCCGATAGCCACAAGCTCTGGGATGGCTTCCCCAACGCCGGCGTGAAAGCCGCACTCGGTGTGGTGGTCGGCACCATTTCGGCCATGATGGGCATCGGCGGCGGAACGCTGAGCGTGCCCATTCTGACTGCCTTTGGCACCGACATCCGCAAGGCCGTGGGCACCGCCTCGGCGATCGGCTTCGTCATCGCCATTCCGGGTACGATCGGCTACATCGCCACCGGCTGGGGCGCGGCTGGTTTGCCGCCATTTTCATTGGGATACGTCAATCTCGCGGCGCTGATCGCCATCATTCCGCTCTCGATGCTGACGGCGCCGTGGGGCGCCAAGACGGCTCACGCCATTCCGCGCAAGTATCTCGCCTACGGTTTCGGCGTGTTCCTCGTCGCGACGTCGGTCAAGATGTTCTGGAGCCTCTTCGCCGGCTGAGACCTTCGGCGAGGGTCTGCGCCAGCTTGAGGTCGTCCTCGAATCGTTCGAGCTCGACTGCGGCCTGATCGCGATCAGGCAGGCGGAGCAGGTAAGAGGGATGGACCGTGGCAAGCACCAAGGTGCCGTCTTCAAGCTCCAAGGGCTTGCCCCGTAACGAGGAAATCGTCGCAGCCTTGCCGAGGACGCCGCGCACGGCGGTGGCGCCCATAGCGACAATCAGCTTGGGCTTGACGAATTCGCGCTCCAGATTGAGCCAGAACTGGCAGGCCTGGATCTCGCCGGCATCGGGCTTCTGGTGGATGCGGCGCTTGCCGCGCGGCACGAACTTGAAGTGCTTGACCGCATTGGTGACGTAGACGTCGCGGCGGGAAAAGCCGAGTTTTTTCATCGCCCTGTCGAAGACCTGCCCGGCCGGGCCGATGAACGGCTTGCCTTCGAGATCCTCGTTGTCGCCCGGCTGCTCGCCGACGAACATGATCTCGGCATGCGCCGGCCCTTCGCCGAACACCGCCTGTGTCGCATGCTCGTAGAGCGGGCAGCGGGTGCAGCCTTGGACTGCCGCGCGCGCGTCGGCCAAGCTCCTGATTTCCTGCAGCTCTTCGGACTCGGCCTCGTGCCGTTCCACCTGCCGCATGTGACGGGCCGGCGGTTGCGTCGCCATCCGTTCGATCATTTCGTTCTCTCGCTCCTTGGCCGTGCGGATCAGTTCGGGAATGATCGTGGCCTCCGGGAGGTTGCGCCAGTATTTCACCGGCATCTCGGATTTCATCATCGAAACCTTGAGTCTGGCCGGGTTGAAGATCGAGGAGAAATAGGTGCGCCAGACGTCTTCGAGGGCGTCGTCTGCTGGGACATCGAGCTTGCTGCCGCCCGGACCGAAGGTCAGATTCTCCTTGTCCCAGAAGGCACTGGCATAGGGCGTGACGATCGCCCAGTGCATGCCGGCGAAGCGGCGGACGAAGAACGGGGCAGTGCGTTCGAGGATGTAATGCTCGGGTTCGAACCAGGCCGCGAACCGGTCTTCGCCCTCCAACTCCTTGAAACGTATGAAGGCTTTCATCTTGTGCGCGTCGCGGCGGACGGCAGAGGCGCGGCGTTCGAGCTTGCCGACATCGGGATCGGAGCGGGCCTCGAGCAGCGCTTTGTCCTTCTGCAGCCGCCACAAGAGCCTGTAAAGCAAGGCAAATCGCTCGGGGTCGTTGTGGCAGATGGCCGATTGCGCCAGCTCGATGAAGCGCGGCGGCACCGTTCCGACCGCACGCGCAGTCACCCCCGAAATCTCATCGTGAGCATCGAAAAGTCCATCACTGGACGTAACGTCGGACCATGAACATTCATCAGGCGACGTACCGCTGAGGAGCAGTGCGCGGGCGACCCCGCGCCACTCGTCGAAATCGTTGATATGATCGAGCCGGATCGACCGCATCAGAAGAGGCTCAGCTGCTGCGGTTGCGGGGTGAGTTTCGCACGGAGCGACTGATCGTCGAGCGCCCTGCCTGGCGTCCAGTCGTCGGCGCAGATGAACGGGCGAACCTTGTCGATGGAGGACACCATCCGGGCCACGTCGGAAAGACGCAGGCGATGGTGGCGGCGCGTCTGGATAATGCGGTCGACGCCGTTGATGCCGAGGCCGGGGATGCGGAGCAGCAGGTGGCGGTCGGCGCGGTTGACGTCGACCGGGAAGCTCTCGCGATGCTTCAGCGCCCAGGCGAGTTTTGGATCGACCGCGAGATCGAGGTCGCCGCCATCGCCGCCTGCGACGATCTCGGGAACGTCGAACTGGTAGAAGCGGATAAGCCAATCGGCCTGGTACAGCCGATGCTCGCGCAGGAGCGGGGGAGCCGCCAGCGGCAGCTTCGAGCTGGCATCCGGGATGGGTGAGAAGGCGGAATAGTAGACGCGCTTCAGACCATAGCCGGCATAGAGCGCGGCCGAGCGGGTAAGGATAATTTCGTCATTAGCCTTGTCGGCGCCGATGATCATCTGCGTCGATTGTCCAGCGGGCGCCAGTTTGGATGGCTTCTTCTTGCCATTCTCGAGTTTGCCGTCGGGCCGGCTCTCCTCGCGCCGCGCCTCGATATGCGCCATGGCGGTGCGGATTTCGCTCGGCTTCTTTTCCGGCGCCAGCGACCCAAGCGACAGGTCGGTAGGCAGTTCGATATTGGTCGACAGCCGGTCGGCATATTGTCCAGCTTTGGCCAGCAGCTCCGGCGCCGCGTTGGGGATCACCTTGAGATAGATATAGGCGCGGAAATTGTGCTTCTCGCGCAGCGTTTGAGCCACGCGCACCATCTCTTCCATGGTGTAATCCGGGGAGCGGATGATCCCCGAAGAGAGGAACAGCCCCTCGATGTAGTTGCGCTTGTAGAAGTCGAGCGTCAGCCCGACGACCTCATCCACACTGAAGCGCGCGCGCGGCACATTTGACGATGACCGGTTGACGCAGTAGGCGCAGTCGTACGTGCAGAAATTGGTCAGCAGGATCTTGAGCAGCGAAATGCATCGCCCATCTGGCGCATAGCTGTGACAAATCCCGGACCCCTCGGTCGAGCCGATGCCGCCGGTCGTGACGCTGTCGCGTTTCGTCGTGCCCGAAGAGGCGCAGGAGGCATCGTATTTCGCGGCATCGGAGAGGATCGCCAGCTTGCGGCTGAGACTGAGTTGAACCATGCGTTCACTTTACGTTCTCATACCGGGACTGGCGATTCACAAATGTTGGTCGCGTGCGAATGTGATCGGAGGAGAGGCTCCGGC
>JAEZKB010000182.1 GCA_023415605.1 Pseudomonadota bacterium
CCGGCCCGAATTCGTGGTCGAGATTGAAGTCATCGCCGCCGGCCCCGCCTGATCCGAGTTTCTTTATGACCTATCGCAAGATCTGGTGGAACGACTTCGCCGCCACCGAATTCCACGGCCTCGATCCGATGAAGACGATCGCGGTCTTTCCTGTCGCCGCCATCGAGCAGCACGGCCCGCATCTGCCGGTCGGCACCGATACCATCATCAACCAGGGGCACCTCGACCTTCTGGTGCAGCGCGCCCCCGCCGATCTCGACATCCGCATCCTGCCGGTGCAGGCGGTCGGCAAGTCCAACGAGCATATCTGGCAGCACGGCACTATCAGCGGCACCGCCGTCAACCTCATCGAGGCCTGGACCCAGATCGGTCTCGAGATCGCCCGCACCGGCATCCGTAAGGTGGTGTTCGTCAACAGCCATGGCGGCAATGTCTCCATGCTCGACATCATCGCCCGCGAGTTGCGCGTGCAGCGCGGCATGCTGGCAGTGAAGGCCGGCTGGAGCCACTTCTGGCCCAAGGACATCTATTCGGACATCGAGAACCGCTACGGCATCCATGGCGGCGACAGCGAAACGTCACTGGTCATGCACTTCCGCCCCGAGTTGGTCAATCGCGACAAGCTGCAGGATTTCCCGTCCGTCGCGGCGCGCGACGAGCAGGGGTACAAATATCTACGGCCGACCGGCATGCTGAGCTATGCCTGGATCGCCAGCGACATCCACCCGCTCGGCGCCGCCGGCGAAGCCCATCTCGCCACCGCCGACAAGGGCCGTATCACGGCAGAAACCGCTGTCGACGGCTTCATCGAGCTTCTGCGCGAGGTGGAACGGTATCCCCTGCCGGGTTCGGAGGGGTAGCCCAGGACGAGGGCGCGCTCTAGCCTCAGTACAACACCACCGACCTGATACTCTCGCCGGCATGCATCAGGTCAAAACCCTTATTGATCTCTTCGAGCGTCAGCACGTGGGTGATCATCGGGTCTATTTCGATCTTGCCGTTCATGTACCAGTCGACGATTTTGGGCACATCGGTGCGGCCCTTGGCGCCGCCGAAGGCCGAGCCCTTCCAGACTCGGCCGGTGACCAGCTGGAACGGACGGGTGGAAATTTCCTTGCCGGCCTCCGCCACGCCGATCACCGTCGAGACGCCCCAGCCGCGATGGCAGGCTTCGAGCGCCTGGCGCATCACCTCGGTGTTGCCGGTGCAATCGAAGGTATAGTCGGCGCCGCCATCGGTGAGTTCCACCAGATGCGGTACGATCGGGCCGTCAATCGTCCTGGGATTGACGAAATGGGTCATGCCGAAGCGCCGTCCCCACTCGGCCTTACCGTCATTGATGTCGACGCCGACGATCTTGTCGGCGCCCACCATGCGTGCCGCCTGGATGACGTTGAGGCCGATGCCGCCGAGGCCGAAGACGATGACGTTGGCGCCCGGCGTCACCTTGGCCGTGTTGATCACCGCGCCGATGCCGGTGGTAACGCCGCAGCCGCAATAGCATGCAGACTGAAACGGCGCGTCCTCGCGGATCTTTGCCACGGCGATCTCGGGCAGCACGGTATAGTTGGAGAAGGTCGAGCAGCCCATGTAATGGAAGATCGGCTGGCCTTTGTAGGAGAAGCGCGTGGTGCCGTCGGGCATCAGGCCCTTGCCCTGCGTCGCGCGGATGGCGGTGCAAAGGTTGGTCTTGCCCGAGAGGCACGATTTGCATTGCCGGCATTCGGGTGTGTAAAGCGGGATGACGTGGTCGCCCGGCCGCACCGACGTGACGCCATTGCCGACCTCGCGCACGACGCCCGCGCCCTCGTGCCCGAGGATCGAGGGAAAGAGGCCCTCGCTGTCGAGGCCGTCGAGGGTGTAGGCGTCTGTGTGGCAGATGCCGGTGGCCTTGATCTCGATGAGTACCTCACCGTCCTTGGGACCATCGAGGTCGAGCTCGACAATCTCGAGCGGCTTCCTCGCCTCGAAGGCTACGGCGGCACGAGTTTTCATCGGAATAGTCTCCTCGGGGCTTTTATCGAACGCTAGGGTCTCGAAGCGCCGACGTCGAGCACGAAGTCCGTGTCCCGGTGAAACCACCTGCAAGGAACTCTCCCGATCAAAAATGTCGAATTGCCGCTCCCGCAGCCGATTATGCATCAATGAGCTCGCCCAAGGAGACCTACGATGACGCAGTACCTGGTTGCCATTCACCTGCCCGACGATTTCGATCCGGCTTCCGAAACACAGGACACGCGCGACGATATCGCGGCGCTCAACCGCGAGATGGTAGCGGCGGGGATCCGCGTCTTCGTGGGCGGGCTGCAGCCGGTCAAGACGGCGAAGTCGATGCGGGTTAAGGCCGGCAAGCTTGTCGTCACCGATGGGCCGTTCATCGAGACCAAGGAACATGTCGGCGGCTTCTGGGTGCTGGAGTGCACCACCGAGGAGGAAGCGCTCGAGTGGGGCAGTAGGGCTGCAGTGGCATGCCGGGCACCGGTCGAGGTGCGGCCATTCTACGATGCCCCACCGCCGCTCAAGCGCTAGGGAACCGGCCGCCGTCAGCGATGTTCTTTGGCGATGGACAGAGCCATCGCCAAACCCGGTTTCTTCGCCCGTGCCAAGCAGTTGATCGTCGGCACCGTTCAGGCTTTCTTCGAGCGGGACACGTCGCTGCGCTGCGCCGGAACAGCGTTCTTCGGCTTTCTATCGCTCTTTCCTGCCGTCGGCATCGTGGTGTTCACCTATGGGCTGGTCGCCGACATCAGCACGTTCATCGCGACCGTCGAAACGCTGGAGACGCTGGTTCCCGGCGCAGTGCTCGACGTGCTGCGCGAGCAGCTGGCGGTCCTGGTGACGCAACCGCCAGCCACCCTCAGCATCGGCCTAGTGGTCTCGATCATCCTGGCACTCTGGAGCGGCTCGCGCGGGGTCGATGCGCTGGTCTACGCGATGTCGCGTGTGCGCAAGGAGCCGGAGCGGCGCGGCTTCGTTCAGACAGTGTTCATCGCTGTGATTTTGACCCTCGGTGGAGCGGTTTTCCTCTCGATTGCACTGGTTACGATCGCCGGTTTACCGGCCCTTATTCCGTTCCCGTCGGGCGAGGATTTCCTCCTTCTGATGCTGCGCTGGCCGGTGCTGCTGGTGCTCACAACTGCTGTGCTATCAATCCTTTACCGCTGGGGACCCGACCGGCACCCACGCAAGTTCAAGCATATCTGGCCCGGCGCAGTCCTTGCTTCCCTGCTCTGGCTCGTCGCGGGCGCCCTGTTCTCGATCTACGTCGAGAATTTCTCCAACTACCAGGCCAGTTTCGGGTCGGTGACGGCAGCGGTCGTGCTCCTGCTATGGCTCTATAATTCCGCGCAGATTTTCGTTCTCGGCGCGGCTTTCAACGCCCAGTTGGACTATTCTGCGAATTGACAGGCGGCGGCAGGCGCAGCAGGTTTCGGGCACCTGACCTGAGACCATCATGCCCTATACCGACCGCCAAGCCGCCCTTGCTGCGGAGATCGATGCCCGTCGCGACGACCTCATTGCCCTGACGCAGGACCTTGTTCGCATCCCCACCGTCAATCCGCCCGGCGAGGCCTATCTCGAGGTCTGCGAATATGTGCGTAACCGGCTGGCTTGGCGTGGTTTTCTGACGCAGATGGTGCGCGCCGAAGGGACGCCGGGCGACAGCGACAAGTACCCACGATGGAACGTCGTCGCCCGCCGGGAGGGCGCCTTTCCGGGCGAGACGGTGCATTTCAACTCGCATCACGATGTGGTCGAAGTCGGCTCCGGCTGGACCACGGATCCCTTTGGCGGCGAACTCAAGGACGGCAGGATCTACGGTCGCGGTACCTGCGACATGAAGGGCGGTCTCGCTGCCTCGATCATTGCAGCCGAAGCCTTCGCCGACCTGTTTCCGGACTTCTATGGCAACGTCGAAATCTCGGCCACCGCCGATGAGGAAACCGGCGGGTTCGGCGGTGTGGCCTATCTGGCCAAGCAGGGCTTCTTCACGCCCGAGAAGGTGCAGCACGTCATCATCCCCGAGCCGCTCAACAAGGACCGGATCTGCCTGGGGCATCGCGGCGTCTGGTGGGCGGAGATCGAGACGAAGGGGCGCATCGCGCACGGCTCGATGCCGTTCCTCGGCGATAGTGCGATCCGCCACATGGGGGCGGTGATCAGCAAGATGGAAGCCGAGCTGTTCCCGGCGCTGGCCTCGCGCAGCACGGCCATGCCGGTAGTGCCGCCGCAGGCGCGGCAGTCGACGCTCAACATCAACTCGCTGCATGGCGGCCAGCCTGAACCCGAAGAAGGGTTCGACGGCTTCCCGGCCCCGGTGGTGGCGCATTCGGCACGGATGATCATCGACCGGCGCTATCTGATCGAAGAAAGCCCGGACGCGGTGCGGCAGGAGATGATCGACCTGCTCGAACGGGTGAAGTCGGAGCGACCAGAGTTCAAATACGAGGTGCGCGACCTCTGGACCATTCCGCCGACGATGACGGCCAAGGATGCGCCCGTGGTCACCGCCGTCGCTTCGGCGATCGGCGATGTGCTGGGGCTGCATCCGCAATATGTGGTCTCGCCCGGCACATACGATCAAAAGCACATCGACCGCATCGGCCGCATGCACAACTGTATCGCCTATGGACCGGGCATTCTCGATCTGGCCCACCAACCGGACGAATATGTCGGGGTCGACGATATGCTCGATGCGGCCAAGGTCATGGCGCTGACGCTCGACCGGCTGGTGGGGTTGGGGCGCGCCTAGCCGCTTGGTCCAGTCCGGGATCAGGTAGACATTTCCTCGTCTTTGCCCATCCACGCAAACGGCACGCCTTTCGTCCCGTTGCCGAGCGGCGAAAATCGGGTCTAGGATCATCCTCAAGGGACGGTCAAAGGTCCCGTCTTCAGGGAAAGGACAACCATGCGCAAATCTCTCCTCGTGCTCGCCATCGCGGCGCTCGCCGCCACCACGGCGATGACGCCGGCTGCCATGGCGCAGGCGCGCACCGATGTGAAGATCGGCCTCGTGCTCGAGCCGCCGAGCCTCGACCCAACCGCGGAAGCCGCGGCCGCTGTCGATGAAGTGGTCTATGCCAATGTCTTCGAAGGCCTGACGCGCTTCGCACCCGATGGCAGCGTCGTGCCGGCACTCGCCAAGTCTTGGGAGATTTCCGAAGACGGACTCACCTACACCTTCCACCTCGTCGAGGGCGCCAAGTTCCACGACGGCAGCGACTTCAATGCCGACGACGTGAAGTTCTCGCTCGACCGCATCAATGCCGAAGGCTCGCTCAATGCCCAGAAGGCGCTCTACGCCGACATCGCCTCGGTGGAGGTCGTCGATCCAGCCACCGTCAAGGTGACGTTGTCCAAGCCCAATGGCGACCTGATCTACAACCTCGCCTGGGGCGATGCAGTGATCGTGGCGCCAGAAACGGCTGATGGCAACAAGACCAATCCAGTCGGCACCGGCCCGTTCGTGTTCCAGAACCGTATCGAGGGTGACTCGATCATTCTCGGCAAGAACCCGACCTACTGGGGCACGCCGATCAAGCTCGAAGGCGCAACGTTCAAGTTCATTGCCGATCCGACCGCGGCGTTCGGCGCCATGCAGGCCGGCGACCTCGACGCCTTCCCGAACTTCCCGGCCGCCGAGACTATCGCGCAGTTCCAGAACGATCCGCGCTTCCGCGTGGTAGTCGGCTCGACTCAGGGCGAGACCATTCTTTCGATCAACAATGCCAAGCCGCCGCTGGACAACGTCAAGGTGCGCGAGGCGATCGCCCACGCGATCAACCGCCAGGACATCATCGACGGCGCCATGTCGGGTTTCGGCATTCCGATCGGCACCTTCTTCCCGCCGGGCGACGCCAATTACGTCGACCTGACGGCCCAGTCGAACTTCGACCCGGAGAAGTCCAAGGCGCTGCTGGCAGAGGCCGGCATCACCGACCTGACGCTGTCGCTCAAGCTGCCGCCGGTCGAGGGCTATGCTCGCCGTGGTGGCGAGATCATCGCGCAGCAACTGGCCGCCGTCGGCATCAAAACCGAGACGACGAATCTCGAATGGGCGCAATGGCTGGACGAGGTCTTCAAGCAGAAGAATTTTGACCTCACCATCATCTCGCACACCGAGCCCAACGACATCTCGATCTTCTCGCGGCCCGACTACTACTTCGGCTACAAGTCAGATGCCTTCAACAAGATCATCGCAGACCTGTCGGTGACGGCCGATCCCGCGAAGCGTTCGGAACTTCTGAAGGCCGCGCAAAAGCAGTTGGCCGACGACTACGTCGTGGGCTTCCTGTTCGAACTGCCCAAGATCGGCGTCGAAAACGCCAAGCTGCGCGGCATGTGGGAGAACGCGCCCGCCCAGGCGACCGACCTGACCGCGGTGTATTGGGAGCCGTGATATTGCGCGGAAGGGTGGGGTTCGGCCCCACCCTTGTCTTGCAGCGACGCATTCAAATCGAGTTAATGCGCGGATGCGCTTTGTGACGACCGCCTGATGCCCGCCTATCTCCTCGGCCGCTTCGTGTCGCTGGCTTTGAGCCTTCTTGCGGCGAGCGTGGTCATCTTTCTGCTCATCGAGATCGTACCCGGTGATCCGGCACAGTTCATGCTGGGGCTCAATGCCACGCCGGAGCTGGCCGATGCGCTGCGCGAGCAGCTGGGGCTCAATGGGCCGCCGGTCGAGCGCTATGTCACCTGGGTACTGGGACTGATCCAGGGCGATCTAGGCATATCCTACGGCTACAAGGTGCCGGTGGCGGACCTCGTCGCGGACCGCATCTGGATCTCGCTGCCGCTGGCGATCTATGCGCTGGCCCTGTCCACGCTCATTGCTTTTCCGGTGGGGATCCTGGCGGCGACGCGGCGCGGGTCGGCGACTGATGTGGGGATCATGGGGGCGACGCAACTGGGTGTGGCGGTGCCGAATTTCTGGTTCGCCATGCTGCTGGTGCTATTGTTCGCGGTGACGCTGCGGTGGTTCTCGGCGGGCGGATTCCCGGGCTGGCAGGATCCGCTCAACGCGTTGAAATCTCTCACCCTTCCAGCCATCGCCTTGGCGCTGCCGCAAGCCTCGATCCTGGCGCGGGTGATGCGCTCGAGCCTGCTCGATACGCTCGGCGAAGACTATATCCGGTCGGCGCGGGCGAAGGGGCTGACGCGGGGGCAGACGCTGTGGCGGCATGCGCTGCGCAATGCGCTGATCCCGGTGCTGACCATCATAGGATTGCAGTTCTCGTTCCTGCTTGCCGGGGCGGTGATCATCGAGAATGTCTTTTTCCTGCCGGGGCTAGGACGCCTTGTATTTCAAGGGATTACGCAGCGCGACCTGATCGTGGTGAAATCGGTGGTGATGATCCTGGTGGTGGCGGTGATCCTTGTCACCTTCATCGTCGACATCGCCTACGCCATCGTCGATCCGCGGCTTAGGCGGTCGACACGATGAGCCAAAGTCCAACAAAGTTCATCGCTGGTGACTGGCTTTGGTCGTCACTCCGCTCACGAAATTTCATCATTGGCGTACTGTTGACGTCCGCCTTCGTCCTGATGGCACTGATTTCGCTGTTCTGGACGCCCTACGACTATGCGGCGCAAAACATCCCGAACAAGTTCAAGCCGCCCTCATGGGAGCACTGGTTCGGCACCGATCACTTCGGCCGGGACATCCTGTCGATGATCATGAAGGGGTCGCAGACCTCGATCTCGGTGGCGCTGGTGGCCGTCACTGTAGGGGCGCTGATCGGGACGCCGCTCGGACTGTGGGCGGCGGCCAAACGCGGGTCGCTGCTCGATGAAGCGATCATGCGGTTGAACGACCTCGTCTTCGCCTTCCCCGCGCTGCTGATCGCCATCCTGATCACGGCGGTGTTCGGGCCGGGGGCGATCAATGCGATCGTCGCCATCGGCATCTTCAACATTCCGGTGTTTGCGCGCCTGGCGCGGGCGGGGGCGCTGACGCTATGGCAGCGCGAATTCATCATGGCGGCGCGGGTGGCTGGCAAGGGCGCGGCGCGGATTTCGGCCGAGCACATCCTGCCCAACATCTTCAATACCCTGCTCGTGCAGATCACCATCCAGTTTGCGCTGGGCATCCTGGCCGAGGCGGCGCTGGCCTATGTAGGCCTCGGGGCACAGCCGCCGATCCCGAGCTGGGGCAAGATGCTCGCCGACAGCCAGACGATGATCGCCATCGCGCCGCATGTGGCGCTGATCCCCGGCCTCACCATCGTGCTGATGGTGCTCGGGGTAAACCTCCTCGGCGACGGGCTGCGCGACCTGCTCGATCCGCGGTTGAGGCGCACGCGATGAGCCTCCTCGAAATCAAGGACCTGCAGCTGTCCATCGGTCCCTATCCGATCCTTCGCGACATCGACCTCACCGTCGAGCCGGGCGAGGTGCTGGGCATTATCGGCGAGAGCGGCTCGGGCAAGTCGATGACGGCGCTGACCGTGATGCAGCTCCTGCCCAACGGCGCCAAGGCGAGCGGCTCGGTAAAGCTCCTCGGTCAGGAGCTCGTCGGCATGCCGGAACGTGACATGTGCCGCATCCGCGGACGCGATGTCGGCATGGTGTTCCAGGAGCCGATGACGGCCCTCAACCCGCTGATGACCATCGGCGACCAGGTGGCCGAAACGGTGACGGTGCATGGCGGCAAATCGCGCGCCGAGGCCGAGCGCATCGCGTCGGACACGCTCGACCGCGTCGGGCTTCCGGCAGAAAGGTTCCGGCGCGACCGCTACCCGCATGAACTCTCGGGCGGGCAGCGTCAGCGCGTAGTGATCGCCATGGCCATCGCCGCGGGACCCAAGCTGATCATCGCCGACGAGCCGACCACGGCGCTCGACGTCACCACGCAGGCGCAGGTGCTGACACTGCTCAAACGCCTCGTCGACGAAGACGATATCGGCCTCGTACTCATCACCCACGATCTCGCCGTGGTGGCAGATGTGGCCGACAAGATCGCGATCATGCGCTCGGGCGAGGTGGTGGAGGCCGGGCCGACACTACAGGTGTTCCGCGAACTCAAGCATCCCTATTCGCAGGCGCTGTTCGCGGCCTCGTCGCATCAGCCGTCGCGCATTCCACCGGCTGTAACCGGGGGTACGCCGGTACTTTCCGTGGACCAGGTGGTGCGCGACTATCCGCTGGCGCGGCCATCACTATTCGCCAAACCGCGGGCGTTCCGGGCGGTCGACCATGTGAGTTTCGAGATCGAGCGCGGAGAGAATGTCGGCCTGGTGGGCGAGAGCGGTTGCGGCAAGTCGACTCTGGCCCGCGCCATCATGGCGCTGGAGCCGACACAAGGCGGTACCATCCATATCGATGGCTTGACCATCCACCCCAAGCACGGCGCCTCGTTCGAGACGCGGCGCAAGCTGCAGGTAGTGTTTCAGGATCCCTATGGCTCGTTCGATCCGCGTCAGCGCGTCGATACACTGGTGAGCGAGCCGTTCCATCTTTTGAAGTCTGCCGCACCGCAGGGCGCCGAACGTGACCGGCGCATTGCCAAGGCGCTGGAAGAGGTCGGGCTCACCGCAGCGGACTCGCAGAAGTATATCCACGAGTTCTCCGGTGGACAGCGGCAGCGCATCGCCATCGCGCGAGCCCTGATCATCGAACCGTCGCTGATCATCCTAGACGAAGCCGTGTCGGCGCTCGACGTTTCCATCCGGGCGCAGATCCTCGACCTGCTTGCCGAACTCTCGGATCGGCTGCAGCTCTCCTACCTCTTCATCAGCCACGACCTGCATGTGGTCCGCGCCATCACCGACCGGGTGCTGGTGATGCGGGCGGGTAAGATCGTCGAAGCCGGTCCGACCGAAGAGCTCTTCGCCAACCCGCAGCATGAGTATACGAAGCAGTTGATCGCGGCGACGCCGAACCTGGAGCGGGCGCTCAAGGGGCGGGAGGCTTCGTGACCGCGGCGCCCCCCTCCCAGCCTCCCCACGAGGGGGAGGTGCCGATCCAGTTTGTGGCCCGATCTCGTCAATTGCACCGGCCGACACCGTCCCCCTTGTGGGGAGGGTTAGGGAGGGGATAGTCCCACATCATGACAATCATGACCCACGAAACCGACCTCGACCTCTTCTTCGATCCCACCCGCTGTTTCATTGGCGGGGAGTGGGTCAAGCCCAACGGGCAGGAGACGCTGCCGCTCGAAGATCCGTCCACCGGCGAAGTGATCGGCGCCATTGCGCGCGGCACGGCGATCGACGTCGATACGGCCGTGGAGGCGGCGCAGAAGGCGCTCGATGGCGAGTGGGGCAGGATGACCGCGCTCGAGCGCGGTCGCATTTTGACGCGTATCGGCCAAAAGGTGCTGGAGCGGGTCGAGCAGCTGGCGCGGATCGAGGCGCATGATGTCGGCAAGCCACTCAAGCAGGCGCGGGCCGATGCCGTCGCGCTGGCGCGCTACATGGAGTTCTATGGCGGTGCCTGCGACAAGATCCATGGCGAGACCATCCCCTACCAAGACGGCTACACCGTCTACACGCTGCGGCAACCGCATGGCGTCACGGCGCATGTGATCCCGTGGAACTACCCTATGCAGATCATCGGCCGGTCGGTGGGCGGCGCGCTGGCGATGGGCAATGCGGCGGTGTTGAAGCCGGCGGAAGAAGCCTGTCTCACGGCGATCGCCTTTGCGGCGATCTGCGAGGAGGCGGGGCTGCCCAAGGGCGCGCTCAACGTCGTGCCGGGTTTGGGCGAAGAGGCCGGGGCGGCGCTGACCAGCCACCCGGGCGTCCACCATATCTCGTTTACCGGCTCGGTGCCGGTGGGTCAGCTGATCCAGGCCGCGGCGGCCAGGAATGCCGTGCCGGTAACGCTGGAACTGGGCGGGAAATCGCCGCAGCTGGTGTTTGCCGATGCCGATCTCGACCGGGCGCTGCCCTTCCTCGTCAATGCCGGCATCCAGAATGCCGGCCAGACCTGCTCGGCCAGCTCGCGCATCCTGGTGCAGCGGCAAGTGCATGACGAGGTCTTGCGCCGCATGAGCGAGCGCTACGAGGCGCTGCGCGTCGGCCCGGCCATGGCCGATCTCGATGTCGGTCCCTTGGTCTCGGCCCGGCAGAAGGAGATCGTCTCGGGCTTTTTGGCTCGGCTCGGCGATGGCCGCATCGCGGCGCGCGGGCAGTTGGAGCCGGGCTATCCGGTGGGTGGCCATTATCTGGCGCCGGCGCTGGTGAGCCACGTGACGCCCGACCATGTGCTGGCGCGCGACGAGATCTTCGGGCCGGTGCAGGTGGTCATTCCCTTCGACACGGAAGAGGACGCGGTCCGGATCGCCAATGGCACCGATTTCGGGCTTGTGGCCGGTGTGTGGACCAGCGACGGGGGGCGGCAGATGCGGCTGGCCAAGGCGATACGCTCGGGCCAGGTGTTCATCAACAATTATGGCGCCGGCGGCGGCGTCGAGCTGCCATTCGGCGGCGTCGGCAAATCCGGCCATGGCCGCGAAAAGGGGTTCGAGGCGCTGTACGGTTTCTCAGTGCTGAAGACTGTGGCGGCGTGGCACGGGTGAGGCTTGAGGACTAGGCAATGAGACTGAAAGACAAAGTGGCGATCGTGACTGGCGGGGCATCCGGGTTCGGGGCCGGGATCGTGCGGAAGTTTGCCGCCGAGGGTGCCAAGGTGCTGATCGCCGACATCAATGTCGACGGCGCCGAGGCGCTGGCGCGTGAGCTGGGGCAGAAGGCCGGGCATGTCGACGTCAGCAAGGACGCCAGTGTCAATCAGCTGGCAGCGGCGGCTCTGATGGCCTTCGGCAAGGTCGATATCCTTGTCAACAATGCCGGCGTGACGCATCTGCCGGCGCCGCTCGACGAAATCTCGGAGGCCGACTTCGACCGGGTGTTCAACGTCAACATGAAGTCGGTCTATCTGACGGCGCGACACCTGGTGCCGCATTTCAAGGCGCGGAAGGCCGGCGTGATCCTCAATGTTGCGTCCACCGCCGCGGTGAGCCCGCGGCCTCGCCTCAGCTGGTACAATGCCTCCAAGGGCTGGATGGTGACGGCGACCAAGTCGATGGCGGTGGAACTCGCCCCGCTCGGCATCCGCGTCAACGCCATCAACCCGGTGGCCGGCGAGACGCCGCTGCTCAAGACCTTCATGGGCGAGGACACGCCCGAGATGCGTGCGAAGTTCCTGTCGACCATTCCGCTGGGCCGGTTCTCGACGCCCGAGGACATGGGCAATGCCGCGTGCTTCCTGTGCTCGGACGAGGCCAGCATGGTGACCGGCGTGGCCATGGAGGTCGACGGAGGGCGGGTGATTTAGGGCCTTCGTCCTGCGCGCACCCAATGGACAGCGCCTTTGGCCGGCATATATTTGACCGATTGGACAAAAGGCCTTTTCGATCATGGCACGGGATGTGCTCGGCAATGAAGTGAGCGGCGGCGAGGGGAGCACGCTCGAAGGGATCAACGACTTCGTCACCGGCTTTCTCGCCTATGAGACCAAAGCCGGCAATGTGATGGCGGCCGCGGATGCGGACGATGGGTCGGTGCTGGCCAATGTCTATGCGGGTTTCTCGTGGATGTTCCTGGAAGCGGCGGGGGCGCGGCGCAATGCGGCGAAGTATTTGCAGCGGGCGGTCGCCGCAGGTGTGCCCAATGCGCGGGAAGCGCTGCTGATCGAGCAGTTGCGGCTCTGGATCGCCGGAGACATTCCGGCGGTGCAGCGCATCGGGGCGGAGATTGCAGCGCGGTGGCCGCGCGATCTGGCGTCAGTGAAACTCGATCAGTATTTCTCGTTCAACCGCGGCGATGCGGCGGCGATGCTGCGGATCGCCAAGGCGGTGGAGGTCGAAAACGCCGACAATGCGCACCTCCATGGCATGCTGGCTTTCGGCTACGAGCAGATGCATCAGCTCGGGGAGGCCGAAGCGGCGGCGCGCCAGGCCCTCAACCTCAAGGCCAAGGAGCCGTGGGCGCAACATGCGCTGGCGCATGTGATGCTAGGGACAGGGCGGGTGCGCGAGGGTGTCGCGTTTCTCGGCGAGGCGCAAAAGACCTGGGTCGATCTCAACTCGTTCATGTACACCCACAACTGGTGGCATAAGGCGCTGTTTCATATCTCGCTCGGGGACGAAGCGGCGGTGTTCGATGCCTACGACAACCATGTCTGGGGCATCGAGCCGGGCTATTCGCAGGACCAGGTGGGGGCGGTGTCGCTGCTGGCGCGGATGGAAGTGGCCGGCATGGATGTGGGTGGGCGCTGGGAGGATGTGGCGCGGCACATGAAGGGGCGCGCGACCGATACGATCCAGCCGTTCCTGACGCTGCAATATCTCTATGGGCTGGCCCGCGCCGAATACGACGAGGCCGACCGGTTGATGCAGACCGTGGAGGAGAAGGCGGCGAGTTCCACCAGTTTCGACCGGCTGGTGTGGCAGGAGGTGGCGCTGCCGGCGGCGCGCGGAGTACTGGCGCATGCCAGAGGCAACTACGCGGAGGCGGTGCGCTGGCTCTCGATCGCCAATCCGCGGATGACCGAGATCGGCGGTAGTCATGCGCAGCGGGATCTCTTCGGGCAGCTGCTGCTCGACGCGCATCTCAAGGTCGGGAACTGGCGGATCGCGGCCGATATGCTGGAAATGCGGCGGACCTGGGACCCGGATGGGGTGATGGTCAATCGGGCGCTGGCGGAAGCAAGGTCGCATCTCCTACAGTCGCCGGCATGATTCCCGGACCACGCAATCTCATCACCGACGTCGCCGGCCTACGGGTCGGCAATGCCGAAGACCACCGCATCAAGACCGGCACCACGGTGCTGGTCGCCGACCGGCCGTTCATCGCCTCGGTCGATGTCATGGGCGGCTCGCCAGGCTCGCGCGAGACCGAGCTGCTGGCGCCTGACAAGATGGTGCAGGAGGTCGATGCGCTGGTGCTCTCGGGCGGCTCGGCCTTTGGGCTCGATGCGGCATCGGGGGTGAGCGACGGGCTCAGGGCCATGGGCCGCGGCTTCAAGGTGGAGACGGCGACGATCCCGATCGTGCCGGGGGCGATCATTTTTGACCTGCTCAACAAGGGCGAGAAGAACTGGGGCGAGAACCCCTATCGGGCGCTGGGGCGGCAGGCGCTGGACAATGCGGCTGTGGATTTCGCGCTGGGGACAGCTGGGGCCGGGACTGGGGCGCTGACAGCGAACCTCAAGGGCGGCCTGGGCTCGGCGTCACTGGTGCTCAAGTCCGGGTTCACGGTGGGGGCGCTGGTCGTCGCCAATCCGACCCGCAGCGTCACGGTGGGTGACAGCCGGCGCTT
>JAEZKB010000194.1 GCA_023415605.1 Pseudomonadota bacterium
AGCCCCGAGGCCTCTCCCATTGCGAGCATCTGCGCCGCCGTGGCGAAGGGGTACGGCACCGCCACCCCCTCCCCCACCACCGGCCGCCCCGCCTGGTCGGCCGCGAACTCCGTCTCAGTCATCACGAAACCGCCGCCGACCGAGTAGTAGATCTCCGACAGCAGGTCGGGGTCGCCCTTGAGCAGGCGGAACTGCATGGCGTTGGGGTGGCCCGGCAGCCGCTTGCCCTTTTCGGCGATGATCGAGGTTTCCGGATCGAGCACAACGCGGTTCTTGCCGATCATGGTCGATCGGGTCTTGGCCAGTTCGGCCAAGGCTCGGTCGGCAGCTTCGCGGTCATAGGTTTCGGGGCTCATGCCCAGGAGACCACAGATCACAGCGCGGAAGGTGCCGTGCCCTTCGCCGGTATAGGCGAGCGACCCATAGAGCCGGCATTCGATCGTAGCGCCGTTGGCCGGCAGGCCAGCGACCCGGTCCCGGAACCGCTTCGCCGCGATCATCGGCCCCATGGTGTGGGACGACGATGGCCCGACGCTGACCTTGAAGATGTCGAAGACCGAAAGAAACATGGCCCGAGCCTAGCAGGCCCGGGCCATGACGTCAGGCCTGCTTTGGGGTCAGGCGACGCGCTGCTTGGGCGCCTTGCGGGCCCAGGCCGGCAGCCAGTCCCCATGGGCGATCAGCAGGTCGTCTACAAGGTTCCAGATCTGGTCGAGATCGAGCTCGGCCGCCGTGTGCGGGTCCATCATGGCGGCGTGATAGATGTGCTCGGGGTTCTCGGTCATCAGCGCCGCGACGGTCAGTTCCTGCACGTTGATGTTAGTGCGGATCAGCGCCGTCAGCTGCGGCGGCAGGTCGCCGATATAGGTCGGCTGGATGCCCGAGGCATCGACGAGGCATGGCACTTCCACTGCGGCGTTGTCCGGCAGCGAGGTGATGACGCCATTGTTGCGGACGTTGCCGTAGATCACGCCGGGCTCGCCGGTCCAGACTGCATTGACGATCTCGGAGGCGTATTCCTTGGAGGGCTTGACCTCGATGGTGTTGGCCTTGCGGTATTCCTCCGAGGTCGTCTTCCAGCGCTCGATCTGCTCGATGCAACGCTTGGGATACTCGTCGAGCGGAATGCCGAACTTTTCGATGATGTCCTCGCGGCCCTCCTTGATGAAGTAGGGCGTGTATTCGGCGAAGTGCTCGGAGCTTTCGGTGACGAAGTAGCCCAGCCGGGTCAGCATCTCGTAGCGCACCTTGTTGGGGCAGCGCGGGTTCCAGGTGGGCTTGGGCGCACGGCCCTCGCGATAGGCCCGGACGAGATCGGGATAGAGGTCGCGATACGACCCGTCGGCCTGACGATGCTCGAACTTGAGGTAGAACGCCATGTGGTTGATGCCGGCCGAACGGTAGCGGATCTCGTCGTAGGGGATGTCGAGATCGTGGGCCAATTCCATCGCGGTACCCTGGACCGAGTGGCAGAGGCCGACCTGCTTGATGGACGGGTACTTCTCGGCGATGGCCCAGGTGTTGATGGCCATCGGGTTGACGTACTGGAGCATCACCGCGTCGGGGGCGACCTCGAGCATATCTTCGCAAATGCTCCAGAGGTGAGGGACGGTGCGGAGGCCGCGCATGATGCCGCCGACGCCAAGCGTATCGGCGATAGTCTGGCGCAACTTGTATTTCTTGGGCACCTCGAAATCGACGACCGTCGAGGGCTCATAGCCGCCGATCTGAAAGCAGACGACGACGAAGTTGGTGCCGTCGAGCGCCTCACGCTGGTTGGAGTAGGTCTTCACCGTCGCCGGTACGCCCAACGTCGTCACCAGCTTGCCGGCGATCACCGCGCTCTCTTCAAGCCGCTGCGGGTTGATGTCCATCAGGCGAACTTCGGCGCCAGCCAGTGCGGGGCGCTGCAGGATGTCGCCGACGATGTTCTTCATGAACACCGACGAACCCGCGCCGATGAAGGTGATCTTGGGATTGGCCATGGAAGCTCCGGTACCGCAGTAGAATGCAGGGCAGGTGTAGACCGTGCCGGTGGAGCACCTCAAGGCCTACCCGGCCCGCATCGCCTCGCCGGTCGGGCGGAAGTGGCGGGCTATGGTGATCAGCCGCATGCCGTCGCTCAGATCAGCGAAGGCGCGGCGCACGGCGGGGCGCGGGTCGGAGTCAAGATCGCTGAGCTTGATGCTGGCATCCACCTGATGCCATTCGCGCTCCGGTCCGAGGCTGAAATTGGCCGCAAGGCCAAGTTCGCCGGTTTCCGGATGCGTGTGGAAAGCCACGCGCAGATAGCCGCAGCGCTGCCCCTCGGCGCCGAGGAAGGCGCTCTTGGCATGCTGCAGGGCCTCAAGCGCTTCGGGCGCCAGGCCGGTATCGAGATCGATGGTGGTCATTGTCGGATTTGCCCTCCGTCCGTCCAGCAGAACCTTGGACTCGGCCCAACGGTTGCGCCCCCATGCGGTCATTTTGCGGCGCGATGGCGTACCGATTGCGGCGGCAGAAGCTGGAGACTAGGCTCCGGCGGACAATTCGAGGGACAGCGTCATGAAACAGTGCAAGGTGATCCGCGGCGGCGAAGGCTTTCACGGCAAGCAGGGGCTCGACTATTTCGCCGGAGTCTCGGCCGAGTCATCCGGATCGGAGGGGATCTGCATGCACATGCTGGTCATTCCGCCCGGCGCCAAGGCCAAGGCGCACTACCACGAGAACCACGAGACGGCGATCTACCAGCTCGAGGGCAGCACCTCGTTTTATCACGGTCCCAATCTCGAATTTCTCGATGAGGTGAAGGAGGGCGACTATGTCTATATCCCGGCCGGTGTACCGCATCAGCCGTTCAACCCCACCGACAAGGTTGCCCGGGCGCTGATTGCCCGCACCGACCCCAACGAGCAGGAAAGCGTGGTGCTAATCTGATGCAGCGCCTCCTCGTCCTGCAGTCACTCTGGAGCATGCAGAACCTTCGCGGCGCTCCGGCCGAGCGGTCGCTCGAAGAGAACGTGGCGATGATCAAGACTGCCGGGTTTGACGGTTTCGGCACGCTCTGGGTCGACGAGGCCGACGCCCAACACGCCGGAGCGCTGGGCAAGGCAGAGGGGCTCGCTGTCGAAGGCCTCTGCTTTCCGACCGATATCGACAGCCTGAAGCCGGCACTCGAATGGGGCAGCAGATATGGGCTGCATCATCTCAACATCCAGCCCAACCTTCGGCCGCGCAGGCTTGCCGATGCGGTGAAGGTGCTCGAAGGCTGGGCACGGCTGGCCGAACGAGTCGATTTCCCGGTCCTGGTGGAAACCCACCGCGACCGGATGACCAACGACCTGCTGTTCACGCTCGACCTGATCGACGCCTTTCCGAGCCTCAAACTTCTCGCCGACTTGTCGCACTACGTCGTCGGGCGCGAAATCGTGCTGCCGGTGTCGGATGGAACCGAGGCCCAGATCGAGGTCATCCTCGACCACGCCTGGGCTTTTCACGGGCGCGTCGCTAGCAGCGAACAGGTGCAAGTGCCGCTCGGCTTTCCGCATCACCGGCGCTATGTCGAGTTGTTCCAGCGCTGGTGGGCCAAAGGCTTTGCCAGCTGGCGCCAGCGCGCTGTCGCCGATGCGGAGCTCAGCTTTCTATGCGAACTCGGGCCACAGCCTTATGCGATCGCCGGTGCTGACGGCATCGATCTCACCGACCGCTGGCAAGAGTCGCAGGAGCTGGCGGCGATGGTCCGGAAACTCTGGGCAGAGGCTCAGCCGGCGGCTGCCAGCGTCGAGCCGCGCGCCTAGGCGACGAGGCGCGGGCGCTGGCCGATCGGCACGCCCTGCTCGCCCAGGAACTGGACGAAGCGGGCGATATCGAGCGGGCGCGAGATCAGGTAACCCTGCACGAACTCCACCTGGCCGGTGGCTTTCAGCATGCGCAGACGCTCCTCGGTCTCCACGCCCTCTACAGTGATGCGGTGGCCGGCGGCATGGACCATGTCGATGGCATTGCCCAGCATCTTGCACATGAGGCTGCCATCCGACGCCATGGCGAAGGAGCGGTCCAGCTTGACCCCGTCGATCCCCAGCGTCGCCAGGTGCTGGATGTTGGAATAACCCGAACCGAAATCGTCGAGATGGGTCCGGATGCCATAGCGGCGCAGGGCCTCGACTTCGCGCTGCGTGTGCTCCACGTGAATTTCGTCGTTCTCGATGATCTCCACGACGATCGAGAAGCGATTGCCCGAATTCTCGAAGATCACCAGCGTGTCGCGCAGCCAGGCAGCGTCGAAATCGGTCGGGAAGACATTGAAATTGACCTGCAGCTTGATGTGCGGCGGGATCTGCTGTGAGAGCTCGCGATAGGCGCGCTGCACGACGAATTCAGTCAGTTGTCGGCCGAGACCGTGCTTTTCGACCACGGGTAGAAACTGGTCGGGGAAGACCACCGTGCCGTCGATATCGCGCCAGCGCACCAGCACTTCGCAGCCGGTGATGGTGCCGGTGGTGAGCGAGAGGATCGGCTGGTAGGTGCAGACGATGGTGTCCTGCGTGAAGTTGCGGCGGAAGCGGGCTTCGAACGACCAATAGGCGCGCAGCGCGTTGTGCGCCTGTCCTGCCACACCCATGGCGAGGAGGGCGCAGACACCGATGCCGGCCAGTGCGAAGACGCCGCCGGCCTTGAACAGGTCCATCAGCGTGGCTTCGGTCGCGACGCAGTGCAGCCCGGCGTCATCGCAGACCTGGGTATAGAAGGCAGCGTTATGGATGGGCAGCAGTTCGCCCAGCGGACCCGCGTCGCGCTGACTGGCATGCACCCCCTCGGCGCCGTGGCGGTGCCACCAGCTGCCGTTCGGCGCCACCGCCACCACTTCGTGCCTCATCCAGCGGGACGGTGTATCGGGATATTTCTGCGGCGGGATCACCATGCCGAAGTCCCCGGCAAGCGCGATGGTGCCGACATGGCCTTCGAGGCCCATGAAGTGGAGTGGTTTGTCAAACCAGAACGAAACCGGCATCGCCCCGCCGCCAATGTCGGCGGTACCCAGAGCAAATGGCTCGAAATCCTGCGATACCGAACAACGCGCCACTCCACCCGGGGCGTAGAGGAACTCGTTGAGCCCATCGGGCAAAAAGGCAATGGCACGCAGTTGGTCGTGGAAGGCGGGCGAGCACGGCTCGGCGGTGAGCTGCTTGCCCATTTCGTCGAAGGTGGACACGACATTCGAGCGCAGCCGAACCAGCGGCTCGAGCACCAGCCGCGCCTCGGTCACCATGGTCGAATTGATCTGGTGCGCCGCGAAAATGGCAGCGAGCGTCAGGGAAATCACGAAGGCGAGGAGCCAGAGGGCGAATCCAACCAGCCGCTGATGCGACCGCCCTATGAGCAGGGAAATGAAATTCGCCATACGCATAAGTCCTTTCTGGACCAATGCCCAGTTCAGCCAGTGAATCCTCAAGATCGCGTTAATCGGAGCCCGGTTCCGGCCGGAACTTTAGAGCTTTGGGGGACATTTCTTATCCAAAAGGTACTTTAAGAGCACGAGGAGAGAGATCATGGCCTTCGATTCCACCGAAGCCCGTATGGGTGGACGGGACCATTTCACCCCCATGCAGATCGCGCATCACACCTTGTTCACCGCCAAGGAGAAGCTCGATCTGCTCCACAAGATCAAAGCCGAGGTCAGCGGCATGGTACGCAACGAGGATGATCTCGGCTTCTCCCCCGAGGAGGTCGATGAAGCCATCGCCGAAGTGCGGCTGGGCGCCCAGAATGGTGAACAGACGCGTACCGTAATCTGGGGAGACAACTGATGGCCACGATCACTCCTACCCATCCGCAGGCCCAACCCACCGCTGCTCGTGTCGACTACCTTGTCGATGAAAATGGCGCCCGGCTCGATGTTCCCGACAATTCCGAGGTGACGGTGACCTCTGATGCCGAGCGCGCCGTTGCTTCGACGTCACCCACGAACTGGTGGCAGATCAGCCTCGTCGGGCTTGGCATCGTCGCCTTCATTCTGCTGGTGCTGCAGCTTTTCGGCGGCACGCCCGGCACCGATGTGCAGCCCGGCACGCCGACAGCCGAGGTGCAGCAACCCACCGCTACGCCCTAAGCATCGACCAAAAAAGAAATGCCCGGGATTGCTCCCGGGCCTTTCTCATGTCTGCCGGCCGGCTCAGCCCTGGATGGGCGAGAGCTGAATTTCGACGCGCCGGTTCTGGGCGCGGCCAGATTCGTTGGCGTTTGACGCGATCGGATCGCTCTCGCCGCGGCCCTCGATGAAGAAGCGGCGCTGGTCGACGCCCTGGTTGGCCAGCACCGTGGCCACAGCTACGGCGCGGCGCTGGCTCAAATCCTGGTTGTAGGAGTCCGAACCCGAAGAGTCGGTATGCCCGTAGACGTCCACGACCGTCTTGTTGAACTTCTTGAGCACCAGACCCACCGAGATCAGCGTCTCGTTGAATTGCGGCTGGATCGTCGCCTTGTCCACCGCGAAGGTGATGTTGGAGGGCATGTTGAGGATGATCTGGTTGCCCACGCGGGTCACCGACACGCCGGTGCCCTGCAGCTGGGCGCGCAGTTCAGCTTCCTGCTGGTCCATGTAAGAGCCGATGGCGGCGCCTGAGAGACCGCCGATGCCGGCACCGATCAGTGCGCCCACGCGCGGGTCGTTTCCGGTAGCGGCGCCTGCGATGGCACCCAGCACGGCGCCGGTGCCGGCACCCACCAGCGCACCGCCGGTGGTGTTCGACATCTGCGTGTTCCCCGTATAGGGATTGGTGGTGGTGCAGGCGCTGAGCGCCAGCGCCGCGAGCCCGGCGACTAAGACCCTGGATTTCATCTGGACGTCCCCCGTAGGTGTTTGTGGCCTGTGTTCTTTAACGCTGATTACGGCAGCACGGTGTTCGCTCAGGCCGGCTTTTGCCGCAGTCATCAGCCGCGCGCCCAGCCGCCGTCGACTACGAAATCCTGCGCCGAGATCATCTTGCTGTCGTCGGCGGCGAGGAACATCGCCATGCGTGCGATGTCGGCCGGGTAGACGCGGTCGGCGAGGGCCTGCTGCTCGTCGATGAGCTTGCTGGCTTTCTCATCGACCCAGTGGGTCAACTGCCGTTCGGTCATCACCCAACCCGGGACCAGCGTGTTGACGCGGATGCCATGGGGGCCGAGATCGCGCGCCAGCGAGCGGCTGAGACCATGGGCGGCGGCCTTCGAGGCCGTGTAAGCAGCGAGATTGCCGGTGAGGATCATCCAACTGATCGAGCCGAAGTTGATGATCGAGCCCTTCTTGGCGGCGATCATTCCCGGGATCACCGCCTGCGCCGCGAAGAAGGCGTGCTTGAGGTTGACGGCGATGCGGTCGTCCCAGAACTCCGGCGTTACCTCGTCCCACTTGTGCCGCTGGTCGTTGGCGGCATTGTTGACCAGGGCCAGTGCCGGGCCATGGGCCTTCTCGAAATCACGGATGACGCCCTGGTACGCGAGGACCTCAGTGATGTCGCAGCGCACGAACTTGACCGTCTGACCCTGGCCGTTGAGTTCGGCGGCAAGTTTTTCGCCCTGCTCCCCAGCGATATCGACGAAGCCGACCTTGGCGCCCTGCGCAGCGAATTCGCGCACGAGGCTCTCGCCAATCCCGGACGCCCCGCCCGATATCACCACCGGCATGCCGTTGAGGCTGGGGTAGCTGGCGAACTGAGACGTGCTCATAGATGGGCTCCGAAGGTCTGGAAATGGTTGAAAGGCAGGATGTGCGGGTGTTAGCGCAAGGGCAGAGCCTGGGCAAGACACTCCAACTGGCGTCCCTCATCCCCTCGAAGGCGGGATGACGGCGGGAGCACGAGGTCCAATACTGAAGGCCCGCCGGATTCCTCCGACAGGCCTGAAGCGGTGGTGTGTGCCGGCCTATTCCTCGTCGCGGACCGGGCGGCCGGCGGGGTCGAGGTCCATGGCCTCGACGCGCTCGAGCAGGCGCTCGATCTTGTCGACATTGTCGATGTGGCGCTGCTCCATCGAGAAGTTGAGCGTCACGTACTCACGACCCGGGCAGAACGTACAGATGTTGGCCGCCGGGTGGTAGGCGCCACAATAGATCGGCTCGACCATGCCGTGCGTCATCGGCCCATAGGTACGGTGCGGGGGGACCAGGGTGAGCACGACATCGACGAAATTGTTGAACCGCCAGAAGCGCTTGCCCGGCAGGAACGGGAACACCTTCTTGAGCGACCGAAGCGTGGCGAACATGGTCAGCGCCATGATCTGGAACTTGGTCAGGTCTTTCTTTTCGATCTGGTCGACAGTGTCGTCCACGGCGCGCACATACGTGACGAAATCCTCCTGCCAGGTGAACTTGGCTTCGAGGGCGCGCACGCGGAAGAAGTCGTCGTCCGACGCATTCCGCTTGGTGTCGAGCATGGTGTAGGCGGCGCCGACGACGCGCTTGGAGAAGTATTTGTCCGGTCCATCGCCATTGAGGCCGTGCGTCACCAGGGCGAAGTAGAGCGAGCGCTGGCGCACGCCCAGCCGGTTGGCGAGCAGGCGAAGCCGGTGGCGCTTGATCGCCAACGTCTTGAAACCCCACGGCTTTTCTTTGGTGGCCAGCAGATTGCCGAGCACGATATAGGTCAGGGTCAAGCCGAGGCCGCGGGCGGACGAGGCGATACGGTTCCAGAACGGCAGCTTGTTGGACTTGTCCGACATGGCGCCGTGGCTGGCAGACTGCGAGCGGGTTAGCAGCGCCGAGTCCGAGCCTTCCAGCAACGCATGGCTCGAGCGCACCTGGATGATAGACGCGCGACCTTCGGCATCCGGGCCGCCCTTGTGGACCGCGGCCATGACCCGGAACAGCGGCAGATCATCGCGCTCGAAAATATCGACCGATTTGCTCAGCCACTTGTCGGGATAGCCGTCGAACTCGTCGACTTCTTCGATATGGGTGATCGCGTCCAGCATGACTTTCGGGAACGGCTGGCCCGGCTTGGCGCCGACGAAGCCGTGCGTCAGCTGCGGCGCCAACGTCACCATTTCGGCAACAAGGTTGCCGATCGAATCCTTGGTGAAGCTGGTCTTGGAGAACGCGGTAAAGAACACCGTGTCCTTGGCCTCATAGAGGAACCACTGGAAATTGGTGAAAAGCGCCTGCGGGTGCTTGTTCACGGCAGCAAGTGCCAATTCCAACGCCTGCGTCTGATCGCTGGCGAAGCTGGTCGACGAGAAACTCTTCACTCGATATCCCCCACTCTACCCCTGAATAGAATTGTATCTATGCGGAGAACCCGGTCAACCCGATCACCCACACGACGCCATTTTGCCCGGCCGCTGCGACCTTGCTGCCACCGAGGCGAAATTCTCAAGTCCGCTGATGCACTTGCGAAGCTGAAGCGAAGATGAACGAGGGCCGGCGACGTGATTTCCTGTCGCGTCAGCGGGAGGATTTATGGAGCAGAATTTGCTCACTCATTGGTCGGCGAACCCCTTCCGCTTGCAGTGAGGGGATCGCCGGCAGGCGGCAGAGCAGTGCGTACTGCGGCATCAGGGCAATTCCTAACAATCTTGCTTAGGGCCGTTCTAAACTGATATCCAAAGTGCACGCCGGGAGGGGCGTAAGCGGCGTGCGGCACCTTGACCTATGTCAATGCCGGTTTTCCGGGGTCTAGGTACGACCCAAGTCAGCCCAGCGGCGCCCGCCGCCACACGAGACGAGATCATGGACTATCGCGGTATTTTTGAAGACGCCGTCGACGCACTGCGGCAGGAGAAGCGCTACCGCGTCTTCGCCGACCTCGAGCGGATCGCAGGACGTTTCCCGACGGCCGTCTACCGCGATGCCGCCGACAACGCCCGCGAGATCACCATCTGGTGCTCGAACGATTATCTCGGCATGGGCCAGCACCCCGTGACCATCGCCGCCATGCAGGAGACAGCCGGCAAGCTCGGCGTCGGCGCCGGCGGCACGCGCAATATCTCCGGCACCAACCGGCCGCTGGTCGAACTCGAGCGGTCGCTCGCCGACCTGCATCGCAAGGAATCGGCGCTGGTCTTCACCTCGGGCTTCGTCTCCAACGAAGCCGCGATCTCGACCATCGCCCGGCTGCTGCCGGACTGCGTCATTTTCTCGGACCAGCTCAACCACGCTTCGATGATCCAGGGCGTGCGTCAGTCGGGCATGGAAAAGAAGATCTTCCGGCACAACGATGTCGACCACCTGCGCGAGCTGCTCGCTTCGGTCGACCGCAAGCGCCCGAAACTCATCGCCTTCGAGTCCGTGTACTCGATGGATGGCGATGTCGCGC
>JAEZKB010000220.1 GCA_023415605.1 Pseudomonadota bacterium
CGCTTGGACCAGGCGGCGCCGATCTCGGCGCGGCCGACCAGCACCCGATGGCTGGGGGCGTTCTCGCCGGCGGCGCGCTGGTCGGGGACGATGCGCACGTTCTTGGCCTGGACGCTGAGGGTGACGATTTCGCCGGTGAACTCGTTCGAGCCGGTCTTCTTGAAGGTGCCGATGGTCGCCATTGTAAGTCTCCGTTTTCCGTTCCGAGCCCGCACCATTGCGGCCTCGATGGCGATCGGTTGGCCGGAGGCGATCGACGGCGCACCCCAAAGGGGCCTGACAGCTAAGGAGGACTTTCTTGTCCCGCGAGGAATGACGGCACAGCCGGCAGGGGAAGAAAGTTTGACGCGGCTGTTGCGTCATAGGCGATCGAGGCGAAGCCGCCCTTCGGCCAGATCAGGCCATTGGAGAGGCCGTTTGGAGCGGTCGCGTGACGGTCAGAAACGGGGAAATGTCGACCCGCCGCTGCCGCCAAGATGACACTGCCACGAACTCGCCGGCGAGCTAAGCGCTCTTGTCTGGGCCGAGGACGGCAGCCTGACCCGGCCGGCCTCTGCGGGACGTCCCCGCATGAACGGATCTCGGCGCAAGCCATGACGGCTGACGCCGCGCCTGCGCTCATCGTGGGTCGCTCTCAGGGCTGAGCGATGATCCGCTTTCAGAGCCCCGCAATCGCCCACTCTCCTGCCGGGGACGCCCGCTTCGATCATCGCCCTGGTCCGCACCGCGACGACTAGATGCGTGATCTCAGGCCCGCGCGAGGTCCCGGGCGGTGGGGCCGCCGGCCGTGGCCATTCCCGCGACCCGGATGAACGCCGTGATGCCCACGGCGATCGCCCCGATGATGGAGAAGGTGATCTGCCAAGCGTCCGACGGCATCAGGTGCTTCACGATGCCATGGGTGGCGTGGAAGCCCGCGACGGCGGCGGGTGCGACGAAGATGACGGCGACCGCAAGCTTCAGCCACATCGGCCGGGCGAAGGTGATGAGGAGTTGGCCGACCGCGAAGGTGACGGCCGCGGCGATGACGCCGACGAGGATCGCGCCCGGAATGCCAGCGCCAGTGCCTTGGGCCCAGGCGCCTGCGGCGAAGCCGAAAAAGGCCGGCAGCGCGAAGACGGCCAGCGTGAACAGCAGCCAGCAAAGCAGGCCTATCGCTGCGAGTGATGCGAGTATAGCGAGGATGATCATAGTGGTGGCCTCCGTGCCAAAAGGTCTGACGGTTGCGCCTGCCACCACCACCACGGCGCGACCGCACTATAGCTGAAGACCGACTGCGCCGGGAGCGGAAGTCGCGGCGGATTTCCGCTTTGGCGGGCCTGTTCGCCCGGTTAGGCGAAGGGATCGATCTCATGGACGATCGCGGCGGTGTCGCCATCATACTCACTGGCGGGCATCACCGAATGGGTGCCGTCGCCGGCCTGGAAGATGACGATGGCGGCCATCAGCGTGGTGGCGAGGCTGAAGGCGAACGCATGCGCTTGCTTGAGGGACATCGATCCGGCTCCTGTTTTGAGCGGAGGACCATCCCCCGCTGACAGGCGCCCGAAGTGTCGGACTGGCCGCTGCAATCACCGCGCAGGCGCAGCCGCAGCGGCGGTATGCTCGCATAGCCGACCCTTTAAGGGTTGATGGCGCCAAGCGGCCCAGTCTGACCAAGGATCAGCGCAGAGAAGCGGGTGTGGTGCTCAGCGTCAGGGAGTTGGACGATTACACTAACGGGATGAGCTTGGTTTTGCCGAACGGATGAAGAGCCGGGGAAGTACTACTGAATTGGCTAACCAGCATGTATTAAGAATGATGTTTTGAGCGACAAGAGAGCGGCGGACAATGGATACGAAGTGGCTTGAGGATTTCGTCAGTCTAGCGCGGACACGCAGCTTTTCTCGATCCGCCGAAGAGCGTCACGTCACCCAATCGGCCTTCAGCCGACGGATTCAGTCCTTGGAGACGTGGGTTGGTGTGCCTCTGATTGATCGCAGCTCGTATCCGACGGCGCTGACCCCCGCTGGTCGTGAGTTCCGTGAAACCGCAGAAGAGACGCTCAGGCAGCTCGATGATAGGAGGGCTGCGCTTCAAGCCGGAGCGCGACCGAGACGCGGCATCGTTGCTGTCGCGGCGCTGCATACGCTCGCACTCTCGTTCTTTCCGGTTTGGCTTCGGTCCATCGAAGCGCTGACCGGCTCCCTCGAGTGTCGCATTCTGCCCGACGACTTTCACAACTGCATCGAGGCGTTGGTGGAAGGTGAGTATGATTTTCTCCTCACTTTTCATCATCCGGCGGTGCCGGTTGTCCTTGATCCCTCCAGATTCCCCCATCTCGTGGTTGGTACGGACACTATGGTTGCCGTCCGCGCGCCTGATCTTTCCGTTGCGGACGGAGAGGCGCTTCCGGTTCTCGCCTACAATGCCAGCTCGTTCCTCGGACGGGTGACCGCCCTGGCAGAAGCGCGATCGATCTTGGCTGCGTCTCCCACGGTTCACGTCGTCGAGAACGCGATGGCCGAGGCCCTCAAATTGATGGCCGTTGCCGGGCATGGCGCAGCTTGGCTGCCGCGCAGTCTCGTCGTGCGTGAGCTAGCCGAAGGTTCGCTCATTTCTTTCGGTGCAGACATGCCGTTGGAAATTCGGCTCTATCGCAAGGCAGATCACAAGCGTGCGATGGTAGAGAAGTTGTGGACTGCTGCGAGCAAGCTGCTCATGCAAGATCGGAATACCCCAGACGGACTCGGCATTGGACGAGACCTCTCGCCCTGAGCAAACTGTAAGCAACTCGGAGGTTGCAATGCTCGGTATTCTGGGCGGAATGGGGCCTATGGCCACAATCGATTTCATGGCGAAGGTCATCCGCCATACGCCGGCAGTCCGCGATCAAGATCATATCCCAGCTCTTGTTTGCTCGGCTGCGGACGTTCCTGATCGAACAGCGGCTATTCTCGGGCGCGGTGTAGATCCGCTGCCTGCGTTGCTTCGTAGTTTGCGTCAACTGGAACAAGGCGGCGCGAGCATGGTTGCGATCCCTTGCAACACCGCGCACTTTTGGCACGCAGCGCTCCAGAAAGAGACGTCGCTGCCGATCCTGCACATCGTCGATGCGGTCGCGGATCAACTTGGGGAGCAGGCGGTGAGGTCCGGTCCGGTCGGCATCCTCGCAACAACAGGGACGGTGCAGGCGGGCATCTACCAGCAAAGACTGGCTCAGCGAGGTGTCGTGTGCGCTGTTCCCGAGGAGTCTGGACAGGCGGAGGTCATGCGCGCGATCACGCTGATCAAAGCTGGCGATGTCGGAAGCGCGCGTTCCATCCTGGTCAAGGAAGCCCTAGCCCTTAGCGAAGGAGGGTGCCGGACGCTTGTCATGGCGTGCACCGAAATACCGATTGCCCTTGCTGGGGCGCAAGAGCAATTCCCGTCGCTGTTGGTGGACGCCACAGATTCGCTCGCCAAGGCCTGCGTGGCGGCATTTCTCTCTCCCGACCGCGCATTTGCGATCGCAGCCTAGCACGCCTGCCCACAAACGGAGCAGCAGGAAGACGGGGCGTGGGTTGAGCGCAACCTCGTGGACAAAGGCGGCGCTCACGCGCCGCCGAACTTCCACACGGGGATGCCGAGCTTCTTGGCCTTGTCGGCGAGGTTGTCGTTGATGCCCGTTCCGGGGAAATGCATCACGCCCTTCGGCACGATCTCCAGCATCTCGTCATTACGCTTAAACGGCGCTGCGCGGCCGTGCTTCGTCCAGTCGGGCGCGAAGCCGATCTGCGGCACGTTGCGGTTCTTCGCCCAGAGCGATGCGATCTTCTCGGCACCCTTGGGCGCCTTGCCGTGAACGAGGACCATATCGGGGTGCTTTTCATGCACCTGGTCGAGCTTGGCCCAGATGAGCCGGTGATCGTTGAAGTCGAGCCCGCCGGTGAGGACGATCTTCGGGCCGGAAGGAAGAAGGACCTCCTGGTCGGCGCGCTTCCTCGCCATCAGGAAGTCGCGGCTGTCGATCATCGCCGAGGTGAGATTGCGATGGTTGACCTTCGATCCGCTGCGCGGGAGCCAGGGCTTTCCGACATGGCGCTCGTAGTGTTCGGCGGCCTGGTCGCGCATCAGCTCGAAGGCGGCCTGGCGCTCGATGAGCGTCTTGCCCTCGGCGATCTGGCGCTCGAGCTCGACCGACTTCACCTCGCTGCCGTCCTGTTCCCGCTGCGACCGCTTCTGGGCGTGCTCGTTGTCGTCGAGTTCGCGTGCGATCCGTTCGGTGGCGCGGTGGAAGACGTTGACGGTCGACCAGAGGAGATCGTCGAGGTCGGGTTCGAGGCGTGTGTCCTCCAGCGTGACGATCAGCGCGTCGAAGATGTCGGCGACGGCGCCCGCGACTGCGTTGCCGTCCGGAAGAAGCCGCTGGTCCGGTTCATCGGCGAAGGGCCGGTAGCCGTGGAGCTGCAGTTCGTTGAGGACGTGGTCGGTGGGTGAGGATTCGTGGTGAGGTTCGAAGTCGTCATGCGCGTTCATGGGATGCTCCGTCGGTTGGACCGCGACCGTCGCGGCCTTCATGGCGACGAAGCCCACCGGCGAGACGGCCCTGCACCCGGAGCGTGAGCGACGGGCCGGAGCGTCAGCGGAGGATGGCGAAGGCCGGCTATTTTGCCTCGCGATGGAAAGGCAGGCTCTGCCTGCCGCCGGAAAATAGTGGGCCGCCGCCATTGCCGGGCTGGCCCGACTGTGGGCCGATCGCCCTCTCGAAGGCGGAGGCGCGGTCCTCTCAGACGGTACGGGGCATCCGGACGGGCATGGCGGCACCGCCGCCACCTTCCTCCCTGCCGGCTATGCCGCTACGCCCAAGAAGCGCGCCACGTCCTGCGGCCCGATCTGCATCCGGGTCTGGCTTCTGAGCGCGTCGATGCCGAGGGTGCGGAGATCCTCGTTGAAGTCGCCGAGCTGGGGCGAGATGACGATCGCCTCGATCCCGACCGCGTTCGCCCGTTCGATCAGGGTATCGCGCGCCCCGTCACCAGCCGGATCGTCGTCGCGCAGGATGTAGAGCCGCCGCAGCGAGTCCGGGAACAGGATGGCGGCGAGATGGGCTGCGGAGAGCGCCGCCAGCATCGGCATGTCGGGCAAGACTTGCCTGACCGACAGGACGGTCTCGATGCCTTCGCCGGCCGCCATGACTTCGCCGCCCGTGCCGAAGCGCACCGCGTTGCCGAGAAGATCGCCCATCGCCCGGCGTGGCGTGTCGAGCGGCGCCTTGTCGCGGCGTCGCGGGTCGAGCCAGGTTCGATGCGCCCCGGTGATCCTGTCGCGGAGGTCGGTGACGGCTGCGATCATGGCCGGCCAGGTTTCGGTCGGAGAATGCTCGTCGGGCCGATAATAGCAGCGCGGGTGGAAGCGCAGGTTTCCGGTTCCGCGTAAATCCGTAATGCCGCGTTCCCGTAGATACGCATGCACGAGCGTGCCCGTGATCGGCTGCGACATGCCGATCAGACGGCGGGCCGCCTCGGGCGACCCATGCGGTGCGGGTGCCTGACGCGGATGTGCCGGCAATGGTTCGGGCTGCGGTATGCTGAGGAAGGTCCGCGCCTCGTCGGCAACGTCCTTGAAGTCGATGAAGCCGCAGCTCTCGCGGATCACGTCAAGCAGATCGCCATGCTCGCCTGTCGCGGCATCGGTCCATTTGCCGGCCGGGCCCTTGGGCGAGTCCTTGAGCCGCACATACATTGAGCGGCCGGGCGTGTTGCGCACGTCGCCAACCAGCCAGTAGCGGCCCTCGCGCCGTCCGCTGGAGAGGTAATGGCGGCACACCGCCTCGGCCTGCCGGCCGAGACG
>JAEZKB010000222.1 GCA_023415605.1 Pseudomonadota bacterium
ACGTGGAGGTTCGAGTCCTCTCCAGGGCACCATCACCGACCGATCGGACCAGGAAGCCGCCGCAAGGCGGCTTCTTTGTTTTGGGTGATGTCAACGCCGGCAAGCTGACCGTGTTGCTGCCCAACTAGAAGTCCATGGTACGGACGCGCCGCCGAGGCTCTTCCCGTCTGAAGATAATCACCTCTTCGCCAGATCGGGCAGGCACGTAGTTATATCGAGTGGCCGCCTCGGCTATGTACTGCTTGGCAGACCCGCTCTTTAGGCCCAATTCTCTATCCACATCTCTGAATTTGATTGCCTTCGTATTTTCGGAAGACGGCCGCGCTCCCATCCACCCTTCTATAAGAGCCAGAATATCTTCCTTGCCTTCGACTACGCCATCCGGCTCGTCAACCACCGCCTGACCTATGGATTGAGCATCTGAAAGTGGTACCGCCCTCTTCCCGCCGAGGACATTGATCGCCTTTCGAACGCGGTTGCATCCCGGCCCAATCGCGGCGGTCAGATTGCCATCCTGACGCTCAGGCTCGTACGACGCCGGTGTAATTCCGAGCAAGTCAGTGGGAAGATGGTTCTCCTCTGACCCGCGGGGCACCAACATGAAGACACGTTCGCGGCCTAGTCGCCCGATGAACAAGCCTAGCTCGAAAACCACATTGTCCCGCACCGTCTGCTTCTTCTGATCTCGTATATGTGTGATGTCATCGGGTGACATGACAAAGAGGGCGAAATCAGCCTCGTCTAGCGCGTCCATGAGCGACTCCATCGTCGTACGGGACAATGCGAAGATTCCTTGGCTCCAAACTGTCACCTCGGCCTCGAATTCTAGTGCCTCTTGGGCCGCATAGGCCACGTCGAGGTTCTCAACTGACGATCCAATAAAGAGGCGGGGCTTAGCGACGCTCATTGAACAACCTGTACTGACCTCAGGCAGTGAGAGGTCGATGCTCTTCCTCGTTATTGTGACTGAGTCCATCGCTGTGCGACAAGCTGCCGACGGCTCTTGCGTCACAGAATAGGAAGCCCTCCCTCCCATGCGACTAGCGTTTTAGCCTTGGCGATGTAGGGTGATGGGAACATTCTGGAATACCTTCCTTATGCCCATGACCACCGTCCTCGACCGCTTCCTCCGTTACGTACTAATCGACACGCAGTCCGACGGCTCCTCTCCCACGCATCCGTCCACGGAAAAGCAGAAAAATCTCGGGCGCGTGCTCGTCGAGGAACTGCTCGCCATCGGGCTTTCCGACGCGCATCTGGATGAGCATGGCTATGTCTATGCGACGATCCCGGCCACCAGCGACAAGGAGGTGCCGGTGATCTGCTGGTGTTCGCACATGGATACAGCGCCCGATTTCACCGGGACGAACGTCAAGCCGCAGGTGCACCGCAATTACCAGGGCGGTGACATCGTGCTGCCGGGCGACACCAGCCGGGTGATCCGGGTGGCGGAGCATCCGGAGCTCAAGAACCAGATCGGCAATGACATCGTCACCACCGACGGCACGACGCTGCTCGGGGCGGACGACAAGGCGGGGCTCGCCGAGATCGTCACCGCGGCGGCGACGCTGATGGCGGACCCGTCGATCAAGCACGGCACGATAAAGCTGCTGCTGACGCCGGACGAGGAGATCGGGCGCGGCGTCGACAAGGCGGACCTCAAAAAGCTCGGGGCGCAGTTTGGCTATACGGTCGATGGCGAGACGGCCGGCGACATCGAGGACGAGACGTTTTCGGCCGACGGCGTCGAGATCGCCATCACCGGCGTCGCCATGCATCCGGGCTTTGCCAAGGACCGGATGGAAAACGCCATCAAGATCGCCGGGCGGATCATCGCCAGGCTGCCGCAGGAGATCTCGCCGGAGACCACCGAGGGGCGGCAGGGTTTCATCCACCCCGTCGGGATTGCGGGCTCGATGGCGGACGCAAAGCTCACTTTCATCATCCGCGATTTCGATACCGCGGGTCTCGCCGAGAAAGAGGCGCTGCTTGAGGGAATTGCCAAGGCGGTGATCGCCGATTTCCCGGGCTCGACCTACACGTTCAAGGTCACCGAGCAGTATCGGAACATGAAGGCGGTGCTCGACCGCAATCCGGAGATCGTCGAGAACGCCGTCGAAGCCATCCGCCGCGCCGGAATGACGCCGCGCAGAGGCTCGATCCGCGGCGGCACCGATGGATCGCGCCTGAGCTATATGGGCCTGCCCTGCCCCAACATCTTCGCCGGTGGCCACGCCTTTCACTCGCCGCTCGAATGGGTGAGCCGGCAGGACATGGAAAAGGCCGTCACGACGCTGGTGGAACTGGCGAAGGTCTGGGAAGAGCGGGCCTGAAACCGTATCAGTCAGGTCTCCCTTCCCCCTGCTGGGAGGGGACATCCCTGCCGGTGTTCGACCAAATAACCGGTTGGCCTCGGCCGCCTGGTGGACGATGGTGCCCGCAACGAAAACGAGGAGCACTCCCATGACCATGACCACCCACCTGCCCACGCGGGCCTTCGGCAAAACCGGCATGCAGATCACCCGGCTGGGGATCGGCGCCTGGGCGATGGGCGGCAATATGTGGGGGCCGCAGGACGATGCGGAATCCGTTGCCGCCATCCGTCACGCCATCGATTTGGGGATCAACTGGATCGACACCGCCGCCGTCTATGGCAATGGCCACTCCGAGACGGTGATCGGCCAGGCGCTCAAGCAGATGCCGGCCGACCGGCGGCCCTTCGTCTTCACGAAGGGCGGCATCGTGCGGGACACCGAGGGCAAGAACCCGCGCCGCATCGGCGAAGCCAAGCACCTGCGCGGCGAGTTGGAAGGCTCGCTCAAGCGGCTCGGCCTCGACGTGCTTGACCTCTACCAGATCCACTGGCCGTCAGACGACGTGCCGCTCGAGGACTATTGGGGCACGATGCTGGAGCTCAAGAAGGAAGGAAAGGTCCGCCATGTCGGCCTCTCCAACCACAATGTCGAGCAATTGAAGCGCGCCGAGGCGCTCGGCCATGTCGAAACACTGCAGCCGCCCTTTTCGATGATTAAGCGCGAAACCGCTGCCGAAATCCTGCCCTGGTGCCACCAGCATGGCACCGGCGTCATCTGCTACAGCCCGATGCAGGCGGGCCTGCTCACCGGCAGCTTCACCCGCGAGCGGGCGCAGAACCTCGATGAGAACGACTGGCGCAAGGCCAACCCTGAATTCACCGGCGAGGCCCTCGAGCGCAACCTCAAGCTCGCCGATGCGCTGCGGCCGATCGCGGCAAAGCACAATACCTCCATGGGCACCATTGCACTTGCCTGGGTGCTGGCCTGGCCGGGACTGAGCGCCGCCATCGTCGGCGCCCGTTCGCCCGAGCAGGTCGACGGGTGGATAGACGCGGCCAAGTTCGAGCTCGGCGTCGAGGATATCGACGCCATTGCCAAGGCCATCGAGACCACCGGCGCCGGCGCTGGGCCGACAAGACCTTAGGGAAAGCGGGGGCGGCGGCCCCCTACCCAAAGGTTAACGGCACGTCACTGGATTCATTGCAAATTTACCGCACTGACGCGCAATTGGTGACGCGCGCAGAATGGCCCTTGGCGTGCCACAGATCAGCCAGAGTTCGACAGCACCTCTGCCGCCCGTTCGATTTGTTGAGGATTTTCAAGTTGTCACCCTATTCGCGACGCGGGCTCGTGGCCCGCTGGGCCACTCAGGCCGACGCCTTCGCCATCGCCCGAATCGCCTTTGCCAGCGGCCATGGCGTGTTTCCGTCGAGCCCCGACCTCGCGCGGCAGAGCTATGACGCAGCTGTCTCCAATGGCGCGGCGTTCCTGGTGGCCGATTTCGGCGGCATCCTCGCGGGCGTCGCTTTGCTCAAGGGCGACGAGGTCGAATTCTGGGTGCCGGAGCGGTTTGTCGACCTGCATGTCGCCGAAACCCTGCTCGCCTTCATCGACAGCTTTCGCGCCGGCGGCGAGCGCCTCTCGGCCTGACGGCGGAGCCTACTGGGGGCTGACCGTCAGCAGCCCCAGCGTCTCCATCAGCTCGCGCGCGGCCACCGCACCAGCCCGGTTGGCGCCGATGGTGGAGGCGGAGGGGCCATAGCCCACGAGGTGCACGCGCGGGTCCTTGGCGACCTGCGTGGCCAGCCGCCCGGACATTAGGATGCCGCCCTGTTCGTTGCGCAACATGAGCGGCGCCAGGTGATCGAGTGACGAGCGGAAGCCGGTGCACCAGAGGATGACGTCGACCCGCTCCTCGCGCCCGTCGGCCCAGCGTACGCCGTTTTCCGTAATCTCCGAGAACATCGGTTGCCACGACAGCGCACCGCGGTCTCGCATCGCCTGGATACGCGGCGTCATTCGCAACCCGGTCACCGATACCACCGAGGTCGGCGGCAACCCGGCCCGTACCCGGTCCTCGACCCGCTTGACTGCGGCCCTGCCGTCTTCCTGGGTGAAACTGCCCTCGCGAAACTCTGGCTGGCGCCGGCTCACCCAGATCGTCTCGGTCACCAGCGAAATCTCGTCCAGCAGCTGGATCGCCGAAATCCCCGCGCCCACCACGATTACCCGCTGGCCAGAAAAGTCGGCGGCGCGCTTGAAATCGCGGGTGTGCAACTGGCGGCCGCGGAACAGCTCCTTGCCGGGGTAGTCGGGGATGTAGGGATTTTCCCAAGTGCCGGTGGCGTTGACGATGCCGCGGGCAGAGAAGTTGCCGCGATCGGTCTCGACCCGGAACCGCCCGTCGCGCTCGCAAACGACCTTCACCTGCACCGGCCGGTACACCGGCAGCGCGAACCGCTTCTCGTATTCGGCGAAATAGCGCGGCACGGCTTTGGCGGCCTCGACCTGATCGGCGCTGGTATCGACCGCCTCCGAGAAGGCCATGCCGGGCAGGTCATGCACCCGGTTGACCGTCGAGAGTGTCAACGACGGCCACCGAAACTGCCATGCCCCACCGGCTGTCGGCGACTGGTCCAGCACGATGAAGCCACGACCGGGCGCCAGCCCGCGCTGCTTGAGGTGGTAGGCCGAACTCAGCCCCGCCTGCCCCGCACCAATGACGACGATCTCGGTCTTTACCGTGACATGGGACTGCGAAGGCGTCGTTTCGCTCATGGCGATGGATGTAGGTGGCTGTGATGGGCCAGCGCAAGCAGGGACAGGGATGTGACTGGGGCGAGCGGCGCACCGCACTGGACATCGCGCACCCTCCCCGCTCAAATCGCCGGATGCAGCGATTCCCTGACGTGATGATCCTGGCGGCGGGCCTCGGCACGCGGATGCGGCCGTTGACCGACGGGACGCCCAAGCCGCTGCTCAAGCTTGCCGGCAAGCCGCTGCTCGATCGGGTGGCGACGCTTGCGCATAGCGAGGGGGCGACCCGCTTTGTCATCAACGCCCATCATCACCTCGAGCAGATGAAGCCGCATGTGCTGGCGCTTGACGCCTCGCTCGGGGGAACACGCTTCGAGCTTTCGGTCGAAGAGACGCTTCTCAACACCGGCGGCGGAGTGAAGTCCGCGCTGCCGCTGCTGGAGGGCGATCCAATCCTGGTGATGAATTCCGACAGCCTGTGGCTGGCCGGCGACAGACCGCTCAGCCGGATGATCGAGGCCTATGACGGCAAGATCGTCCTGCTCTGCGTGCATCCGTTCCGGGCCTCGGGCTTCCACCGCCGCAGCCACGACTTCTGCCTTGCACCCAATGGGGAGGTGACCAACGACGCCGGCGCCCCGGTGATCTACGCAGGCAGCGCTCTGATCCCGCGCGACTTGATCGAAGCGGCGCCCGACGGGCCGTTCTCGCTCTTCGACCTTTTCGATGCGGCGTTGCAGCGGGGCGAGTTGCGCGGCGTAGCGCTCGGCAGCGACTGGCTCCATATTGGCGACCCCGAGGCGCTGGCCGCCGCCGAAGCGCGCCTTGCATGAGGGATCACCTCTTCACCATCGCGCCGCACGCGCCCTTCCTGCCGATGCTGGTCGAGCGCGTGCTCGATGGCACGCTGACCGGCGACTGGGATCGCACCGGGCCGTTCTGGCTCAGCGACATCACGATCATCCTGCCCACCCGCCGCGCCCGGCTGGCGCTGGCGGCTGAGTTCGCCAAGCGGCTGGGTGGGGCGACGCTGCTTCCCGATATCCGCACCTTCGGTGGGGAGCAGGCAGAGGAAGAGCCGTTCCTGCCGCCCTTCGACACGCCGCCGATCAAACCGGTGGCTTCGGCGCTGGAGCGTCGCCTCGCTCTCTCCGGCCTCGTCCGCGCCTTCGCCGAGCACGCCGGCAATTTCGCCACTCCACCCAATGCGTCGGAGATCTTCTGGCTCGCCGACTCGCTCGGCTCTGTCATCGACGACCTCATCATCGAAGGCGTTCCCGCCAGCAAGTTGCGCGACCTGGTGCCCGAGGAACTTGCTGGCAACTGGCAGCAGATCTTGTCTTTCCTCGACGTGGTGCTGGAGCACTGGCCGAAGGTGCTGGAAGAGCGCCAAGAGGTGGATTCTGCAGCGGCGCGCAACGAAAGGCTCGCCCGGCAGTGTTCATCCGTCGTTCATCTCTACGGCGAAAAGCCGGTCATCGCCGCCGGCTCCACCGGTTCCATCCCCGCCACAGCCAACCTTTTGAAGGCGATTGCCGGCCTTCCCCGCGGTGCACTCGTCCTCCCCGGGCTCGATACTTCCTTCACGCCCGAGCAACACGACGTGATGATTTCCGGGCAGCTGACTCACGGCCACCCGCAATACGGCCTGATGAAACTGCTCCGCCACCTCGGCGCCGCCGTTTCGGAAGTCATTGAACTCGCAGGTGAAAATCCGCGCACTGCTTTGGTCCGCGCCGCCCTCGCCCCGGCCGCCGAGACGCCGGCCTGGCCGGCCAAGCGCGCGAGCCTGCCGGTCTCCGAGGCGCTGATCGGCGTTGGTATCCTCGCCGCACCCAATGCCGATACCGAGGCCCGCGCCATCGCCCTGGCCGCCCGCGCTAGCCTGGCGGAGGGTCGCACGGTCGGTATCATCTCGCGCGATCAAACACTTGCCCGGCGCATCGCGGTCGAACTCAAGCGCCACAGCATCATCGTCGACGACGCCGCCGGCACGCCGCTCTACCAGTCCGCCGCCGGCCGCCTCGCCCGCCAGGTTCTCGCCGTCGCCGCTGGCAACTACGCCTCCGTCGATACCATCGCTCTGCTTCGCAACGCCGCGGTTTCCGTGGGCGTCGAGCGGCGCGAGGTCAGTCTCTGCGCCGACCGGCTGGACTGGAAACTCCGCAATGTCAGACCCTTAGCAGGTCTCCCGGGCCTTCATGCCCTCACCGACAACGAGGCGGTCCACGATATCCTGAACCGCCTCGGAGCCGCCCTGCAGCCGGTCGTCGCGCTCGTCGAGAGGCCGCAACTCACCGCCGCCGACCTGGCTACCGCGCTCCTCGCAGCAATCGACGCCCTGCGCGCCGATATCGATATCCCCGGTCTCCCTGAATTCCGCCGTTGGGCGGAGGAGTTAGCCGAACTCGGACCCTCCGGCACCGCCTTCCCGCCGCGCTTCCTCGACGCCGTCCTCTCGGCGCTTCTCGCCGGTGCCACCGCGGAAGCCACGCCCTCCGTGCGCGACGACATTGCGATCTGGGGCGAACTCGAGGCGCGCCTGCAGTCGCCGGATTTGATGATCCTCGCCGGCGTCAACGAAGACGTCTGGCCGCCGATCGCCGACCCTGGCCCGTGGCTTAGTCGCAGCATGCGCATCGGTGTCGGCCTCGATCCGCCGGAGCGGCGGCAGGGCCAGGCAGCGCACGACTTCGCCATGGCCATCGGCAATGCCGACGTACTGATTGCTTATGCGTCTCGCATCGGCACCTCACCCGCGCTGCCTTCGCCGCTGCTGCAGCGGCTGGATGCCTTCATCGGCGAAGCCGAGGCCACAGAACTCCGCCGCCGCGGCGCCCGCTGGCTGGCGGAGGCCGAAGCGGTGGACTTTGCCGGCATTCCCCGTCCCGCGCCGCGCCCCTCGCCGAGCCCACCCGCAAAGATCCGGCCGCGCCGGCTTTCGATCACTGAGGTCGAGCCGCTGATGCGCTCGCCCTACGATATCTACGCCAAGCACGTGCTCCGCCTGAGGCGCCTGGAGCCGCTCGGTACCGAGCCCAGCGCGCGCGAGCGCGGCACCATGATCCACGGCGTGTTCGAGAAATTCATCGAGCAGCAGCTGGATATCGAGGCCCCCGAAGCACTGCACGAGATGATGGGCATGGCGCGCGATGCCTTTGCCGGGCTCGATGCCATCAAGGAGCGCCGCGACATCTGGCTCAAGCGGTTCGAGCGCGCCGCCCGCCAGTTCCTCGAATACGAGCGCCGCCGCGATGACGAGATCGTCGAACGCCACGCCGAAAAGAAGGGCGAGTGGACGTTTCCAGCGCTCGACAATTTCGTCCTTGTCGGCAAGGCCGACCGGCTCGACGTCAAGCGTGACGGCACGTTGGAGATCATAGACTTCAAGACCGGAGGCGTGCCAGCGCCAAAGGACATGACCGCGTTCGACGCGCCGCAGTTGCTGCTCGAGGCTGCCATGGCTCGGGCCGGCATTTTCCCCGGCCTTGCGCCGCGCGATACCTCCGCCCTCACCTATATCAAGATCGGCCTCGGACCCGCCGCCTTCCAGGTGAAGCCTTTCAAGCTGCGCGGCGGGATGACGCTGATGCAGGCGGTGGATGAAATTCTGCGTCGCACACAGGGCCATGTCGACGCCTTTTTGCTGCATGACGACCTGCCTATGACAGCCAAGATCCGGCCGCGGATCGAGACCGGCCGCAAGTCCTTTCCGGGCGACTACGACCACTTGGCGCGCACCGACGAATGGACCCTCACCGCCGGGGTGGACGATCCATGAGCCGCCGCCTTCTCAATCCCATGCCCGAGGCGATCAATACCGCCCAGCGTACCGCGTCCGACCCGGCGCAGTCTGTCTGGGTGCGGGCAAACGCGGGCTCGGGCAAGACCTATGTGCTGACTGCCCGGGTGCTACGCCTGCTGCTGAGCGGCGTGCAGCCCGAGGAGATCCTTTGCCTCACCTACACCAAGGCAGCCGCTGCTGAGATGCGGGGTCGCGTCGCCGCGCGCCTGGGCAAATGGGCGCTGGCGACCGACGAGGAGCTGTTCCGCGATCTTACCGCGCTGGCGGGGGCGCCGCCAACGGCGGGTATGCAGCTTCGCGCCCGGTCGCTCTTTGCCCATGCGCTGGAAACCCCGGGTGGCCTCAAGATCCAGACCATCCACGCCTTTTGCGAAAGCGTGCTGCACCGTTTTCCGCGCGAGGCGGGGGTGCCGTTCGACTTCTCCGTACTCGAAGAGCACGAGCGCGACGGCATGCTGCTCGAAGCCCGCGAGACGGTGCTGGCCGCAGGCCTGCGCGGCAGCGGCGAAGCGCTGGCGGTGGAAACCCTCTTCGGGCTCCTGAGCGACTTCTCTATCGAGCAAGCAATCATTGAGGCGCTCAACCAGCAGCGCATCCTGCGCAAGGTGCTCGTCGACGTGCCGCGCGCCAAACTCGAACTGCGCAAGC
Source organism: Pseudomonadota bacterium (assembly GCA_023415605.1). Taxonomy (GTDB): domain Bacteria; phylum Pseudomonadota; class Alphaproteobacteria; order Rhizobiales; family Devosiaceae; genus Devosia_A. The sequence continues at coordinate 9,526 of JAEZKB010000222.1, forward strand.
TCATCGGGCCTGTCGGCACCATCGAGGACGTGATGGAGGAGATGAGCGCCGGCTACGGCCTCACCCGCGCCAACCACGCCGAAATCTTCCGCCTCGTCCCGCCCGACGCCGACGGCGACAGCTTCGTGGATCGCCTGAGCCAGATCGATCCCGGCCATCCCAATGCCGAGGCACTGCTCGACACTTTCCTGACCCAGGCGGATCGAACGGCCCGCAAGACGCTGCTCAAGAAGGCCACGGCGGCGCTGATCCCCGACATCGCGCAGAAGTTGGTCGACGAGGCCGCGCGGCTCGAGCGGCTCTATCGCAAGCTCGTCGCCGCCGAGCTGATTGCCCGCAGCGAAGCCATGCTCGATGTCGTCGCCGCCATCTCGGCGCACTACGAACAGGCCAAGCGCGCGCGCTCGCTGCTCGATTTCGACGATCTCATCGAAAAGCTCGCTGCGCTGCTCAAGGACGAGGCGCAGGGCCTCTGGGTTCGGTACAAGCTCGATGCCGGCATCAGCCACATCCTCGTCGATGAGGGGCAGGACACCAATCCGCAGCAGTGGGAGGTGATCGGCGCGCTGGTGGACGACTTCTTCTTCGGCGACAGCGCCGCCGATCGGCCCCGCACCATTTTTGCGGTGGGGGATCAGAAGCAGTCCATCTTCTCGTTTCAGGGCGCCGAGCCCGAGGTCTTCGTCGATGCCGGCCGGCAATATGCCTTCAGCGCCAAGGCCGCGCATTTCGAGGTGACGCATGTACCGCTGCGGCACTCGTTCCGCACGCTCCCCTACGTCCTCAAAGCCGTCGACGTCGTCTTCAACAATCGCCCGGATCTCAAGGCGGGGGCATTGGAGGACGAAGGCCTGCTGCACGAGACCGCCCGCGCCGAGGGCGGTGGCACGGTGACGCTGTGGCCGCCGATCAAGGACCTAGCCGACGAGACCGACCCCAACAACTGGCCCACCGAACCGCCGCTGGTCGCGACGCAGTCGGCGCAGCGCCGCGTGGCGGAGCGCATTGCCCGCGAGATCAAAGGCTGGATCGACACCCGTCGCCCGCTCGGGCCTCGGGGCCGGGCGGTCACCGCCGACGATGTGCTGATCCTCGTTCAGGTCCGCAGCGTGCTGTTCCACGAAATCATCCGTGCCCTGATCCGGGCCGGTGTGCCGACGCCGGGCGCCGACCGGCTGGCGGTCACCACCCACATCGGCGTGCTCGACATGATGGCCCTCGGCGACGTGCTGAGTAACACCGCCGACGACCTGCAGCTGGCGGCGCTGTTGCGCTCGCCACTCTTCGATGTCAGCGAGGAGGATCTGCTCGCCGTGGCGCAGCCGCGCGGGGAGATCGAGTCACTGTGGCGGGCCATGGAGAAGTCGGAACTGCTCTCGGTGCGCTCGGCCTATGACGAACTCCGCGCCTGGCGCAACCGGCTCGACTTCGAGCGGCCGTTCAACTTCTACGCCGACGTGCTCTACGCCCATGGTGGCCTCAAGCGCATGCGCGGCCGCTTCGGCAGCGAGATCGACGACGTCATGGCCGAATTCCTCGACCTGGCGCTACTGCATGAGCAATCCGACCAGCCGTCGCTGCTCGGCTTTCTCTCCGAACTGCGCTCGCGCGATGTCACCATCAAGCGCGAATTGGCCGAGGGCGGCGCGGGCGTCCGCGTCATGACCGTGCACGGGGCAAAGGGACTCGAGGCGCCCATCGTCATCCTCGCTGACGCTGCGACGACTGAACGCGGTCGCGATCGCCGTGCTATCTACATGCGCTCGCGACCACCGCTCTTCATCCACGCCTCGTCAGAAGCCACGCATGTCGACGAGACGCGCGAATACAAGGCCGATGCCGACGCCGCACAACAGGCGGAGTACTGGCGCAAGCTCTATGTCGCCATGACCCGCGCCGAGGACGAGCTTTATGTCACCGGCTATCTCACCAAACAGGGCAAGGTCGATGGCAGCTGGTACGAGGCGATCGAGCAGGGCCTGCGACCGCTGGCCGAGACAGTGACGGATGCCGAGAGTGAGGTTTCGGCGCTGATCTATCCCGCCGAGCGGCCAGCTGTGCTGCCGGTCCGGCCCGACGTCGCCGCCATTGCCAAGGCCAGCAGTGCGCTTGTTCTCGACCCGCTGCCGGCGCACCGCCCGCTCCATATCGTCCGGCCGTCCTCGGTGGAAAAAACCACCAGTCCGGAGCGCGTCCTTGCGACGAGGCTGGAAGCAAGCATCGATCCGGAGACTGCTCGGCTCTCCGGCACTGCGCTCCACGCGTTACTGCAGCATCTGGGCCGAGTGGACGCCGAAAAGCGGCCGCAGGTCGCCATCCGGGCGCTGGAAGTGCTGCTGCCGACAAGACCGGAGCAACATGACGCACTGGCCGCCAAGGCGCTGTCGATCATGGGGCGGCCGGAACTGGCGGATGTCTTCGGCCCGGACAGCCGCGCCGAAGTGCCGTTCTTTGCCGAAGCCCGGAAGGGAAGCGAGCCGATCCGCATCATTGGCCGGGTCGACCGGCTCGTGGTGCAACCGGGCCTTGTGCGCATCGTTGATTTCAAGTCCGACGCCAGTCCGGCGACGACGGCGACAGAGGTTAATGCGGCCTACATCACCCAGCTCGGGCTCTATGCGCTGGTTGCAGATCAGCTGTTCCCGGGCCACCGAGTGGAGGCAGCCATCCTCTGGACGTCCTTGGAAAAGCTGGTAGATTTGCCCCGTGACGTTCTCGCGGAGGCCACCCGGAGCTTCACCATGCGGTGACTATCGTTGAAGTGTGACTAGACTCTCCCTAGCTTTTCCATCAAACAGACCGCCGCTTTCAACCCAAAAGGCAAATTCCCATGACAACTCAGGTTTCCGACGCCAATTTTGGCGAGGAAGTACTGTCCTCCAAAGAACCCGTGCTCGTTGATTTCTGGGCCGAATGGTGCGGCCCGTGCCGCGCTATTGCGCCGGTGCTCGAGGAACTCTCGACTGAACTCCAGGGCAAGGTGAAGATCGTCAAGCTGAACGTCGACGAAAATCCGAACACCACCGTCAAGTACGGCGTTCGTTCGATCCCGACGATGATTCTGTTCAAGGGCGGCGAGGCTGCCGACATGAAGATCGGCGCAGGTACTCCCAAGGCCGGACTTTCCAAGTGGCTCGAGAGCCACGCTGCCTGACAGGCGCGCATCTCGCCACTGCATGAAAAAACGCCGTCAGCCCGTGCTGGCGGCGTTTTTCTTTGCCTCGTCGAGGTTCAGAGGCCGGAGAAGAACGCCGTGACCTCGGCCGCATAAACATCCGGCACTTCCAGCGCGGCGAAATGACCGCCCTTATCGAGCTCCGTCCAGCGGACGATGGTGTTGCCGTCTTCGGCGAAGCGGCGGATAGCGACTTCGTCGCGGGCGAATACGGCGACTCCAGTCGGCACACCCGAGTTCGGCTTGGGTGTCCAGGCGTTCGGGTCGTGCGCGTTCTCGTAGTAGAGCCGGATCGACGAAGCAGCGGTGCCGGTGAACCAGTAGACGAGGACATTGGTCAGGAACAGGTCGAGATCGACCGCATCGGGGCTGTCGCCGAAGCCGGCGAACATGTCCCCCAGCCAGGCGATGAGACCGGCCGGCGAGTCGGTGATGCCGTAGGCCACCGCCTGCGGTCGGCTCGACTGCAACGCATTGAAGCCAAAGCGTTCGGCCATGAACTGCTGCAGGCGCTGCAGCCTGGTCTTCTCGGCATCGGTGAAGGTGGCGATCTCGGCCGGTTCGATGGGCCCCATCGGAATGAAGCCCATGGTGGCGGCATTCACATGCACGCCGATGACCCGATCGGGCGCCGCGCGGCCGATGGCGGGCGCAATCACCGCGCCGGCGTCGCCACCCTGCACGCCGAAGCGCTGGTAGCCGAGGCGAGTCATCAACTCAAGCATGGCTTTGACAATGCGGCCGTCATTCCAACCCGCCTCGCTAGTAGGGCCCGAGAAACCAAATCCGGGCAGAGATGGGATCACCAGATCGAATCCTGCGACGGTGAGCGGAGCGATGGCGCCGAGGAACTCCACAAACGAACCCGGCCAGCCATGCAGCAGAAGGAGCGGCGTGCCGTTGGCATAGGCTGCCTTCACATGCAGGAAATGAATGGTCTGCCCGTCGATCTCGGTGGTGAACTGCGGGTGGCGGTTGATCGCCGCCTCCTGCTTGCGCCAATCGAAGCCGTTCTTGAGCCGGTCGAGCGCGCGGGTCACGAAGGCGGCGGTCGGGCCATAGCTCCAGCCGGCACCGGAGATCTCGCTCGGGAGGAGGGTGTTGGCGACGCGCTGGTGAAGATCAGCGAGGCGAGCCTCGGGGATGGCGATCTGGAACGGGGTGATGGTGGTCATTTGCGGCGTCCTTGCTGGGTTGAAAGTGCATCCTTTCTAGCCAGCACCCCGCCGCCGGGATTGAAGATTTCCGACAGTCTTCAGCCGCGCGATATCTCGCGCGGCGTAAGGCCCATGATGGCCTTCACCGAGCGGATCATGTGGGGCTGGTCCGCATAGCCGAGCGCAAAAGCGACATCCGCGCCGGGCCGGCCCTGCTGCAGCAGCGCCAGCGCCTTCTGCGCCCGCTCGATCTGGGTGAAGGTCTTGTAGGTGACGCCGGTGGTCTTGAGGAAGTGGCGCTGCATCGTCCGCTCGGACATTGCCATCGGGTGGCCCGAGACGATTGAGGCGACCAGCTGGTTGTCTTCGACGATACCGTTCCGGATCAGCCTTCCGACGAAGCCATCGACGTTCTCGACGGTTGGGATCTCAAGCACATCGCTGCCCAGCGAGAAGCGGTCACGACCGATGGTGTCGAGCACTACGCCCTGGTCGCGCATCTGCTCGCCCGGCATCAGCGACATGTAGCTACTGGGCTTGAAGGCGATGGAGAGGATTTCGTCTCCGGCAGCGAATTCGTGCATCACGGCACTCGTGGTGAGGCCAGTGCGCAGGACAGTCGTCCCGTGTGCGCCCCTGAGTATCACGATGTCCCAGCAGCCGTCGGGCTGCATCAGCGTGCTGCCCGCCGCGCCGTAACGGGTATGAGTCACCGACTCCACCAGCGGCGACGACCAGCCTTCCAGTTTCGTGATGCTGTGCATGGCCCCTGCCAATCTAGCCGCCTCGTCAGTTTGGCAGATTTGATCTCGATGGCAAACCGCGGTGGCAACGCGGACTCGTTGCTAAGCGTTTGGTCTACCCTTGGAGGACCATGATGCCGCCCCGGCACCTACGTCTCGGCTTTCCCGTCAAGGTGATGGGGCGCGCCGATCTCAAGAGCAACGACACACGCCGCTGGGCGCAGAATCCGCATCTTGAGGTCTCGCTCGGCTATGTCGATCAGATCCTCGACTATCTCGATAAGCACGACGTCCGCATGTACCGGCTGAGTTCCGATCTCGCGCCCTACGCCACCCATCCCGATATGCCGCAGTTCCACGGCATGGTCGCAGAGAGCGACGCCGCGTTGCGGACCCTTGGCGAGAAGGCTCGACGGCTCGACATCCGCCTTTCCTTCCATCCATCGCAATATATCGTGCTCAACAGCCCCGACCCCGAACTGGTGCGCAAAAGCAGTGCGGACCTGCTGTCGCAGGCCGATATGCTCGACCGGATGGGGCTCGGCGACGAGGCCGTGCTGGTGATTCATGTCGGCGGCACCTACGGCGACAAGCCGGCTGCCCTCGCCCGATGGGTCGAAACTTTCGACGCTTTGCCCGAGCCCGTCCGACGTCGCCTGGTCCTCGAGCACGACGACATTCGTTTTTCTGCCGCCGATGTGCTGTGGGTGCACGAGCAGACCGGTGTCCGCCTGATCTTCGACCACCAGCATTTTCTCTGCCTCAACCCCGAGGGGCTGGAAATGCGGCCGACTCTGGAGCGCTTCCTCACCAGCTGGGGCAATCGAGGCCGTCCCAAGGTGCATTTCTCCTCGCCGCGGACGGAACTGCGCCTCCTCAAGCGCAAGGGTGCCGACGGCAAGTCGCGCGAAGTGCCCGTTTCGCCGGTCTGGACCGGCCATGCCGATTTCTGCCATCCGTTCGAGTTCATCGGCTTCATGCGAGCCATGGATGGGCTCGAATTCGACGTCATGCTCGAGGCCAAGGTCAAGGATCTGGCGCTGATCCGCCTCCGCCTCGATCTTCTCCGTTATGCTCCGGACGTGGCGACGCGCTTCGGTCTAGCCCCAGCGGAGGCGGCACAGCTGGCGGAGGAGGCTGCCGAGCTAATGGAAGAGGAAGCCGGCTAAGACGCTAGCCGTAGAATGCCATTGCTTTCCGGCGCCACCGACTCGGCGTAGCTTCATCGGTCTTTACCGATGGAGTTTGCCCGATGGCCCACCAGGTTACCGACACCAATTTCGACGCTGAAGTCCTCGCCGCCACGGAGCCGGTGCTGGTCGATTTCTGGGCCGAGTGGTGTCCACCCTGCAAGGCTATGGATCCGATCCTCGATGACCTCAGCCGTGAACTCGCCGGCAAGGTCAAGATCGTCAAGCTCAATGTGGAAGAGAATGTCGGAATAACCACGCGCTACAATGTGCGGGCTATGCCGACCATGATCGTGTTCCGAAATGGCGAGCCGGTCGACGCCAAGGTCGGCGCCGGCCAGTCGCGCGTGCAGCTGGTCAAATGGCTGGACCAATTCGCCGCCTAGATCAGTTCGCCGCGGTCAAACGAACGATTTCCGATCCGGCGCCGCGGGTCTCGGTGACGGCATAGACCGAACCGTCTTCGGCGACCTTGACATCCCGGACGCGCGCGTCGAGCGGCACCCGCTCCTCGGCAACGACCCGATCGTTCTCGAGATGCACCACCACCACGGCCTCGGCTACGAGGCCGCCGATCAGGAAGGCGCCATTCCAGGAGGGAAACTCACTTCCCTCGTAGAAGGCCATGCCGGAAGGCGCGATCACCGGATCCCAGAAGTAGACCGGCTGCTCGGTGTCGGTGGTGGCGGTAATGCCCTCGCCGATCGGCGCCCCGGAGTAGTCGATGCCGTAGGTTACTTCCGGCCAGCCATAGTTGACACCGGCTTCGGGCCGATTGAGTTCGTCGCCGCCCTTGGGCCCGTGTTCGACAGTCCACAAACGGCCCTCGCTGTCGAGGGCCGCCGACTGCATGTTCCGGTGACCGTAGCTCCAGATTTCGGGCAGCGCGCCTTCCGTCGCTACCAGGGGGTTATCCGGGAGCGCCTGTCCCGATTGATCAATGCGGAACACCTTGCCCAACCCGCTGGCGACATCCTGCGCTCCCTCGCGCACAGCCGCATCGGATCGCTCGCCGACCGTCACATAGAGTTCGCCTTGTGGGCCAAACACCAGCCGAGAGCCGTAGTGCTTGTCGCCGTCATAGGTCGGCATCTGCCGGAAGATCACCTCGACATCTTCGAGGCTGCCGCCGCCAGCGTCGTCGAGCGCCAAGGTTGCCGAGGCCACGGATGTGCCGTTGCCGCCATCACGGGGTTCGGAGAACGAGAAGAAGATGCGACTGGTTTCGGCGAAGTCGGGCGCCAGCGCCACATCCAATAGCCCGCCTTGGCCGCGGGCATCCACTTCTGGCACGCCGCTGATGTCGGCCCCCGCTTTGCCTTCGGCGTCGATGATCATCATGCGCCCCTCCTTGGCCGTGACCAGCATGCGGCCTTCGGGCAGGAACTCCAGCGACCAGAGCTGCGGCAAACCGGTTGCGACCACGTCCGTGGCGACATCTGCCGGTAACTGCGGCAGCGGGGCGCGGGTCTGGTCAGCACTGACCGGCGCCTGGCCAGCGCCATTGGGCGGCGCGGTCTCCACCGCCTGCTGCGCGAGAGCAGCTGTGGAGAGAAGAAGCGACAGCATCAGGCTGCCGCCTAAGGCGAAGGGATTGAGCCGGGGCATCGTGGATTTCCTCTTGTTCGTATCCACGACAAAGCCACCCGCAAGATCAACCGTTGCGCGGAAGCCAGTCACATCCGCTTGACCCAGCGGCGCAACTGTTCACCTCAGAACAGGTACTTGTTCAACAAAATGACGGTCTTATGCGAAAACCGCTAGCGCAAACGCCCATCGCAATGCCAGTTTGCACGTCAAAATTCGGAGGAGTCTTTCGATGAAGTATCGCTATCTTGGCCGCTCGGGCCTGCTTGTTTCCCGCATTTGCCTGGGCACCATGACCTTCGGCAACACCCAGTGGGGCTGTGACCAGGACGCCGCCAACGATATTGTGCGCAAGTTCGTGGATGCGGGCGGCAACTTCATCGACACCGCCGACGGATATTCGGCCGGCAAGTCCGAGAGCATGCTGGGCGAGACGCTCAAGGCCTACAACCGCGACGATCTGGTCATCGCCACGAAGGTCTGGTTCCCGACCATGAAGGGCCCGACCGGCCGGGGGCTCAGCCGCAAGCACATCGTCGAAAGCGCCGAGGCTAGCCTCAAGCGCATGGGCATCGACCACATCGATCTCTACCAGTTCCACGGGCCCGATCCGGGTACGCCGCTCGAAGAAATGCTCGGCGCCATGGATGACCTCGTGCGCGCCGGCAAGGTGCGCTACGTCGGCTGCTCCAACTGGTACGCATGGCAGATCGCACAGGCGAACGGCGTCTCCGATCGCCTCGGCCTGCCCTCGCTGGTCTCGGCGCAGCATCTCTATAATCTCGTCCGTCGCGACATCGAGCGGGAAATCCTGCCCGCCTGCGACAATCTCGGCGTTGGCATGATCTGCTGGAGCCCGCTGGCGGCCGGGATGCTCACCGGCAAGTACCGCTCGCAGGATCGCCCCGCGGCGGAATCCCGCTTCGGCCATCAAGCTGCGATCAACCTGCCGCGCTACTGGTTCGACGACTCGCTCAAGATGGTCGACACGCTGGTCGAGACAGCCGCCGAACTCGGCCGCACGCCTGGGCAGGTCGCGCTTAGCTGGCTGCTTGGCGATCAGCGCGTCACCGCGGCCATCGTGGGCGCACGCCTCCCCGAGCAGATCGGCGAGAGCCTAGCGGCCGGTGATGACGACCTCACTGCCGAAGTGCGCCAGAAGCTCACCGACGCGATGCCGCTCAAGCTTGGCTACCCGTATGAGTGGATGGCGACCAACATGCCCAATACCTTTGGCCAAGCCGAATTCAAGCCGCCGCACTATAGTCGCCTGCCCTGAGACAGAACGTGACCGGGCGACGATGTGCGCTATAAGGCCTTCGCAAGGAGGACTTTATGCAGCTCGACCATCTCGCCCGGTTTCCGTTCAACCTCGATGCCACGGCGCTGGCATGGGTCAAGGCCAGCTTCGAAAAGCTGACACCCGACGAGAAGATCAGCCAGCTTTTCAACCTGCGGTCGCAGGGGAACGATCCGGCCGAGCTGGAACGCCAGCAGCGGTTCAAGCCCGGCGGCCTGACGTTGCACTTCGCACCCGATGCCTCGGACAGCGGCGGCATCATCGCCGCCTTCAACAGGTCCGCGCCGGTGCCCATCATCGTCTCGGGCGATCTCGAGGGCAGCCGGATGAGCCTGCCCTTCGGCACCGAAGTGCCCAACCCGCTGGCGCTCGCCGCCATCGACGATGTCGAGGCGACCCGGCGCATCTCCAGGATCATGGCGCGTGAGGCCCGCGCTGCCGGCATGCACTGGAGCTTCACCCCGGTGCTCGACATCAATGCCGCGTTCCGTTCCGCCATCGTCGCCACCCGTGGCTATGGTTCGGACGTCGCTACCATCGAACGTCACGCTTTGGCCCAGCTCGAAGCCTTCCAGGCCGAGGGCATCGCTGCAACTCTGAAGCACTGGCCCGGCGAGGGCTATGACGATCGGGACCAGCACCTCGTTACCACCATCAATCCACTTACGATGGCCGACTGGGAACAAACCTTCGGCCGCCTCTACCGCCGCGCTATCGAGGCTGGCGCCCTTTCGGTGATGTCCGCGCACATCGCGCTTCCCAGCTTCATTCGGTCGGTCAATCCCGATGCGGGTCTGGAGGCCTATCGGCCGGCGTCGATCAGCCACATGCTGACCACCGAACTGCTGCGTGACAAGCTCGGTTTCAACGGCCTGATCGTCTCCGACGCGACTGGGATGGCCGGCCTCGGCTCATGGTCCAGCCGCCGCGATTACTTGCCCGAAATCCTGACCGCCGGTTGCGATGTCATCCTCTTCTCACCCGATTTCGAGCAGGATGCCGCCTGGCTCAAGGAAGCGCTGGCAGATGGTCGTCTCACATGGGAGCGCGTCGACGACGCCGTCATCCGACAACTGGGCTTGAAGGCCAAGCTCGGCCTGCACCGGCCGCAATCCCATGATCTCTCGGTCATCGGCACGGCGGATGATCGCGCCTATGCGGCCGAGGTCACGCGCCGCGCGCCGACCCTGGTCAAGGATGTGCAGGCGCTGCTGCCGCTCGATCCGGAAAAGCACCGCCGGGTGCTCTTCATTTCACCCGGCATCGTCTTCCCCTTCATGCCGCAGCCGCTCCCCTTTGCCGTGCCGGATATGCTGCGCGAGCACGGCTTCGAGGTCACGCTTTACGATCCATCGGTCGATATCACCCGTGAAAACTTTGACCTCTTGTTCTACGCATTTGGCGACGAGACCTTGCTCACCCGCAGTCACATCTTCATCGACTGGCTCCGGCTGACTGGACATTTCGGCAAGGCGATGCAGCGCCATTGGCACGACATCCCGACCGTGATGGTGAGCTTCGGCTTCCCCTACCTGCTCTACGACGCGCCGCGCGTTCCCACCTACATCAACGCCTATTCCACCACTGAGACGATGCAGCAGGCGGTGGTCGATGCATTGCTCGGCAAGCTGGACTGGAACAGCAATTCGCCGGTCGATCCGTTCTGCGGTCTGGGCGATGCGAAGTACTGAGCGCGGTCACTCGACCGAGAAGGTATCGCCCAGATAGACGCGCCGCGCTTCGGGATCGTTGGTGATGGTCTCGGGCTTGCCCTGGATCATCACCTTGCCGCCATGGATGAGATAGGCGCGGTCGACCAGCGACAGCGTCTCGCGCACGGAGTGATCGGTGATCAACACGCCGATACCGCGTTGGGTCAGTTGCTTGACCAGTCCCTTGACCTCCGAGACGGCGATCGGGTCGACGCCGGCGAAAGGCTCGTCGAGCAGCATGAAGATCGGGTCCGCCGCCAGCGCCCGCGCGATTTCGACGCGACGCCGCTCGCCGCCCGACAGCGCCAGTGCATTGGAACTGGCCAACCGCTCGATGGCAAATTCGGACAGCAGTTGTTCAAGCCGGCGCTTGCGCTCCTTGCGGTCGCGCACGTGGCCTTCGAGTACGGCGAGGATGTTGCCCTTAACGTCGAGGCCGCGGAAGATAGATGGCTCTTGCGGTAGATAGCCGATCCCCAGTCGCCCGCGCTGGAACAGGGGCAACGCCGTGATCGGCCGTCCGTCGAGCAGGATCTGCCCCTTGTCTGGCTTGATCAACCCCATGATCATGGTGAAGACCGTCGTCTTGCCGGCGCCGTTGGGCCCGAGCAGCCCCACCGCTTCGCCTCGTCGCACCGCGATGGACACATCGTGCACCACGGCGCGCTTGCCAAAGCTTTTGGCTAGCCCGTGCGCTACCAGCCAGCCGGTCTGGTCGACGCGGCTCATTTGGTGGAGAAAGTTCCGGTCACCCGGCCTCCCTTGCCCTTGCCGCCTTCGAACACGGTCGAATTGTCGGCGAGGTTCACGGTTAGGGACGGTCCGGTCAGAGTGCCGGTGGCATTCACCACCACAACGTTGCCGGTCATATGGAGCATCTGGGTGGCAGGATCGAAGGTGGCGCGATCTCCGGTCGCGTCCTGGTCCTTGGTCTTGAGCCGCACCTGGCCGGTAGCGACCATGTTCTGCACGTCCTCGACGCCCGAGCCATATTCGATCACGACCTTCTGCGCCCAGACGGTGAGGCCAGCGCGGACAATCTCGACATTGCCGGTGAAGGTGGCCTGACCGTTGGCTTCGTCGATCACGAAGGTGTCGCCTGTCACCTTGATCGGTCCGCTCTGCGTGCTCGGCTTGCCCTGTGCCGCGGCGGTGCCGGCGCTGGCAAGAAGCATGAGGAAAATGAACAGGATGCGGGTCATTCGGGCAAGACCGTCTGCGGGAGCTGGGTAGCGGTCGCGGGTTTGGCGGCCGGCGTACTGGGCACCACCAGCGTTACGCGGTTGAACTGCCAGAGCTGGCGTTTGCCATCGTAAGCCATAGTCTCGGCGTCCAGTGTGGTGCCATTGTGGTAGCGGATTTGCGCCCGTCCATCCGAGACCATCTGCTCGCTGACGAGGTCGGCGTGCACGCCGAGGATCGTCCCAGTCGTGCCGCGAGAGTCGGCGATCCCCATCGCCTCTTCGATATAGACCGTCTGGCCCGAGAGCCGCATCTCTGCCGAAGCGGCGTCCGCTTTCATCCAGGAGCCATCAGGCTTGGTCACAGTCAGGTCCGCGCCGTCGAGGTGGAGGAGATCGGTGTCCCCAAGCGCTGCCTGCGCGCTCTGCGAGTTCACCGTGTACTTGGTGCCATCGGCTGTCATGCTCGAATAAGATGGCGTATCGACCACGAGGTTCTCCCGGTCGATACGGATATTGGAAATTCCGAACTGGTCGAGCAGACTCGCGATGACGATCTGGGCCGTCAGGCTGGCAAGCACCAGCAGGCCGAGAACCGGCAGGCAGATGCGCAGAAAGCCGATCCGTCGGTTGCGCCGTTCGAGCCCGGCATAGAGCCGCGCCCGAACCGCGGCATCCTGTGCGCTGGCGAGCATCGGCGCGGGCCTCAGCTATGCGCGAAAATGTCGGTCTCGGCCCAGCCCAGGAGGTCGAGTTCGATGCGGGACGGCAAGAACTTGAAGCAAGTCTCTGCCAGTTCCAGGCGGCCTTCCCGCCGCAACATGCGGTCAAGGTGACGCTTGATGTCATGGAGGTAGAGCACGTCCGAAGCGGCATATTCGAGCTGCGCGTCAGTGATCTTCTCGGCGCCCCAGTCCGAGCTCTGCTGCTGCTTGGACATGTCGATGTTGAGGAGCTCGCGCGCTAGGTCCTTGAGGCCGTGGCGGTCCGTGTAGGTGCGCACGAGTTTGCTGGCGATCTTGGTGCAGTAAACCGGCCCGGTGACAATGCCGAAACGGTGCTTGAGCACGGCCATGTCGAACCGAGCATAGTGGAAAATCTTGGTCACGGCCGGATCGGAGAGCAGCTTGACGAGGTTCGGTGCTTCCTTGAGGTCCTGCGGAATCTGCACCACGTCGGCGCTGCCGTCGCCGGGCGAAAGTTGCACCACGCAGAGCCGGTCGCGCCGCGGGTCGAGCCCCATCGTCTCGGTGTCGATCGCCACCTCGCGGCCATAGCGCGAAAGGTCGGGCAGGTCGCCCCGGTGCAGTCGAACGGTCATTGATGGATCCTGGTCAAACACTGGCGAAGCGCCTCTCGACCTAGATGCCATACCATCTTGACCTTGGAAAGGCGCAGTCCAGCAGAGAATCGCGGCTTGCGCTTTGCCGGTCGATACGATTTGGAATACAGCCAAGTCGAAATCGAGCGGCAGTATATGCTTATCGCAGCACGGAACTTCCTCAATGGCCTGCCGCGCGGTTGGAAGCAGGCGATTCTCATTGTCTATGATACCGCTGCCCTGATCACCGTTCTGTGGGTCAGCTACAATCTTCGTCTGGGCATGTATCGCACCGAGGGCGTGCATCATATTCTGATGGCCACGGCCCCTGTCGTGGCCATCCCGGTCTTCATTCGTTTTGGCCTCTATCGCGCTGTGATCCGCTACCTGCCGGATCGCGCTCTCTGGACCATCGTCCAGGCCATGGCGGTGGCCACCCTGCTCTGGGTGTTTCTGCTGTTTCTGGCAGAAGCGACGCGCTTCGGCGCCTTGCCGCGCACCATCCCGATCTTCTTTTTCGTCCTTGGGTCGGTCGTGATCGCCGGCAGCCGTTTCGCCGCCAAGTATCTGCTCTGGTCTCCGGCCGTGCATGCGGGCGGCAAGCTGCCGCCTGTGGCTATCTACGGCGCCGGCTCAGCAGGCACCCAATTGGCCTCGGCGCTGCGCAGCCAGCGTGGCGGCTTCGTCAGTGCCTTCATCGACGACGACAGGAGCCTGCAGGGCCGCGACGTGATGGGCGTTCGCGTCTACTCCCCGAACAATCTCGGCACGCTGGTCACCGACCATGGCATCAAGGAAGTCATTATCTCCTTGCCGGAGATCAGCGCCGCGGAGCGCGAGAGGATCTATGCCGAGCTGGCGAAGTATCCGCTGAAGGTCCGCGCTTTGCCGGCCATCACCGATCTGGCGACGGGAAAGTATGTCGTCAGCCAGCTGCGCGAGATCGACATCGACGACCTGCTCGGCCGCTCGTCCGTTCCCGCCGATCCGGAGCTGCTCGAAGGGATGATCAGCGGCCGGGTTGTCCTCGTTTCCGGCGCTGGCGGTTCGATCGGCTCGGAACTTTGCCGGATCGTGGCGCGCTGGCAGCCCAAGCTGCTGGTGTTGTTCGAGGCCAACGAGTTCGCGCTCTACGAGATCGAACGATCACTCAAGAAGGACTACGCCGATGTGCCGGTGGTCCCGGTGCTCGGTTCGGTGACGGACCGCCGGTTGGTCCAGCGGACGCTGGCGACACATGGCGTCGAGGTGCTGTTCCACGCCGCCGCGCACAAGCACGTGCCGCTGGTCGAAGCCAATCCCCTCGAGGGCGTGCGCAACAATGTGTTGGGTACCCGCACGATCGCTGAGGCGGCGCTAGCGGCTGGGGTCAAAAACTTCATCCTGGTCTCGACCGATAAGGCGGTGCGCCCCACCAACGTGATGGGTGCGAGCAAACGCTGGGCGGAGCTCGTCGTCCGCCATTGTGCCACCGCGGCGATTGAGAAGGGGACCGGCCAGCTGTTCTGTGCGGTGCGCTTCGGCAATGTGCTCGGATCGAATGGTTCAGTCGTGCCACTCTTCCGCGAACAGATCGCGGCTGGCGGGCCGGTGACCCTCACGGATGAGCGGATGACGCGTTACTTCATGTCGATCCACGAAGCCGCCGAGCTCATCGTGCAGGCGGGTGCGCTATCCGAAGGCGGCGACTTGTTCCTTCTGGAAATGGGCGAGCCGGTAAAGATCCGGTCTCTGGCCGAGAATATGATCCGGCTCGCCGGACTTTCGGTGAGGTCGCCCGAAAACCCGGGCGGCGATATTGAAATCCAGGTGACCGGCAGCCGGCCGGGCGAAAAGCTGTTCGAGGAACTGTTCTACGACCCCAGCCAGGCCAGCCGCACACGCCAGCCAAAGATTTTGCGCTCGACGGTGGGCGAGCGGTCGAACGGCGACATCGAGGAAGCGCTGGAAGGCCTGCGTGGAGCACTAGAACGCGAGGACGAGGCGGATTTGCGCAAGCGTCTCTTCGCCTTCATCGAAGAGTAGCCAGCGCCCGGCACCGCTGACATGTCAGCTTGGCGGCGGCGCGGAACTGTGCAAGCTACGCAGCGGCTTACCTCACCCTAGAGACTCGCGCGTCATGCCCTTTATCGACCTTCCGCTTCCCGAACTCGAACGCTATCGCTCGAGCGTACAGCGCCCCGCCGACTTCGACTCGTTCTGGAGCGAGACGCTCGAGGAAGCGCGGAAAACGCCGCTCGACGCCGTGTTTGAACCCATCGATGTCGGCCTGAAGCTCGTCGAGGTGTTCGACACGAGCTTCGCCGGCTTCGGCGGGCATCGGATCAAGGGCTGATTCATCAAGCCGCGCGGCGCGAGCTCGGGGCTGACCGGCGTCGCGAAGTTCCTCGGCTATAATGGCGGCCGTGCTTTCCCGCATGAGCATCTGCTGTGGCCGACCACCGGCCGGGCGCTGTTCGTCATGGATACGCGCGGCCAGGGCAGCGGGTGGGCGCGGGGCGATACCCCCGACCCTGTCGGCTCGGATCCGTCCATCGCCGGCTTTATGACCAAAGGCATCGGCGGCCCGGAGAGCTATTTCTACCGTCGCGTCTTCACCGACGCGGCGCGGGCCGTCGAAGCGCTGCGGACGCGGCCGGAGGTGGATGCGGGCAAGATCGCGGCGGTTGGCGGCAGCCAGGGCGGCGGCATCACGTTGGCAGTGGCGGGCCTCGTGCCCGATATCGCGGCGGCGATGCCGGATGTGCCTTTCCTCTGTGACTTCCCGCGCGCGGTGCAGATCGCTGTTCGGGATCCTTATGGAGAGATTGCGCGCTATCTCGCGACGCATCGCGAGAAGGTTGCCAACACCTTCAAGACGCTGACCTATTTCGACGGTGTCAATTTTGCCGCCAAGGCCAAGGCGCCGGCATTGTTCTCAGTCGGTCTGGTGGACGACATCTGCCCGGCCTCCACCGTCTACGCCGCCTACAATGCTTATGCGGGCAAGAAGGACATCGAGATCTACCAGTTCAACAACCACGAGGGCGGCGGCACCTTCCAGGAGCGGCGGCAGGTGGAGTGGCTGGCGGCCCAAGGGCTTTAGCGGCCAAGGACTTAGGGGACGCGTGAGGAGGACATCGGCCCATGTCGATGACGCGTGACGCATTCGACCGCATCCGGGACGCCATCGTCTCGGGCGGGCTGGAATTGGGGGAGCACCTGTCGGAAACCGCGATTTCGCGGGCCCTCGGCATGAGCAAAGCCCCGGTGCGGGCGGCCTTTATCGAGCTGCGGGACAAGGGGCTGGTGACGGTGGTGCCGCAGTCGGGAACTTATGTGTTCTCGCCCTCGGCCGAGGACGTGCGCACGATGAGCGAGTTCCGCGCGTTGCTCGAAAACCAGGCGATGCGTGAAGCGTACAGGCTGCGGCCGGAAATGATGTTCGAGCGGCTCGATGGGGCGCTGGCGGCGATGCGGCAGGCGCTGCCGCGCAGTGACTGGGACCTCTATCGCGCGGCCGACAACGAGTACCACATGGCCTTCCTCGAAGAGTGCGGAAACCCTTATCTGCTAAGGGCTTACAACCTCAGCTCAAGCACGCTCGAAGCGCTGCGAGTGCGCCTGCAGGGCGGCGAAGGCGGCTTCCGCGAGCGCAGTTTCCGGGAGCATGTGGAGATGATCGACCTCCTCCGCGCCGGCAAGGTCGACGAGGCAGCGGCGGTGTTGCGCGAGCATATCCTGATCATCAATGAATGGATCGGCGGCCGCCGTTTTCGGGCCGAAAAAGGGACCCGGAAGCTCAAGGGTGAGGACCGCGACTATACGGCGATCTTTGCCCGGCGCGCGCCGAAACGGTAGGCGCCATCACACCAATACCTGATGGATGAACGTCAAACGAATGGCGATTGATGGTCGCTTGCGTGCAAGCGCGGATCATGGACATCCATCACGTGATCATCAGCTGCGTGTCGTTGCCGCTGACGCTCTTGCGGCCGATACCGACTTCAGTCGCCAGCAACGGCTTTGCGGACAGCGCATTTCACTCCCCGAAAGCGGTCTCGCCCCTCGCTTTCATCCCTCTATGCCCTCGCAGCGAGCGAGCCCGGACAGCGTCGCCG
>JAEZKB010000240.1 GCA_023415605.1 Pseudomonadota bacterium
CGACAATCCTGCGCGCAATGTGGTGCTGTGGCTGGACGAGTTGCACCGCTTTCTTGACACGGAGCCGCCACTTACTAAGAGCACGGTCTCGGGGTTGCTTCGCAACGGCACCATCGTGGTGGGCACCCTGTGGCCCGAGGAATACCACGCGCGCAGGACGTTACGGCCTACAGACAGCGCGGATGTCCATGAGACGAGCCGGGCACTCCTGGGATACGCCACGGCCGTGGTCACCGTGCCGGATAGCTTCACGGCCAACGAGCGGGATCGGGCCAGAAAGCTAGCCGTTCATGATGATCGGCTCCGCGCAGCGATTGCGGTCGCGGACGTGGGTGTCACGCAGGTGCTGGCAGCTGGGCCCGATTTGGTGCGCCGGTGGGAGCTGGCGCCCGATCCGTACACCAAGGCGATGATCACCGCGGCAGCTGATGCCCGCAGGCTCGGCGTGCACGGGCCGCTGTGCGATGCGGCGCTCACTCAAGCGATGGCCGACTACCTCACCCCGACGCAACGCGTCGCGGCACCAGAATCCTGGCTAGCCGCAGCGATCAGGCACGCGACCAGCCCGCTCGACGGCAATGTCTGCGCTTTGGCGCCGGTGGCCGGGGCCAGGCCTGGAACCCATGGCGGATATGTCGTCGCCGACTACCTCGTTCAGCACATACGGAGGACGCGCCGGGCCGAGTGTCCGCCGGACTCGCTATGGACCGCCCTGATCGATCATGCGGAACGGGAGGACGACCTGCGTCGCTTGGCCCACAACGCCACGGCGCGACTGCGCTACCGCTACGCCGAGCGCGCGTTGGACCGGCTGCTCCGCTATGACCGCAGCGCGGCCGCAGATCTCGCTGATCTCCTTGCCCGTCAGGACCGTATCGCTGAAGCCGTTACGATGCTGGACCGACAGTTGGCAACGGACCCTACGGATCGCTCTCTCGCGCCGCTTCGCTCCAGGCTTGTGGCATTGCAGGCGCGGGCAGAATCACTGCGCGAGGCGGCGGCCAACGACCAGCGGGCTAGTACCCGACGCGCGGAGCTGTTGCACGATGGCGGCCAGCTCGACGATCTGCGCACCCGCGCGACATCCGGAGACGCCAGCGCACTGGACCGGCTTGCGGACGAGCTGGCGAAGCGCGGTTGCCTCGACGAGCTACGGGAGCTGGCCGACACCGGCCACGATATGGCCCGCGAACGGCTTGCTGACACTCTGTCGGCTCAAGGGCGGGTGGAGGAGTTGGCCAAACGAGCGGCGGCCGGCGACCTCGCGGCCGAACGTGAACTCAGCCGGTACGTGCCCATGGACCACAGCGAGTGGGACCCATCTGACGATGGGTCGCAGCTGCATGCGTGGCGGACGACGGCGGACGCGGGCGATGCCGAGGCCGCAACGAATCTAATAGATCACCTCTTCGACGCCCGGGACCGGGACGGTCTGCTCGTGGAGGTCAACGCGGGCACGTATCTGGCGGCCCAGCGCTACATGGCTTTGCTCTCCTCGGAAGGTGACGTGCTCGCGGTGCAAAACATCCGCATGTTCGGACTTGCCGCGGACGGGTCAGTGCTCGACCGGGCGTCGACATCATGACGGGCGCCCCAGCTACCTCGGATGGCCTCGCCAAGCGCCTAAGCGACCTGCCCGCAAACCGGGCAGTGCAGCTATGTGGACCCTTAGCCGACGACGTTGCCCTCGCGCTCGCGCACGGCGACCGGACACTGCCAGCCGCCGTCGTGCATCGTGCGACCGCGGTGGCTGGTCCACGAGCGTTCGTCGAGGAGGTGCTCGACACGCTCGAGACAACGGCAATCCAGGTCTTTCCCGCCTGGCTACCCGAGGCTGACCAAATCCGCGAGCCCGGTGGTGCCGGCATCCTCGCGGTGCGGGCACTCGCCGCCGCACGAGCGACCCAGTCCGTCCACTTCGGCCCGTTTCTCAGTGACCTTGCCGCCGCCGCGCTGTCGGGCCAGCGGACAGCCCATCAGCCGACGATCCGATCACGTGGCCTCGCAGCCGTGCTCGCGGAGGGCTTCGGACGTCCAGTGGTCGTGGTGGTGGTTGATGTGCCGTCGGGCCTGAACCAGTACGAGCAGCTCGCAGTGGCAACCGGCAGTCGTTGGCTGGCCGACCACGGCCGGCTCAGCGTGTGGTTGACTGGCGAGCTTGGTACAGGGATGAACTGGCTTCCCAGGGTCGACGTGCGGGCCGAGACCGCGAACAGGTCCGTGCCTGCGGCTGGCGTGCCGCATCCGCGCAGCGCCGTCGAGGCCATGCTCGAGGCGGCTCTGGCGCGCATGCCGTGGGCCGGCGGCAGGTTGTGGAACCAGACTTATCAGACAAGCGTCCTGCATAGTCCTGTACGCCTGGACATTGTCTGGCCAGCGGAGCGTTGCGTCGTCGAGATTGACGGTCCCGAGCACTGCGAGCCGGCGCGGTTTGAGTCGGACCGCCAGCGCGACGTCGTGCTGCAGTTGGACGGATACGCCGTCCTCCGATTCACCAATGCTCGCGTGCGCCACGATGTGGCAGCAGTAGTGCGCCAGATCGGCATATTCATCGAGGAACGACGACTTGAGTCCGTGAAAGGAACAAACGCATGACCGATAGCGACCTGACCCCCGGTGAGAGCGCGATCCTCATCGTGCTGATGGTGGAGGCCCGCGAGATCACCAATACCGAGCTTAAAGAGCGCTATGGGGTTGACGTTCGCAAAGAGAGTCGCGAGAAGCTCAACCGGCTCGGCTTCGTGGCCAGCCAGAAGCACGGCAGGAGTTATCTGCATGTGCTCGATGACAAGGGATGGCTACGCGTCGAGGACGATCTGGACGTGGACAGCCCCAAGGCACGCGCCATCGGTGCCGCGCTGGGCGCCCTGCACGGTGCAGTCCGGGACCGAGTGCTGCCTCGCACCGGCTACCGCAAGCTCGGGGAGCTGTTCGCGCTGACGGACGTCGTACCTGCCGAACAGGCGGATCGGCCTACCAACCTGGAGGCGCGACTGCGCAATGCCTACGCTGCACTGGTGAGCGAACCGGGGGCATGGGTCGCCCTGTCGCGCCTTCGCCCATTCTTCGACGACCTGCCCCGCGAAACGGTCGACGAAGCGCTGCGTCAGCTGCTGTTCTCGGCCGACGTGAATATCGTGCCAGAGTCGAACCAGAAGTCCCTCACCGAGGAAGACCGGGCTGCGGCCGTGCGCATTGGTGGCCAGGAAAAGCACCTTCTGGCGATCGGGGTGTGATGAAGGACGAGGAACGCGTCGCGCTATCAGCGCTCAGGTTCGACTGGGCGCCGGTGCCGGATGATGTTTGGCGTCCGTCACCATTTCATGTAGACGGCCTGCATCCGGCGGTCACTCACGACGTGCTCGACGCGTTGGCGGCCGCCACGGCGAGTCAGGACAGCAGTCCGATCGGTCTGGTGTTGCAGGGGCAACGCGGGTCGGGAAAGACGCACCTGCTCGGCTGGGTGCGTCAACAGATCCAAAGTGCGGGCGGCTACTTCTTCCTGGTCAGCCTGCTTGACGCCAAGGGCTTCTGGGACAGCGTGCTGGAATCGATGTTGGATGGGCTGGCACGTCCCGTTGACGGCGGCGAACCACAGTTGACGCTGCTGCTACGCCGGTTGTCCTCACGGATCGGCGCGCCTCGCACGGCCCGGCGGGCAGTCATGGGAGAGGTAGCGCTGTCTCGCGCGGCCATCGATGCGTTTGTCGGTGGCTTGGCCGACTTCGCCCCTTACGTGGCCCGCACGTGCCAGGACACGGCGCGGGCACTGGCCCTGAGCGCGTCCCGCGACCGCGCACATGACGACGTCGCGACGAACTACTTCGCCCGAGGGGAAGAGGCCGAGCCGGGTGAGAGGCAGTCGTGGGGGCTACGTCGGGCGCCCAAAACATCGGAGGAGCTGGTCCGCGAACTGTCTCTCCTCCTCGCCCTGACCGGACCGACGATCATGGGAGTCGACCAGATCGACACGCTGATCGCCCAGTCAACAATGAGCGCCGACCGCAACAACACCGGAGCGATGGGTCGCGCCGAGGACGCTCAGCAGGCATTGCTGCTGGAGCGGATCGCCGGCGGACTCATGTCGCTGCGTGAGCGCACCCGGCGAACACTCACGGTCGTGACATGTCTGCCCGCGTCATGGGAACTCATCCGAGTACGGGCGACGGACACCGCGCGCGATCGTTTCCGTACGACCCACCACCTGAGGGCGATCGACGACGTCGATCTGGCCCGCAAGATCGTCGAGAAACGGCTAGAGACCCAGTTCGCCAGAACCGGCTTCCGGCCGCCGCACCCGACCTGGCCGGTCCATCCGCTGGCATTTCGGGACGCGACGCACTACACGCCACGTGAACTACTCATGGCGATCGATGCACACGTTCGCGCATGTCTCGTCGCCGGTGAGGTTACCGAGCTACGCCGACTAAGAGATCCGGTGGACGATCCCGCGAGCGTCGTCCCGGATGTGCCCATGATTGACTCTTCTGATCTTGAAATATTCGACGCTCGGTTCGCTCAGCTGCGCAAAGAGGCCGACGTCGCGGCGGCACTGGAACCCGATGCCGAGGATGGCGCGGTTCCAGCCCTGCTCGCCGCCGGCCTGACCGCATGGATTGTCGAGCGGGGTGCCGATAGCCCGGCATTCACCCAAGATCCGCTGCCCAGTGCCCACCCGCCGCTGCATGCGCGACTGCGTCTGACGCTGGATGAAAGCACCGAGGACCAGGTGCACTGGTGCTTCCGCGCGATCAGCGATGATCATCACGCGATCGCCGCGCTAACCCGGTTGCGAAAGGCGAGCACTGCGGCTGGTCTCGATCCGGATGTCGTCAAGCGGAAGCTGTTCATCCTCCGGCGTGACGACCGATGGTCGCCGGGAGAGAAGACGCAACAGGCCCTGCGGGCATTCACCAAGGCAGGCGGTCGGGTGCTCACGGTCGTCGACGAGGACCTTCGCGCGCTCGCCGCCCTGCGGCAGCTGCTCGAGGATCAGTCCGTGGACGTGCGGCCGTGGTTGGTAGCTCGGAAGCCGGCCAGCACCATCGAACTACTGGACGAGGCCTTGGCGGATGTGGGGTCGTGGCTAGGCTCAGGATCAAAGATCGACCGTCGCCGCGAGCTCGACGACGATGCGCACGCTGAGGACGTACCGATGATCACAGTCGGCCGCGACTACGACAGCGGGCATGAAATCCGCACGCCACTCGAGGCACTCCGTAAGCACACCACGATCTTCGCGGGTTCCGGTTCGGGCAAGACCGTACTCATCCGCCGACTGGTCGAGGAGTGTGCGCTTGCCGGCGTGCCCGCGATCGTCCTCGACCCAAACAACGACCTGGCCCGGCTCGGAGACGCCTGGCCCGAGCCCCCGGCAGACTGGCAGGACGGCGATGCCGGTCGGGCGGCCGAGTACCTGGCGCACACCGACGTGGTCATTTGGACACCCCGCCGGGAGGCCGGACGCCCACTGAGCTTCCAGCCGCTACCCGATTTCGCGGCAACGCTGGACGACCCGGATGAATTCGGTGAGGCTGTCGACGCCGCTGTCGCATCGCTGGTGCCTCGGGCCAATCTGGAGAGCCGGACCAGCAAGGCTAGGCTGGGGCTCGCGGTGCTGCGCAAGGCTGTCGAGCACTACGGACGAAGCGGCGGTAGCCGGTTGCAAGGATTGATCGACACTCTGGCCGACTTCCCCGACGACATCGTCAATATCGACGGCGCCGGTAAGATCGCTGCCGGGTTGGCGCAAAGCCTCACCGCGGCCATGGTCAACGACCCGCTGTTCGGTGGCGCGGGTAGCCCTATGGACCCAGGCCTGTTGCTTACGCCACGCGCGGGCATGCGAACCCGAGTGTCGGTCATCAGCCTGGTCGGGCTGCCCTCGGACGAGGCCCGGCAGAGTTTCGTCAATCAGCTGCAGATGGCCCTGTTCGCCTGGATCAAGAAGCATCCGGCGGGCGACCGGCCGCTGCTTGGCCTGTTCGTCATGGACGAGGCGCAGACGCTCGCGCCGTCAGGCGCCATGACGGCGTGTACGCAGAGCACGCTCGCGCTGGCGTCACAGGCCCGCAAGTACGGGCTCGGACTGGTGTTCGCGACCCAGGCCCCGAAGGGACTACACAACCGGATCCCAGGCAACGCGGCTACCCAGTTCTTCGGTCTGCTGAACAGTCCGACCCAGATCGAGGCGGCCCGGGACATGGCTAAGGCCAAGGGCGGCGACGTGCCCGACATTTCTCGGCTGGCCGGCGGCGAGTTTTACTTTGCGGGCGAGGGGGCAGCACCCGTCAAGATCCGTACACCGCTGTGCCTGAGCCACCACCCCCGCAGTCCGCTGACCACCGAGGATGTCGTTCAACGGGCCAAGCAGGCGGAGCAGGCCACATAGATCGGCGGTAGTCAGCGATCGGCCAGCCCACCGCCCTGTACATAGACGCTCAGGGCGGTGGCGCAGTCCACCAACCCTCGTCGCTGCGGTACGGGATACCGCGATGATCCAGCACGCGTCCGGCCTATCGGCGACGAACCGCCGGTTGACCCGAGCCGTTAACAGTGTGGCGGTACGACTGACCCCAGCTGACACTACGTCGCCGGAGACCGGCAGCCACATGATCGGGTTGGCTCAGGCTCGTCGTCCGGCGTCGTAGGCGTGCCGTGCCCGCTCCACGTCCTGGAGATAGGCGTCAGCCCAGGTGGCCAGGTGAGCGAAGAGCGGGCCGAGGCTGGCACCTAGCTCGGTGATCTCGTATTCGACTCTGGGCGGCACTTCGGCGCGGTAGGTGCGTGTGACGAGCCCGTCGCGTTCGAGCTGGCGTAGCCGCTGCGTAAGCACCTTCGGAGTGATGCTGACGAGTCGGTCCTGATCGGCTGCCCGGTCATCGGCAAACGCACACACCTGGTCATGCTTTCTGGGGTTGCCCAGGAGGACCGCCAGGAGATCGTCAGCCGGCGATGGCGCGGGCGAGTTGGCGGGCGATGATCCGTCGCTGGATCT
>JAEZKB010000249.1 GCA_023415605.1 Pseudomonadota bacterium
GGGAGAGGCCGAAGCCGGGCTGGGTGGGGATCACCAGGTGGAAGGCCGGGTCCTCGGTCGGATTGGTCAGCGGCTCGATGAGCTTGAGGTATTCGATGGCCGAACTCGGCCAGCCATGAATCAGCACCAGCGGGATCGCGTCCTCGCGGCCCGAACGGATGTGGAAAGCGTGGAGCGTCTGGCCCTCATGGGTGAACTCGACCTGGTCGTAACGATTGAGCTCGGCCTCAACGGCGCGCCAGTTGAAGCGGTTGGCCCAATGGTCGACGACGCGGCGCATGTAATCCTGCGGTACGCCGCGCTCCCACTGGCCCGGATCGACCTCCACCGGCCAGCGGGCGGAGCGCAGCCTGGCGGCGAGGTCCCCGACCTCGGCATCGGGAATGGCGATTGTCGTGGGTTTCGGGTTGGTCAGCGATTGCGCGGATACCGGCGCTGTGACGCTCGCGACGGTGCTTGCGGCAGCGGCGATGATGAAGGTCCGGCGGTCGATCTTGGTCATTTGGGGCTCCTCTTTGCGGCACCTCCCGCGTCGAGAAGACCCTTGCGGGAGGTCTGCTGACAGCTGCTGTCAGGAGCGGGCTGCCTCGTGCAGTGCGAGTGGAAATTCAGCGGCAAACACATCCAGTTCGGCGGCCGGGCCCGCGCTGACGCGGATGCATCGGTCAAGGCCCGGCGCCATCGGCTTGCGGACGAAGACGCCGCGGGCCTCGAGCGCTTTGAGCACCTTCATGGCGAAAGCGCCGTCCTTGCCGCAGTCGATGGCGACGAAATTGGTCGCCGACGGAATCGAAGTGAGGCCTGCGGTCGCCGCAATGGTGGCAATGCGGTCGCGGGCGGCGGCGACTTTGGCCACCACCTCGTGCAGCCAGTCCTGGTCGGCGAGCGCCGCAATCGCCGCCGCCTGGCTCATGCGGGTGACGCCGAAATGATTGCGGACCTTGTCGAAGGCCCTGATGAAGCCGGCCTCGCCGACGGCATAGCCGCAACG
This sequence comes from Pseudomonadota bacterium, assembly GCA_023415605.1. Lineage (GTDB taxonomy): Bacteria > Pseudomonadota > Alphaproteobacteria > Rhizobiales > Devosiaceae > Devosia_A. The sequence goes on from JAEZKB010000249.1 coordinate 992, forward strand.
CATGCCGGCGAGCCCATAGGCCTTGGAGAACGTCCGGGTGCGGATGAGATTTTCGCGTGAGATGTCGATGGCGTGCAGGGCGGTCTTCGGCGCCGTCTCGCAATAGGCCTCGTCCACCAGCACCAAGGTCTCCTCGGGCACCGCGTCGATGAAGTCGGCGATGGCGCCGGCATTCCACCACGTGCCCATCGGATTGTCCGGATTTGAGAGGTAGACCACCTTGGCGCGCTCCCGCCTCGCCGCGTCCGCCAGCGCTTCGAGATCTTCCTTGTCGCTGCGATAGGGCACGGCAACGGTGCGGCCGCCGAAACCGGCGACGTGGTAGTTGAAGGTCGGGTAGGCGCCCAGCGAAGTCACGGCGACGTCGCCTGGCTCGATGATCAGCCGCGCGATCAGCCCATGCAGCCCGTCGATTCCTTCGCCGACTACCACATTGTCGGTCGGCACCATCAGGTGGGCTGCGAGTGCGTTTTTGAGGTCATGGATTTCCGGATCGCCATAGCGCCAGACCATCGGTGCCGCAGCCCGCATCGCTTCGATCACCTTGGGCGATGGGCCGAAGCCGCTTTCATTGGCCCCCAGCCGGGCGCGGATCGGCAGGCCGGTGCGGCGCTCGATGGCTTCCGGTCCGACGAACGGGATCGTCGACGGCAGGCCTTGGGCAATGGTGGTGAGCAGCGGGCGGGGCGGGGTGAAACTCATGGCACTGATATAGCGTCTCTTCGGCCGAGGTCGAGAATAGTTACATGGCCCAGGCGCACGCTTCTTTGTGTTGCCTGTGAAGCCGGGCCGGCGTCATTTACGCTTTGAGAAATCCGTTCGGGGAGACGATCAAAATGAAGAAGAACAAGCTGGCTATCGGAGTCGCCATCGCCGGAGCCATGATGATGACCAGTGCGCAGGCCGCCGATACGGCCGTTGCCATTTTCGCCGGCGGCTGCTTCTGGACCATCGAGAGCGATTTCGACCACGCGCCGGGCGTCATCTCGACCACCTCGGGCTATATTGGCGGGCATGTCGACAACCCGACCTATATGCAGGTCGTCACCGAGACCACGGGGCACCGTGAGGCGGTCAAGATCGAGTACGACCCGGCGGTCACCAGCTACGAGAAGCTGCTCGACACCTATTTCCACCTCATCGACCCCATCGAGGCGCGTGGCCAGTTCTGCGATTTCGGTGAGAGCTACACCACCGCGATCTATGTCGCGAACGAAGACGAGATGAAGCTGGCCGAAGCCGAAAAGGCCGAAGTTGCCAAGGAGCTGGGCAAGCCCGTCGCGACCGTCATCGCCATGGCGCCGACCTTCTGGCCCGCCGAGGACTATCACCAGAACTTCTGGCAGAAGACCGACATCGATCCCAATAGCGGCATGCCCAGCAACGAACGCTACGCCCGCTACCGCGTCGGCTGCGGCAAGAACGCCCAGGTCGAAGCCATCTGGGGCAAGGATGCCTTCCGCGGGCTGGATGGGCATGCGTGATCGAGGCAATAGGGCTTAGCAAATCAGGCAGCAGGCCGCGCACTTCCGGTCGTGATCCCCGCGCAGGCGGGGATCCAGGGGCAACAAGTACCTGCGCAAGCAGCCCCCGGCTTCCCCCTGCGCATGAGTGACGCTGGGGCGGGGGGCGCGGCTTACTGCCTGATGCCCATCGCGTTCGCCTCAGGTCAAATCAGGCGTCTTTTCACCCGGGTTCACCGTATGCGGATCAACCGCCACGCTGACTTCAGCCTGCTCGCCGCCTCCGGCCAGCATCTTGTTGATGGCCAGTTTGCATTTCTCCGTCACGTCGCGCAGGGCGTTGAGATAGTCGGGCGTCGGCACCCAGGCGCGGAGCTGGAGGATGATGCGGTCGCCGACAAAGGTTTCCACGTGCACCGTTGGCGGCGGATCGACCTGCACGCGCTTGTCGCTGGTGGCGATCTTGAGCATCGTCCGCCGGGCTCGCCCCAGGTCGATGGAATCGGGGACGTTGATGTTGACGTCGATGCGGCGCCGCGGTTCACGGCTGTGGTTGGTGATGGCGCTGTTCCAGAGTTTGGTATTGGGCGTGAAGATGTAGAGCCCTGAGGTCGAGCGCAGCCGCGTGCCGAACAGGCCGATCTCCACCACCACCCCTGCCACGCCGTCGCCGGTGATGTACTCGCCGATGGCGATGGGCCGAAGCCAGATCAGCATGATTCCGGCCGCGATGTTGGAGAGCGTCCCTTGCAGGGCAAGCGCCACCGCCAGGCCGGCCGCACCTAGCACCGCGTAGATCGAGGCTGACGATACGCCGATGAAACTCAAGGCCGTCACGGCGCCGAAGATAATCGTGCCGTAGCGGGCCGCCTGCGCCAGCAGCGGGGCAAAGTTCTTGTCCACTCCATAAGCCTGCGGCAGCAGGCTCTTGATGGTGCGGTAGAGAAACTTGCTCAGATACCACGAGATGATCAGCGCCGCCGCCGCCCACAGCAGCGACACCGCATTGGCCCCGAACCAGGCCACGGGCAGCCAGAGAATATCGGCGATCTGCATTGTCGGGAATCCTGCTGCTGCCCAGTCCAAGTCGCCGCGCTAACTTAGCAATCTGGCGAAAACGGGAAAGTGTATCCGAGGATGGATTAGTGCTGGACAGGGGGGGCACCCCTTGCTATGTCCCCGCCCGGCCCAGGGTGCATAGCTCAGATGGTAGAGCAGCTGACTCTTAATCAGCGGGTCCAAGGTTCGAGTCCTTGTGCACCCACCAAGCCGCTTCGGTTGCGGCGCAGGCTCCTCTACGTCGTTTTTGCGATTCTCGACGCCGCGTGAAAC
>JAEZKB010000254.1 GCA_023415605.1 Pseudomonadota bacterium
GCAATAGTCCGCGGGCCGCCGCGGAGGGTGACCAAGGTGATGACCAGCGCGGCCACGGCACAGGCGGCGAAAGCCACGACCATAGGTAGAGCCGTGCCGTCGGTGAAGGCGCCGACGATGCCCATGACCACCGAGGCGATGACCATCTGCAGCGTCCCCATGAGCGCGGAGGCGGAGCCGGCGATCTCGCCCTGCTCTTCCATGGCCAGCACGCCCGTGGACGGCAGCACCAGGCCCAGGAAGCCGAAGGCGATGAACATCAGCACTACCAGGGTCCAGATGCCGTCGAAGCCAGCGAGGAACAGCACCAGCAATGCCAGCATGGCGGTCACATAGCCGGTGACCGCCACCTTCACTACCCTCGGCAGGCCGAAGCGGCCGACGAGGAAACCGGTCGCCTGCGACACGGCAAAGAAGCTCACGGCATTGATCGAGAAAGCGAGGCTGTAGAGCGTCGGCGTCAGGCCATAGTGTTCGATATAGACGAAGCTCGAATTGCCGAGGAACGCCATGAAGCTCGCCATGCCGAAGGCGCCGATCAGGCTGAGCCCGATGAAGCGCCAGTCGCGCAGCAGTTGCCAGTAGGCTCGGAGTGCGCCGCCCAGGCTGGATTCGAGCCGCGCCTCCTTGGGCCGCGTTTCCTTGAGCCCGAAGATCAGCAGCAGCAGCGACAGGCCGCCGACCACCGCCATGACATAGAACATCACGCGCCAGTCGCCAAACTGCAGCACGATGCTGCCCGAGAGCGGCGCCAGGATCGGCGAGATCGAGAACACCAGCATGAGCAGGCTCATGAGCTGTGCCGCCTGGGCACCGGTATAGCCGTCACGCACGATGGCGCGGGGCAGCGACATCGACGCACAGGCGCCAACGCCCTGCAAGAAGCGGAAAGCGGTGAGCCACTCGATGCTCGGCGCCCAGGCGGCGCCGAGCGAGGCGACAGTGTAGAGCGCGATGCCGAAATAGATCGGCGGCTTCCGCCCATACATGTCACTCACCGGCCCATAGAGCAGCTGGCAGACGGCGATAGCGGCCATATAGGCCATCAGCGTCTGCTGCACCTGGGCGACGTCGGCACCGAGATCGGCGCCGATAGCCGGCAGTGCCGGCAGGTACATATCAATGGCCAGAGGGCCGATGACGGACAGCAGTCCGAGGACCACCGCCGCCTTGATGATTTGCGCGTTCATTTCGACTTTCCAAACGAAAACGGGAACGCGGCCGACGGAAACGTCACGGCGCATATCGGTCGGTACCCGGAGAAATCTTGACCGGTCGGGATCCCTCGACCGGTAAACGTGTCAGTCACGTCCAGTATATTGGACATAACTGTCCAAACAGTTTTGGACACGCTTGTCCAAAACGTCAACCCCCATTATCATGGTCAATATGGAAGTGATCCACAGCCACCCCGTCATTGCCGGTATGCAGCGCGGACAGACCGTGAAGTGCCGCGCCATTCTCGATGCGGCGACGGACGTCTTCTGCGAGGGGGGCGTAGCGGCGGCGTCCATCGATACCATTGCCAGCCGTGCCGGCGTTTCCCGCCAGACCGTCTACAACCAGTTCGGCGACAAGGAGAAAGTCTTCGTCGCGGTGGTGGAGGATGTGACGAGGCGATCGGGTGCGGAACTCTTTGCGACTCTCAGCACCTTTCCAGACAAGCCGCAGGATCTCGAGGGCGAACTCACCGCATTCGCAACCCGCCTCGTCGGCCGCTGCATGTGCGATGACGATGGGCGCGCCCTGCGCAAGCTGATCGAGAACGAAGGCCAGCGCTATCCGCAACTGTTCCAGACCTGGCGCGACTATGGCCCCGGCAAGAGCTGGCCCGCCCTCTCGTCGCGCTTCGCGAAACTAGCGCATGACGGATATCTCGAGTTGGATGACGCCAACCTCGCAGCCAGGCAGTTCATGGCTCTGGTCAATGCGGACCTACCCAACACCTACTACCTAGGGGCTCAGCTGACCCAAGCCGAGATCGAGACCTCCGCCCGCAACGCGGTGAAGACCTTCCTCCGCGCTTTCAGCAAGCGCTAGAGCTCCAGGTATCCTCGGTACGCGACCAGTCGCCCGATCAGCGGCAGGCCGATTTCGACATCGAAGCGATGGCGGCGACTGCCTTCGGCGCGCTCCTCCGCCTTGATGGTCGGGAGAAGGAACGATGGCAGCGGGATCGGTCCGATGCGGCCGGTGCTACGCACCATATCCAGCCCGTCTGGCCGCGCCACCAGCACCATCCGGATCGAAACAAGGCCGAAACTCTCCTCGATAACGCCGTCCCCTGCCCGCTGCATCACCGAACGCATCGGCTTGTCGTCGAAGAAACGCGTCCAGTATTCCTTGCCGTCCCGCGACTCGATCAGCACCCGCACCGGCACGCGCGACGCTTCGCTTGGAAAGCCGAACAGCCTAGCGATCAACCGCCCCGCTGCGTTCTTTGCGCCCACTACCGCAGCCTCACCCTCGGCGGTTATGGCCGGGCGGCCGCGGTGCAGGCGGCGCGTGACTTCTGGCAGTGTCGCGAACCTATCCCCCAGGATCCGGGCGTAGAGCGGCACTTCCTTCCTGAAGGCGGAAGCCTTCATGGTGATGGCGAGGCCGTCGAACCAAGGCTTGAGGTCGTCGATGTGAAGCGTGCCGATGGCCGGTCGCGCACCCGTCACCGTCTGCCCGCGCGCCAGCGCCCAGATCGTAGCAGCAGCGGGGATCACAGGGACATACGGCCCGTCACCCCGCTCCGCCTTCAGCGACCAGCGTACCATCTTCACGTCGAGGCGCTGGTCGAGCCCAGCGACATCGATCAACATGCCGCCGTCGCTGCTGCCGAAACGATCGAGCCGCATGGCGATCCACGTCCCAACGCCGGCGAATGCCTTCGCCGACTTCACCAGCCTCAACTTCACGCACAGTCCGCTCGTGGCGATGAGCCAGTGCAGCAGCCCGAGTTCCATTCCGGCATCGAACCGGGCCCGAATACGGGGGCGATAGCGGCTGACGAGCAGGTCGAGGTCGGGCACCTCGGCTAGCGCCGCGCGCCGCGGCTTGAGGCCGTCAACGCGGGCGAGCCGCGTGTCGCTCCAGCCGCGCCCTTCCTGCCACTGCCCCTCGCGGAACACGCGGACCTTCTGACCGACCCAGCTTAGGATACCCTCGATGACGGAGCGCCCCTTGGGGGTGCGGTTGCCCGGCACGATCGCGATATCGATGCTGTCGACCTGTCGCCACCCTGCAGTGACTGTGTCCAGCACCGCATGGCTCAAGGCCGGCGTCGAACTGGCGCCGGTCAGCACCGCGACGTTGGCGGCCCGCGCCGGCCCGTCGAAACGCTTGATGTCGGCAACGAAGGCCCGGGAGTCGGCGAGGTCCACATAGTTGCACCGCGCCATAATGGCCGCCTCGATCAGCGCCGTGCCGCTATCCTGAAATGGTCCCGCGCAATCCACCACGATCCAGCAGCCGATCTCTCGCAACTGCTCGGCGCTCGGCTGATTGCGATCGATGCGCACAAAGCCATACTCGCCCTGAGGATCGATTTGGCGCAGCTCCGCCTGCAGCGCCCTCACTTTTCCCTCGTTGCGACCGCCGAGGCTCAGACGGAATATCTGCCGCCGGGCCAGTAGCCGCGCCAGCCGGCTGCCGAACGTACCAGAGGCCCCGACGATCAGCACATGCGCCCGGGTGTTCATTGCACCTCCAGCTCTGCTGGAGGTGCTGACCGCAAGCGATTCATATGACTCACAAATCGCACCGCGGACCGCAATTCCCTGACGCTAGAGGATCACCTGTGTGCCGATCTCGACCACCCGACCGGTGGGAATATGGAAATACTCGGTCGCGTCCGTAGCATTCTTGGCCAGCGCAATGAAGATGCGGTCGGCAAAGAGGGGCAGCCCGCCCTTGGGCGACGGCTTCAGCGACCGCCGGCTCAGGAAGAACGAGGTCGACATGATATCGAACTTCCACCCCAGCTTGCGCGCCAACGCCAGCGCCTTCGGAATATTCGGCGTCTCCATGTACCCGAAGGTCACCACGACCCGGTAGAACAGGTCATTATAGGCGTCGATCCGCACCTTTTCATCGTCCGGCACGCGCGGTTTGTCGGACGTGAGCACGGTGAGGATGACATTCTTTTCGTGCAGCACCTTGTAGTGCTTGAGGCTATGGAGCAGCGCCGTCGGAGCGCCCTCGATGTCGCTGGTGAGGAACACCGCCGTGCCGGGGACGGTCTGCGGCTTCTTCTTGGCGAGATTCTCGACGAGGAATTCCAGCGGCACCTCGTCGCGCCGGGTCTTTTCGGCGAGCCGTTTGCGGCCCGCGATCCAGATCCACATGATGCCGGCAACCACCGCGGCCGTCACCGCCGGCACCCAGCCGCCCTGCAGGATCTTCAGCACATTGGCGCCGAAGAACGCCGTGTCTAGCGCGATAAACGGCACGATCACCAGCAGTACCGCACCCGGATGCCAGTTCCAGCGCCGCCACATCACCACCGCTAGCATAAAGCCGGTGACCAGCATCACTCCACTGACCGCGATGCCATAGGCGTTCGAGAGTGCATCGGAACTACCGAAGGCGACAACGAGCACCAGGACGAGGACGAAAAGCAATCCGTTGATCTGCGGCATGTAAATCTGCCCCGACTGTGTGTCGGAGGTGTGCTGGACCGTCATGCGCGGCAGGAAGTTGAGTGCAATCGCCTGCTGCGCCAGGCTGTAGGTTCCGGAAATGACCGCTTGGCTCGCGATGACTGTCGCAATCGTAGCGAGGATTACGAAGGGCAGCAGGAACCAGTCGGGATGCATCTGGAAGAAGGGATTCGTCGTCTGCTCGATGCCGTGGAACAGCACGAAGGCACCCTGCCCGAAGTAGTTGAGCAGTAGGCACGGGAAAACAAGCGCGAACCAGGCAATGACGATTGGCTTGCGGCCAAAATGTCCGAGATCGACATAGAGCGCTTCCGCGCCGGTAATTGCGAGGAAAATGGCGCCGATCACCACTACGGCGATTTGCCAGTGGGTAATGAGGAAAAGGATTCCGTGAGCCGGGTTGAGCGCCAGCAAGATCTGCGGACTGTCCCAGATATGGATGAGGCCGGATACGCCCAGTGTCAGGAACCACAGTGCCATGATCGGTCCGAAGACGATGGACACCTTGGCTGTGCCGAACCGCTGAACGAAAAAGAGGCCGCAGATGATCACGACGGTGATCGGCACGATCCAGTTCTCGAGCGCCGGATAGACCAGCTTGGTGCCTTCCACCGCCGACAGCACCGAGATGGCAGGCGTGATGATCGCATCGCCGAAAAACAAGGCCGCGCCAATGACACCCAAAGCGGTCAACCATCCGCCGCCTTTGGTGAAGCCGGACTTCGCAAGCGACATCAGCGACAGCGTGCCGCCTTCGCCCTTGTTGTCGGCTCGCGTCACGAAGAAGATGTATTTGATGGTCACCGTCGCTGTGAGCGCCCACACGATCAGCGAGAGTAGCCCAAGCACTTCGGCTTCGCTCGACGCAGCGCCCGGTCGCACTGCCATCGCCTGGCGGAAAGCGTAGATCGGGCTGGTACCGATATCGCCGTAGACGACGCCGAGAGCGCCGAGGACGAGAACTGGAAGATGCTTATTCGCGTGGCCGGCCTGATCGGTCGCCCCGGCACCGGCAGTCTCGCCGGGCGAAGTCGTTTGCGCCATATGCCTTCTGCTCACCCGTTGGGAGGGTGGCGGGGTCTCTACACCCCCGCCCTGTGACAAACAACTCAAAAACCGGCCGAAAAGTCGCATTTGTTCGATGGACAGCCGTGCACTGGGGGCATGGGCCGCGGACCATCTGCGCGGCTGATTGCGCTCATCAGAACATCCAATTGGCCCCGCATCTCCCGATCGGCTAAAGCGACGGCAACGCCTGACAAGGAGACTGTCCGTGACCCACCTCTCCGTCAACCTCAATGCCATCGCGCAGCTCCGCAACCGCCGCGCCGTGCCCTGGCCGAGCGTCCTGGGCATGGCACGCATTGCGCTCGAGGCTGGCGCTGACGGCATCACCGTACATCCACGCCCCGATGAGCGGCATATCAGGCGCACCGACGTGTTCGAACTTGCCGCCCTGCTCCGCGAGGATTTTGCCGGCCGCGAGTTCAATATCGAGGGCTACCCTACCGACGACTTTCTCACCCTGTGCGAGCGCGCAGCGCCTGAGCAGGTGACGCTGGTGCCCGACGACCCAATGCAGGCGACCTCCGACCATGGCTGGGCCATCGACGCCAACCAGGCGGTGCTGGTGCCGGCGATCAAGCGGCTGCACAAGGCGGGCATGAGGGTGTCGCTTTTCATCAATGCCGAAGTTTCGGCTCCCGCCGCCGCCGCGATGGTCGGGGCCGATCGGGTGGAACTCTATACCGGGCCTTATGGCGGAGCGCTCAAGCCGGAACTCGCCGCCGTGCATCTGGCTGAACTCAAGGACACCGCCGATGCGGCGCGAGAAGCCGGCGACAATGCGCGTGGCACCGGGAGGAAGCTGCTGGTCAATGCCGGGCACGACCTGAACCTTGTGAATCTGCCCCCGCTCAAGGCCGCCATTCCGGACCTGGCAGAAGTGTCGATCGGACACGCCATCACCGCCGACGCGCTGATCTACGGCATGGCCGAAACCGTAAGGAAGTATAAAGCCGCCTGCGCGTGATGCGATGCAAATCCCACCCAGTGGGGCAAGACGCAGTTAGGCAAGCCGTGGACATATGCGCGCCGGCCCTTTTTCAGGCCAAGCGTTCAGGCATAGTGAGGCCATGGGAAAAGCACTGCTCAAAGAGTCGCCGGTATTCGTGAAGGCGCCGGCCGTCGGCGACGACATCAACGATGCCATCGTCATCTATACCGGCTTCGGCAAGTCGCCGTTTCCGCGTGCCCGTAGCAACGACCTCGTCACCCGCTTCGGGCCGGAACAGGGCGGGCAGCTGAAGCTGCGCATCCTCGAGCTGATGGAAGAACTCGGCCAGCCGATCACGGATGAGAAGCGGAGCAAGAAGAGCGTCACCGAGCGCGCCATCGAGCAGCTGCGCCCCAGGCATCCCGAACTCGACGAGACCGGACTCAAGGCTTTGGCGTGGACCTTTTCCTTCGGCCTCCGCTGACCGACCGTCTGTCGTTCACTTTCCGCGAACAAAGCATTCCGAGGATGTGCCGCAACCAAGCGCCCTGCGCGAGGTTGGGCCTGTAGGGTGCGGCAAAGGCCTTGAAATTCCGTAGATTACGCGGTTGTGACGAGGGCACAGGGCTGTAACCGGCTCTCACTTCTGTGCCTTTTTTACAATCGAGTGCCTGCTTGCAGGGACTCTACAAAGGCACATATCTGCACCCAGTCACATTTTGATACTGGAGTGCAATCACATGTCTAAACCCAAGATCGGCGTCATCGTCACCTCGGTCCGCCCGACCCGCTTCGGCATCAAGCCGGCCAAGTGGATCGCCGAACTCGCCCAGCAGAGCGGCCATTTCGACGTCGAGCTCGTCGACCTCGCCGACTACCCGCTGCCGCTGTTCGACGCTCCGGCCTCGGACTTCTGGATGCCGACCCCCAACGAGGTCGCCGCCAAGTGGCAGGCCAAGCTCAACGAATTCGACGGCTATATCTTTGTTGTTGCTGAATATAATCGCTCGATCACCGGCGCGCTCAAGAACGCCATCGACTGGGCGTACAAGCCGTTCATGAAGAAGGCGGCCGCCTTTGTCGCCTATGGTTCGGTGGGTGGGGCGCGTGCCGTCGAGCACCTGCGCAACATCCTCGTCGAACTGCAGGCCGTGCCGGTCCGTCACGCCGTCCATATCGGCGGTTCGGACTTCCTGCCCATCATGATGGGCCAGAAAACCTGGGAAGAATCGGCCCCGAATTTCGTGCCGTTTACCGGTGAAATGCTTGAGAATCTGGCCTGGTGGACCAATGCCACCAAGGCCGCGCGCGACGCCGACGCCGCCAAGGCCAAGGCTGCCTGAGACGGCGGGATAACCATTCCCATGCAGGGATAGACCGGGGTCTTGTTCTCCTTTCGACCCCGGCCAGAGGGCGGCGACTCGCAGCGCCGCCCTTTTGTTTGGCTGACGCACAGCTGACCGCAAAGTCCAACGCCTGGTTGTGAAAGTGAGTGGCTTGAGCCTAAGCGCGGGCCATGAACGTTCGTCACGCGACGGTCAGCTGCGTGTCGTCACGCCTCGCCGAGTTTCACCGTTCGCCACAACTGAGTGCGTTTGACCGCTCCGGGACGGCGGATGGCGAGGTGGCCGACCTCGTCGGAAAAGTGCACGCGGCACTCGACGGTGATGTAGTTGGTGGTGCCGCAGCGCGAGCACGGGAACGGCGGCAACAGCGCGTCGCGTTCGGGGTTGAGCAGCGTCACCAGGTCGGTGGCGAGATAGATGGCGCGGCGGCGGCAGCGCGAGCAGCGCACGAAGACCAGCTGACCCTGCTCGGCGGCATGCTTCAAGAGATGCGCCTTGCCGGGATAGTGGCTCTGGTGCCAGGGCGGAGAGGGCATGCCGGGCTCGGGGGCTACGCAGTCACGAAAGGCGGAATCAGGGATGACGGCGCCGGCGATGGCCGCCTGCAGCTCGCTCTCGAGCAGCCGCATGCTGCCGCGATGCCGGCGACGCTTGGCCGGCACGGCCGCTCACCGCCCCTGCCCCGCAGCGCCGGCACTGGCTGGCGCGAGATCGAGCGGGCCGGGTTCGGGCACCGGCAGGCGCTGCGCCGCCGGCCCCGACTCGCTTTCGCTCTGCTGGAAGGTCAGCGTGCCGCGATCGAGATTGTGCAGGGTGCGATAATTGGGCGACAGCCGGTAGCGGCCGGCCTCGGGCCGGAACTCGGCGAAGCGGAACCCCAGCATCGCCATGTCGGACGCCTCGCTGTCGGTGAGTGGGGGTCGGTCGGCGCTGCGCTCGCCCAGCGCTATGGTGTAGGTCAGCATGTGAGTCACCCGATGTTCGTGTTTTGTTCTCGCATTGAACGCGGTTGGGGGCAAGGCGGGAATCTGCGGGGACGGCGAAAGTGATCGCTTGGCACCCACGGCCACATCGCGCCGAACCGATCGGCCCGCTGCGAGTTGGACCCTCTGGAAGGAGATTTTCCATGGCACAGCAATCCACCACCGAACCGCGCGAGGCCAAGAAGGTCCAGGGCAAGCTGACCCGCGAGCAGCAGCGCCGGGTGCAGACCGGCGCCGAAAACACCAAGGGCTCGGACGCCGAGACCCCGGGCGAAACGCTGCAGGAAGCGGCCAAGCACAATCCCGAGCCGGATCCGGCGATCGCCAACGAAATCTGGAGCGGCGACCGCTCGATACAGCGCGGCGCCAACGATCGCGGGCCGCACGACAAGAAGCACTAGCGGCTCAATCGGGCGCGCGGAACGAGTCTTCCATCGCTTCGATGATCGGCTCCCAGCGTGCCCGGTCGCCCTCCGGATAGCTCGCTTCGAAGCCGGCAAAGCGTGAGCGGTCGGGCGAGAACATGAATTTTGCATAAAAGATCAGGTCGTCGCTCTCGTCGCCCTCGCGATGGTAGTAGCCCGAGAGCACGAACCAGGAATTGCCGCGCACCGCATAGGTGACGTCGCGGATGCGCTCGGCCCCGCCGAGCACCGCCTCGAACTCGCGCGGGCTGAGATCTTCGGCGTTCACAGCGCCATAGACATCGATCTGCCCGCGCCCGGCAATATCGATCAGCGTCACCCCCTCCCCGTCCGCCCGCTCCTCGACGGCAAAGGGCGAACCCGGCAGCGAGATTTCATAACCATAGGTGGGGTTGCGGTAGGTTTCCCACGCGGCGGCCGGCAGCGGCAGCAGCGCCAGGGCGGCAACGACAAGGACGGGCAACAGGCGCATGGAAACCTCCGCTATGGACGGAGGGGGAATGTGGTGAGGTGGGGTTGGTTGCGGGTGGACGGGAGAGCGCCCGTCGGGCCGGAATTCTGCGAAGCGGAAGCCGAGCATGGACATGTCGTCCGCCTCGCGGTCGGTCAGCGGTGGTCTATCGGCGCTGCGCTCGCCCAGCGCGATGGTGTAGGTCAGCATCGGGGGTTGCTCTTTGCCGACCATTCGCAATGTACCACATTAGGAGTCTCCCGGCAGCACCTCACGATACTCTCGACGTGAAGAAGCCGCTTCCCTGCCGTCGCGGTGCGGCTAGCCAAGCTGGTGGTCAACGGTCCGGCCTCTGGGTCCACATGCACCACATGGCGAGTGCGAGGTGGAAGTGAGCGGGATTCTGTGTCGGCGCCGGCCCGCATATCCCACGATGCACTTGAAGCGCAGGAGCCGCAGAACCAAGTTTATCCGTGGTTCGGCAAGAACGAGGCAAGTCTATGAGCCGTATTCGAGGATACTTGGAAATCCTGCTCGACGATCGCGAACGTCTAGTTACTTTGGCGGAAACGGAAGCGCGGGCGCACACGAAAGAAGAGCTGCGTCAGCTAGTGGAGATCGATCAGTCGATCACCGCGATTGTTAATTCCATAAGACACGCCGAAACCGGAACGGACCTTTCCGCTTCTCCTCCCAAGCCGACTACCGATCCAGCGTCGGACTATCGGCTTCAAGCGGCCAGGTATTTCGACGCGCTTCGCGAGGATGCGACTTTTGCCAAGACGATGATGGGCGACTACGGCAAATGGATGCTTGCCACCCTAGCCGCTGTCCATGTCGGTGGTATCTATCTCGTCAATTCCATGACCGCCGTCGAGATGAACGGTAAGATAGAGGCGATGTGGTGGCTGCTCGCCGGCCTTCTTCTCAACCTAGCGGCAGGGCTGGTCACGTACGCAAACTGGAACCTGCTCGCCCAATACACGCCGAAGATTGGCATGCTGGTCAACGAAGAGCATTGGCCGAAGAGTTGGCCGCTCAACGGATGGGTAAATGTCACGATGTGGGGCGCCATCTTGCTGGGCGTCGCTTCCGCGCTGACGCTGATTCCCGCTGGTCTTGCACTGAACGATGCTGTCATTCTCGCTGTTACTACAGGCGCTTGACTCGCCTCTCCGTTCGAAACTTGCCCCGCGTCGGCCGCCGTGGATCGCTCTTAAAGGTGAGCCGACCAATGGGGCTCGGGGACGATCGCTATTCGATGGCCCTTGGCCTGCATTCCTCTAGCTTTGATAATCTTCAAACCATAAGGCGAATGAAGCCAAGACTCGGTTGCGTAGTGCCCAACGACCAACACGTCAGTGTTCTTCGTCAGCGACCCTGCGACACCGCCACGCTCGACGATTGCCCCTTCGCACATATCACGCGTGCCGAAAATGAACGTGCCGGTAAAGCAGTAGCGACGGCCCCCAAAGTCAAGCGACGGCAGGGGATCGGTGAACGGGACTGCTGTCGCCAGCATCGGTTCCCCCATCTCCATCGGGTGTGAGCCATAGTCTCTCAGAAGCCCCAAGAGGTCGGTCCGCTCCTCCTCCGTGAACACACCGTCGCTAAGCATGGACTGAATCTGGTGATAGAGCGCGTTCACAAGTGGATCGCTCACAATCTCCCTATTGGATACTAGCCAACGCACCAAATAGTCGAGTTCGCTATTAGCGAGTATGCCGTCGGCGGCAATACCTTTTGCCAGTCCGACTAGCTCGTCAACTGACCGAACCCTCAGACGCGGCGCGTTAACACTGTTGAAGTACGCATCGTTCGACATCGGACCAGCCCTCCCGAATTCGATACTTCTCTAGATCACCAGAAGAACCACCACGAGACAATGGTCGGAACGCCAATCTATGCCACATTCGGCCGGCGCAGAGGTACGTTCGGGGCCAACTGAATCCCCCTTGACACTCCCTGCCCTTACCCCCTACCAATCGCTTCCTAACTTTTGGAGCACAGCTGTGCAGAAGCTTATCGTAGTAGCGGGGCGCGTCAGGCACTTGGGGTGAAACCCCGAGCGATGGCTGGCGCGCTGATCAAGGTCCCGAACGGGGCCTTTTTTATTGCCTTTTTTCCTGCCGGAGCCGATAGGCGGCGGGAAAGTGGGCGCCCCCTCCACCACCCTTCGGGTGGTCCCCCTCCCCCGCTTGCGGGGGAGGATCAGGCGGAGGGGCCGGTGAGCGGGACACCCCCACCGGCCGCGCCGTTCCCCCCTCCCCACAAGGGGGAGGGAAAGGGAGAGGCCGATGGACGAATGAATTCGGGAGGGTCTGAGCGTAAGGCTCCCCCACCCCTGTCCCCTCCCCGCCAGGGGGAGGGAGACCCGACTGAGAGACGAAACGTGTTTCACCCCCACCCACCACAGGGAAGCGGCGGGTGGTGTGGAGGAAAAAGGAACAAAAGAATGGCCGAGCAGATGACGGGCGCGGAGATGGTGATAGCGGCGCTGAACGATCAGGGGGTCGAGCATATCTTCGGCTATCCCGGCGGCGCCGCCCTGCCGATCTATGATGCGATGTTCCAGCAGGACAAGGTGCAGCACATCCTGGTGCGGCACGAACAGGGCGCCGGCCACATGGCCGAAGGCTATGCCCGCTCGACCGGCAAGGTCGGCGTGGTGCTGGTGACCTCGGGCCCGGGCGCGACCAATGTCGTCACCCCATTGACCGATGCGCTGATGGATTCCGTCCCGATCGTCGTCATCTCGGCGCAGGTGCCGACGACGCTGATCGGCACCGACGGGTTCCAGGAATGCGACACGGTGGGCATCACCCGCTCGTGCACCAAGCACAACTACCTGGTCAAGAACGTCGCCGACCTGCCGCGCGTGCTGCACGAGGCCTTCCACATCGCGCGGACGGGGCGTCCGGGTCCGGTGCTGGTCGATATCCCCAAGGACGTGCAGTTTGCGCTCGGCACCTATTTCGGGCCTGAGGAGATCGCGGCGACGCGCCACCAGAGCTACCACCCGGCCACGGCCGGCGACACCCATGCCATCGAGCAGGCGGTGGAGCTGATGCTCAAGGCCGAGCGGCCGATCTTCTATACCGGCGGCGGCGTGGTCAATTC
>JAEZKB010000288.1 GCA_023415605.1 Pseudomonadota bacterium
CCTTCTGGGAGCGCCGTTTGCGTTTGTGGTAAAATGCGGGATGTCCGAATCTCCCACGTTTGCCGATCAGACCCTCACCCGGGCCGATCTCTCCCCGCTGACCGGGCAGCATGTTCGCCTCGTCAACTGCGCGCTGGATGAGGCCGATCTCAAAAGCCTCGATCTGTCGTCCTTCGTGTTCGAGCGTTGCTCACTGGCTGAGACGCAGTTTATCGGCGCCACACTCGAATTTGCCAAGTTCAGCCATTGCCGCGGGGCCAAGGCGGATTTCTCAGGCGCGGACTGCACCGACGCCCAGTTCAGTGACTGCGACTTCAATAATGGCAGCTTTCATGGCGCGACGCTGACCTCGACCCGCTTTAAGGCGTGCAAGCTGACGGGCGTCGATTTCTCCAAAGTACACACGTTCGACATCGGTTTCGTCGATTGCCTGCTGGTGGCCGCCCGCATGGCCAAGATGACCTTCCGCAAGGAAACGCTGAGCGGCATCGATCTCTCGATGGCCGACCTTTCCAACTGTGATTTTCGCGACGCTGTATTGGAACGCTCGAGCCTGCGCGAAGCCAATATCGAGGGCGCCAACTTCCAGAATGCAGACCTGCGCGGAGCGGATCTCGGAGGCCTCAATCTGCTCAAGGACCGGCAGCGTTTCCGCGGCGCGGTGATCTCGGCGGCGCAGGCCGAGCTGGTGCTCGACGAATATGGATTTCGGGTGCGGGCGAAGTAGTCAGTCGCCGAGCTGGAACTTCTCGAAGCGGCCCAGCTCGTCCTCGATCGCTGCCTTGTGCAGCTTGGCGGTGCCCATGCCGACCCAGTGCCAAGCCTGGATCAGCACCTTGCCGGCGGCGCGGTCGGTTTTCAGGTCCAGCACTGCAACAATCTCGTCTCCCACTAAAACTGGCAGGGTAAAGTAGCCGAACTGGCGCTTCGCCTTGGGAACGTAGGCTTCGAACACGTGGTCGTAACCAAAGAAGTCGCGGGTGCGTTTGCGCTGGATGATCAACGGGTCGAAGGGCGAAAGGATGTGCACCAATTCGTCCCCCGGCTCCGGCGGCTCCAATGCTGCCGGCTCCGCCCAGTACCCCCCGGGGTGCCCTGCCACCGTCACCGGCACCAGCTCTTTCTTCCGCATTCGCGTCTCGATCAGCGCCGCAATGTCGGCCGGCATCTTGACCTTCTGGTGCAGTACCGACGAGGTGTTAATCAGTGCCTGCGAGCGCAGCGCACGGTCCAGCTTGTAGGCGGCGATCTGCCGCTCCGTCGCCGCCTTTGGACGCGGCGGCCAGCCGAAGTGGCGGTCCATCAGCTCATAGGTCTTCACCATCCCGTTGCGCTCGGAAATGGTGAGGTGGCCGCTGTAGAAGCCATATTGCAGCACGCGCTTTGATGGCTTGCGGCTGGCCCACGGATGATCTTTTTCCACCAGCTCATCGCTGTCGATATCACGGATGGAAATGCCGCCGTCCCTTCGGATGCGGCGGAGCAGCTTCTTGAGATCGTCGGGATTAGCATCGGCATACCAGCGCAGCGGCTCAGTTCGGTGGTGCTTCATCTCATCGAGATAAAAGCCGATGTCGCGCGTCGGCACATAACTCAGTGCGTGCGTCCAATACTCGAACACCGTCTTGTCGAGGCTCTGCGCATGCGCGAGGTCGCTGCGTTTGTAGTCGGGGATGCGGGTGAACAGGATATGGTGGTGGCAGCGCTCCACCACGTTGATGGTGTCAATCTGCACATAGCCCAGATGCTCGACGGCCTTGGTGGTCGCGTCCGGTCCAGAGCCGAACGGCGCGCGGGTATCCAGCCGCTGGGCGTGGAGCCAGATACGGCGGGCTTCCGCCGCCGAAATCTCCACCGGCTTCTTCACTTCTGCCACATGCCGCGGAGCTGTGCGCCGATGTCGACCTTGGGAGCATTGGGCGCTATCGCCGCAGCATCGAGCGGCTTCAGCGGTGGCCACAAAACGTTGTCGAACAGCGGCAGCATGGCCTTGGTGATGAACCGCGAGCGCTGGGCGTAGACATGGCGATCGCCATTGGGTGTCTGCTGCGGCACGAAGAAGCGCTGCGGGATCATCAGGTGCAACTCGTCCCGCGCCCGCGTCATGGCGACATAGAGCAGCCGGCGCTCTTCCTCGAGTTCGTGAGTCGAGCCAGTGCCGAGGTCCGAGGGAATGCCACCGTCGGTGACATTGAGCACATGTACCGATTTCCACTCCTGGCCCTTGGCCGAGTGAATGGTCGAAAGAATGAGATAATCCTCATCGAGCAGCGGCACGCCAGCCTGGTCGCTCGTGGCGTCGGGCGGGTCGAGCGTCAGCTCGGTCAGAAAGCGTTCGCGGCTCGGATAGCCCGCGGCGATGGCGAGCAGCTGCGCAAGGTCGGCCTTTCGCGTCTCGGCGTCCTCGTAGACATTGTCCATCAGCGGCTCGTACCACTCGCGGGCACGCTCGAGCTCGCCGGGCCAGCCCGCCGATCGGGTCGCGAGCTGATCCATCACAGTTACCATGGCCGGCCAGGTCTCGCTGGCGCGCGGCGGGGCAGGGGTATCGATGAGTTGCTGCATCGGCGCAGGGGCGGCCGCCATGGCGTCTAGCACCTTGCTGGCCGAACCGGGCCCGATGCCGGGCAGAAGGTTTAGGACGCGGAAACCGGCGACGCGGTCGCGCGGGTTTTCCACCCACCTGAGCAGCGCCATCATGTCCTTGACATGCGCCGCGTCGAGGAATTTGAGCCCGCCATACTTCACGAATGGGATATTGCGGCGGGTGAGTTCGATCTCAAGTGCGCCAGAATGACTGGATGAGCGGAACAACACCGCCTGCTGCTTGAGCGTAAGTCCGCCCTCACGCCCCGCGAGCACGCTCTCGACCACATATTTCGCTTGGTCTGCCTCGTCGCGAACCGTGACGAGCTGCGGCTTGTCGACCGACATGCGCTCGGTCCAGAGGTTCTTCGTGAAGCGCTCCTTGGCCTCACCGATCACCGCATTGGCAGCGTCGAGGATCGGCTGGGTCGAGCGGTAGTTGCGGTCGAGCGTGACGATGTCGGCGGCCGGACTGAAGCTCGCCGGGAAGTCGAGAATGTTGCGTACCGTCGCGGCGCGGAATGAATAGATCGACTGGGCGTCGTCGCCGACTACGGTCAGGCCCTCGCCGCGTGGCTTCAGCGCCAGCAATACCGAAGACTGCAGCTTGTTGGTGTCCTGATACTCATCGACCAGCACATGGTCGAAGCGCTGACCGAGATCCGCAGCGATGGCTTCGACCTTCATCATGGCGGCCCAATAGAGCAGCAGGTCGTCGTAATCGAGTACGTTCTGACGCTGCTTGGCCGCGACGTACGCCCCGAAGAGGTCGCGCAGCTGCGCGCCCCAGTTGGCGCACCACGGGAAGTGCTGGCGCAGCACCTCGTCGAGATCGGCTTCGGCGTTGACGACGCGCGAATAGATGGCAAGGCAGGTGCCCTTGGCTGGGAAGCGCGTCTTGGCTTCCGAGAAGCCGAGCTCGTGCCGGATCAGGTTGATGAGATCGGCCGAGTCCTCGCGGTCGTGGATGGTGAAGGCCGGGTCGAGCCCGATCTGCAGCGCGAACTCGCGCAAAAGCCGCGCGCCCATGCCGTGGAAGGTGCCCGACCAGGTCAGCGCTTCGGCGACGGCGCCGGAACTGGTGCCCATCACCTGACCGGCGATGCGCTCGACGCGCCGGGTCATCTCGGCGGCGGCGCGTCGCGAAAAGGTCATCAGCAGGATGCGGCGCGGGTCAGCGCCATTGACGATCAGATGGGCGACGCGATGGGCCAGTGTGTTGGTCTTGCCCGAACCGGCGCCGGCGATGACCAGCAGCGGCCCGCCGTGATGCTCCACGGCGCGCCGCTGCTCGGGGTTCAGCTTTTCGAGATAGGCAGGCGTATCGAGCACGGGGCGAATCGAGGTTGAGGCGAGAAGTCTCAGTAGGCCTTATTCGCGTTTTGTTCGCAACGTCGCGGTGTCAGGCGACGACCGGCAGAGGGCTCACATAGGGCTCGATACGAAGGCTGTCGTTGGCGAGGATGGCAACCTGGCGGAGCGGGCCCTGTTCGAGCGAGCCGTCGGCGGCGCGGCGGACGGCATATTGGGTGAGGCCGAGAGAACCTTGGGAAACCAGAGCCTTGGCCAGCGCGGCGGCGTCGGAGCAGTCGGCGGTGCCGACGACGATTTCGTCGCGGGTGGTAATGATCTTGAAGAGCTGGATGGCCATGTCTTGCCCCGTCTATGTGCGATACGCAACACTAGCCAAAAGCAGATGAACGCCGACCGAGGCGGGCTTTCGGCCAGCGTTCAGGTTCAATCGCCGGTGCCGAGGAAACCGCCGGACTGGTGCTCCCAGAGGCGCGCGTAGATACCGCCTCTGGCCAGCAGTTCGGCATGCGGCCCGGCCTCCACCACGCGGCCCTGGTCGAGCACCACGATGCGGTCCATTCGGGCGATGGTCGAGAGCCGGTGGGCAATGGCAATCACCGTCTTGCCCTCCATGATGCGGTAGAGCGTGTCCTGGATCGCCGCTTCGACTTCGCTATCGAGAGCCGAGGTGGCTTCGTCGAGGACGAGGATGGGCACGTCCTTGAGGATGGCGCGGGCCAGCGCGATGCGCTGGCGCTGGCCGCCCGACAGTTTCACCCCGCGCTCGCCGACATGGGCATCGTAGCCGGTGCGGCCATCCTGGTCGGCGAGGCCGGGAATGAACGTGTCGGCCTGGGCCGCTTTCGCCGCGGCCTCGATCTCGCTCTGGGTCACATCGGGCCGGCCATAGGCGATGTTGTCGCGCACCGAGCGGTGCAGCAGCGATGCATCCTGACCCACCATGGCGATGTGGCGGCGGAGGCTTTCCTGCGTCACCGATCTGATCGGCTGGCCGTCAATTTCGATGGTGCCGGCTTCCGCGTCGAAGAAGCGGAGCAGCAGGTAGACCAGTGTTGATTTGCCGGCGCCTGAACGGCCGACGATTCCGACTTTCTCGCCCGGGGCAATGGTCAGTGTCACGCCTTCCAAGCCGCCATCGTCCTTGCCATAGCGGTGGGTGACATCGCGGAAGGCGATGGCGCCGCCGGCGATGCGGAGTTCCTTGGCACCGGGTGCATCGCTGATGGCCAATGGCTGCGCCACCGTTTTCAGCGCCTCCCGCAGATAACCGAGATAGCCGAAGAGGGCGGAGACGGCGTCGAGCATCCACTCCGCCATACCGGTAATGCGGAAGCTCAGCGCCAGCGCTGCCGCAACGAGGCCAACCGGCGCCTCGCCCGATTGCCACAGCACCACGGTGTAGCCGACCAGCCCGACGATCAGCGCGCTGCCAAGGAACAGCATGGTCGAGTTGATCATCACCTCGAGCGTCTCGATGCGCACGAAGGTGTCCCGTACGGCCTTGAAACGATTGTGCGCCTCCTCATCCTCGGCCGCCGCATTGGCGAAGAGTTTCAGAGTATCGATATTCCCGTAGGCATCGACCAGCATGCCAGTGAGGCGGCTATAGGCCTCCTGCACCAGGCTCGATTTCTTCTGCACGCGCGGCACCACATAGGCCATGAAGCCGAGATAGGCCGCGGCCCAGAGCAGCAGTGGCAAGGCCAGGCGTAAGTCGATCGAGGCCATCAGGCTGAGCGCGCCGAACACATAGATGCTGACATAGGCCAACGTATGTACCACCGAATAGGCCGCGCCGACGGCACTGCCGCCTATGGCATAAACCTGGTTCGCAATACGACCGGAGAGGTTGTCGCGGAACCAGCCGACCGACTGCCGGGTGACGTGGCGGTGGGCACGCCAGGCAATCATTGCTTCGGCATTGGGGCGGAAGGCGATGTCGTCAAGACTTTCGCGCAAGTAGCCGGCGAGCGGCCGGCCAATCAGCACCACGAGCGCGACGATCAGGAACTCAACGCCATGATCTGCCCAAAGGGTTTCCGGACCGGTAGAAACGAGGATATCAACCAGTTGGCTGGTGTAGCCGATGAGCCAGACTTCGAGGGCTGCACCGATCACCGTGAGGATTAGGCTGCCGGCAATCACCCAGCGGAAGGGTTTGAGTTGATCGAGGATGAAGCGGATCGGCTTGGCGGATGGAGTCCGCGCAGCATAGGCGACAAAAGGGTCTACGAGGTTCGCGAAGCGACCGGACATGAATGCCCTCCACGGGCGGGAATGTCAGACGATGAGGCGCGGCCCTAAGAGGGGCATCAGGCGCCGGAGCGAATGCCGCAAGTCAGCGGCGGGTCGTATTCCATGAGGTCATCGACTGTCTCCCAAGGGTCAGGTCGCGGACCGGCCTTATAGCCAAGCCGGTCCGTTCTGTCACCCCGTCAGGGTTCTCGGAGGAGATGCGCTGGGCGCACCGAGAGCGCCTTGAGGATAGTGGTTGCGCCGAGGAGGCCGGTGATGGCGATGGCACCCAGGTCCACAGCGGAGATGGTCGCAGCGTTGATGCTGAACTCGACGTCGAGCATCACCAGCGTCAGCACCCAGGCGAGTGCAATGCCCATCGGTGTCGCTAGCAGTGCTGCAAAGGCCGCCAGGATGGCGAAGTGCAGTACGTTAACGGCGATCACATCCCACCAAGTAGCCCCCAGCACCTTGTTGATCACGGCATTGGCCTGCCGCTGGCGGCGACCGGTTGCGAGGCTACCGATCAGAACAAGCAGGCCGTTGCTGACCGCCAGGCCGCCGACCAGCGAGGCGGCAAGCGAGAGCTGGCTCAACGCGGTGGTGATCAATTCCAAGGTCTGGCCGATGGCGATGAAGCGCACATCGGGCAGCGAGCTGGCGAGTTCGCGCTCCACGGCGTCTTCCTGGCCGCGTGCCGCGGTGACGGCGCCGAGCAGGGTGGCCGGATAGCCTTCGAGCACGCCGGGCGAGAAGGTCGCGAGGAAGTCGATGCCGCCCTGCCACGAGTAATCACGGAAATTGGCGATGCGGGCACTCACGGCTTCGCCAAAGATGTCGAAGGTCAGTTCGTCGCCGATCTTGACGTTGAGGCCTGAGCGCAGGCTCTGGTGCAGCGACACGAGTGGCGGGCCGGCATAGGCGTCGGCCCACCATTCCCCTTCGACGACCTTCGAGGTCGGCGGCAGCACCTGGCGGTAAGTGAGCGGCACTTCGCCGGCGAGGAAGAACAAGGCTTCGGGTCCACGAGTGCGGAGCGTCGCGACAGGCGTACCGTTGATGGCGGTCAGCGAGCCGCGCAGCATCGGCGTCGCGGTGAAGGCGGTGACACTCGTGCCGCCATCCTTCATCGCCTGCAACTGATCGACTTCGTCAGCGAAGAGATCGGAAGCGACGAGCGTCGGTGCGTCGAATACCGAGGCGCCGAGATATTCGTTGCGGAGGTTCTGCTGCAGGGCCAGCACTACGACCAGCATGGCGAGCGCCAGCCCAACCGAGACGACTACGGCCGGTGCATTCGAGCCCGAACCGACAATGTCGCGCAGGGCGTGACGGAGAATCCGGTTCTTCGGCTCCGGCAGGCGGTTGAGCGCCAGCGTCGCGAGCCAGATGCCGATACGGAAGAGCACGACGGCAAAGACGCTGACCAGCGCAAAGGCTGCGACCAAAATGGCGTCATTGGTCATGATCACAGCCAGCCAGAAGAAGGCGATCGTGGCGACGACCAGCGGCACGATCTTTAGGCTCCCGAGCAGGGCTGGCCAATCCACCGGCGGCGCCGCGAGGCCCTTCGAGCGGAACAGCAGCACCGGGCTGAAGCTCTGGGCGTGCACCAGCGGAATGTAGGAAAAGGCGAAGGCTGTCAGCAGCCCGACGCCCGCGGCAACGGCCAGCGGCTGCAGATGCAGTTGCGGCGCGAGGTCGATGCCCACCGCGCGGGCCACGGCCGGCAGCGCCAGCAGGGCGATGGAGGCGCCGACGGTAAGGCCGATGCCGACGCCGACGGCGGCGAGGGTCGCCACTTGTGCGGCGAAGTGGACGAAGATGCGCGAGCGCCCGGCACCCATCGAGCGCAGCACGGCAATGACATTGCCGCGCTCAGCGATGTAGGCCGAAATGCCGGTCCAGACGCTGATCCCGCCGATCAGCAGCGAGGCCAGACCGACAATGGTCAGAAACTGCATGAAGAGGTCGTAGTAGCGCACCATTGGCCCGAGGCCATCGCGCGCGGAGCGTACCGTCCAACCGGCATCGCCCAGCGCTGCATCCAACTGCGCTTTGCCCTCGTCGGGCTGCAGTCCGTCGAGGACTATCTTGTAGCGGAACCAGCTGCCCAAGCCCGGCAGCGGGCTGGTGCGGTCAGAGAGATAGGCTAGGGCATCCAGCGTGATCACTGCCGGCAGACCGAGGCGGAAGCCGCGTACGGCCGAGTCCGGGATGCTAGTAAGGGTGCCGCGGGCTTCGAACGGCGTGCCGCCGAGGTCAAACTGGTCGCCGACCTCGATGCCGAGCTGGTCGAGCATCAGCGACGAGATCAGGGCGCCGGGGATGCCTTGATCGGAGGGGGCGAGGAACTGATAGACGCTGGTATCGGCCGGCAGTTGCGGGCTGAACACCTGGCCGAGCAGCGGATAGGTATCGCCAACAGAGATCAGGTCCACAAAGGCATCGGCCTCGCCTTGCTCGGCGCGCACATTGGTGTCGACGACGATCGAGAGGCGGCCAAAGCCCTGCATCTGGGCGATTTCGTCGGACGTCGCTGGACGATCGGCACGGGAGAGCTCGACGTCGCCACCCATGATGACGGCGGCGTTCTCATTGACAGCCTGACGGATGCTGGCGCCCACCGAGCTCACGCCGGCGATCAGTGCGGTCCCGACTGCGAGGCAGGCGACGAGCAGGCCGAAGCGCCTGAGGTCGCCGCGCATGTCCTTGAGGCCGATGCGAACCGCCGCGAGGAAACCGCGCATCAGGTGTGTTCCGCGATGGTTTCAGTGAGTTCGCCCGCGGTCATGGTGAAGACGTGGTCGGCGCGAGCTGCAAGGCCGGGGTCATGGGTAATCAGCACCACGGCGGTGCCCTGCTTGCGGGCGAGATCGAACATCAGTTCGATGACGCGGGCGCCGGTGGCCTGGTCGAGATTGCCGGTCGGTTCGTCAGCCAGCAACAGGCGCGGGCGGGCGATCATGGCGCGGGCCAGACCGACGCGCTGCTGTTCGCCGCCGGAAAGCGCCGCCGGCCGGTGGTCGAGACGTCCGCCGAGACCCACGGCCTCCAGCGCTTCGGCTGCGCGCTTGCGCACTTCGGCCAGCGGCAGCTCAGGCGCTGCGATCTCGAGCGCCAGGCCGACATTGTCCAGGGCAGTCAGCGACGGAATCAGGTGGAAACTCTGGAAGACGATGCTCAGCGTCTTGCGGCGGAACAGCGCCAGGTTGTCTTCGCTGAGTTCGGGTAGACTGTGGCCGGCGACGACGATCTGTCCCGAGGTTGGCTTTTCCAGCCCCGCCAGCAACATCAGCAGCGACGTCTTGCCGCTGCCGGAGGGGCCGACGATGGCGACCACTTCGGCTGGATCAACGGAAATCCCGACATTTTTCAAGATGTGAAGCGGCTTGCCGGCAATCTCGAGCGTGTAATTGACACCCGAGACGGTGATAATCGGGTCGGCGGCGGTTGTAGTCTGACCTGCGGTCATGTCCAACTATCGTTGTTTCTCGCGTTGCGGGGCGGATAGTTGCCGAGTTGCGACGCTTCAGAGTTTTGAAAAAAACGTTAACTCTCTGCCCCTTCGGTCGCCGCTCGATCTCTGCTATGACCGCTTGGGGCAAGTCAATTTATCACTGCACTCATCAACCTGTTTCTGCAATGTGCACGGTTGACGAGGCGTGGACAACGCCATTGGAGGGCGTCGGATGACGATTAAGGGATTGTTTGCGGCGGGTGTTGCCGCGACGGTTATGGTTGCGGGCTTTGCGGCGCAGCCGGCGAAGGCCGGCGAAGCGGAACTGGCGCTGCTCAGCTCCTACGTCGGCGACTGGAAGGGCTCGGGTGCTCTCGTCGGCGGCGAAAAGCCGGAATCGTTCCGCTGCCGCCTCGGCGTCTCCAAGGGCAACCAGGCCAAGATCAACTATGCGGGCCGCTGCACCCTGGTGGACATGACCCTCTCGGTCTCGGGCACCATCGCCTATGACGACAAGATCAAGCGGTACCAGGCTGCGATGAGCTCGAATGCGGGTTTCACCGGAATGGCCATTGGCCAGAAGCGTGGCGAATCGATCAGCTTCGACCTCGCCGAAAAGCAGGTTGATCGCGGCGGCAACAATGTCCGCATCGGCTCGAAGATCACTCTCGTTGGCGATTCCATCACCGTCGATTTCGAGGTGGAGTTCAACGAATCGGGCGATATCCTCACCGCCTCGGTACCGTTCAGCCGCTAAGGCTCTGAGCCGAACCATTCCGGCCAGCCGTCCAACCGGGCGGCTGGTTTTTTCATGTGGAGTTTCTGATGATCTACGAACTGCGGATCTACAAGTGCCTGCCGGGCCGCCTACCGGCGCTGCTCAAGCGCTTCGAGACCGATACCCTTCGCATATGGGACAAGCACGGCATCGTGCAGGCGGGGTTCTGGACCACGGCGGTTGGGGAATCGAACAACGATCTTACCTACATGATCCGTTGGGATTCGATGGCCGATCGCGAAAAGCGCTGGGGCGCGTTCCTCGCCGATCCGGAGTGGCAGGCCGCGCGTGCCAAATCCGAGGCTGACGGGTTGATCGTCGCCAACATAGCGAGCCAGTTCCTCAGTCCTACGAGCTTTTCGAAACCCGCCTGAGGCTAGAACGAGAACCGTGCGCCCGCCCGGATGGCATGCATCTGGGCGGTGGCTGAGGTCTGGCCGCCATAGAGCGTGCCGGTCTCCTCGAGCTTCCAGAGCTCGGAATAGGCATACTCGCCGCCCAAGGTGACCTTGTCCGAGATCGGCATTTCGAAGCCGAGGCCGGCGGTATAGCCGATCCGGGTCTGGTTAACGGCACGCGGCAGGCCGCCACTAGGCGCCACCTGCGCTTCGACCCCGCCCAGTGCTGGGCCGACCGTCCCATAGAAGAGGCCCACAGGCGTCGCGATGCCGGCTTTGGCGCGGAGGCTCGAAAGCCAGGTAATCGACGTAGCGCACTTGTCGGTGCTGGCCGGGCAGGTTGCCGATCCCGTCATGCCTCCGGCCTGCGCGTCGAGCTCGCCGCCCACCACGAAGCCGTTGAAATCCTGAGTGGTTCCCACCAATACGCCCGCCGAGAAGCCGGCCGTGCCGAACGTCGTCGAGCCCGCGGGGGCAGTGAAGGTCGACTGGCCGAAGCCAAAGCCCGCGAAGGGACCGGCATAGAATCGGTTCCAGTCGAAATACTGGGCCGAAGCGCCGGAAACGGTGAAAAAGAGAGCGGCAACGGCCGCAGCAAGTGTACGCATGACTCAACACTCCTGAGCCAAAGGAGGTAGCCGGGGTGGGTTAAAGGAGAGTCAACGGCAGCCCTCTCCGCCAGCTGTGGGGCCATGCGCGACAAGCATCGACGCCGGCGTTGATCTAGACTATTTCTGGCATCTGGAATTCCACTTTAGGCTGCTGCATTCCTATGTCCACGACCCTCCAAATCTCCAGCGACGCCCTGCTGGCGAAGTTTCGCAGCGTCGTCGGCGATGCGCATGTGCTCACCGATGCCCGCCAGAACCGCCGCTTCCGCAAGGGATACCGCTATGGAGAGGGCAGGGTCCTGGCGGTGGTCCGGCCGGGCACGCTGCTCGAACAGTGGCGCGTGTTCAAGGCCGCGATCGAGGCAGATCGCATCGTCATCATGCAGGCGGCGAACACCGGTCTCAACGGCGGCTCGACGCCGTTTGGCGAGGACTACGATCGCGAGGTCGTGCTCATCAACACCATGCGCATTGGCCGCATCGATCTATTGAAGGGCGGCGAGCAGGTGCTGGCGCTGGCCGGGGCGACGCTGCACCGCCTGGAGAAACTGATCCGGCCCCTCGGCCGGGAGCCGCATTCGGTGATCGGCTCGACCACCATCGGCGCCTCGATCGTCGGCGGCGTCTGCAACAATTCGGGCGGCGCCCTGATCCGGCGGGGTCCGGCTTTCACCCAACTGGCGCTCTATGCGCGGGTGAATGAGGACGGCAGCGTGTCGCTGGTCAACAATCTGGGCATCGACCTTGGCAACGACCCGGAGGAGATCCTCAATCGACTGGATACCGGCCGGTACAGTGAAGCGGATGTCTGGCACGACACCGGTCGGCTCGCCTCCGATCCCGACTATGCGACGCTGATCCGCGATATCGAGGCGCCGGGACCGGCGCGCTTCAACAACGATCCGCGGCTGCTCTACGAGGCGGCCGGAAGTGCCGGCAAACTTTGCGTCTTCGCGGTGCGGCTCGACACCTTCCCGAGTTCCGGGCCGTCGAAGGTGTTCTATGTCGGCTCCAACGACTTCATGGAGCTCACCAATCTCCGCCGTCACATCCTAGGCCAGTTCAGGAATTTGCCGGTGGCCGGCGAGTATCTCCACCAGGACGCCTACACGCTGGCCGAAAAGTACGGCAAGGACCTCTACCTTCTCATCAAGCATGCCGGCACCGAGCGCATCCCGACCGCTTTTGCGCTCAAGAGCCGGTTCGATGCCATCACCGGCAAGCTGGGACTTGGCACCAACCTTTCCGACAAACTCCTGCAGGTGATCACGGGTATCCTGCCCGGCCATCTGCCGGCGCGAATGAATGCATTTCGGGACCGCTATAAGCACCATCTGCTGCTGCGCATGGATGGTGCGGGCATCGACGAAGCACGGGCGCATCTGGCCTCGATCTTCCCCTCTGCCAGCGGCGATTTCTTCGAGTGCGACGAGGAGGAGGCGCTGGCCGCCTTCCGAAACCGCTATGCCGTCGGCGGCGGCTCGGTGCGCTATCGGGCCGTGCATTCGGACAAGGTCGAGAACATCGTGGCGCTCGACCTGGCTCTGCCGCGCAACACCATCGACTGGCGCGAGACGCTTCCCGAAGGGCTGGAGCAATACATCGAGCGACGCATCCCGTGCGGGCATTTCTTCTGCCAGGTGTTCCACTACGACTATGCAGTCAAGAAGGGCACCGACTGGCTCGACATCGAGCATAAGATCATTGCCCATCTCAACGGCCGCGGCATCGAGTTCCCGTCCGAGCACAATGTCGGCCACCTCTATACGGCCAAGCCGGTGCTTGCCGATTTCTACCGCTCGCTCGACCCGACCAACTCCATGAATCCTGGCATCGGCCAGACCTCGAAACTGAGAAATTGGGCGTGATGGCCAAGCGTATGTCGAAAACGCTGGCGGCCGAGATCGCCGATCGCACCATGACGGTCGTTAACCCGGTCAATCGCGGACTGACGCTGAATTCTGCGCTGCAGCGCCACGGTTTTGCCGCCGTACCGGCACCGGCCGAGCGGATGACCGACCGCGCTGCCATCATTGCGTGGCTGATCGAGACCTACGGATCGACCTAGGCGCCGAGCGTCGCCACGAAGCGCTTGGTGCGCTCGCGCTGCGGATTGCCGAACACCTCGTGCGCCGGACCGGCCTCGACAATCTCGCCGCGGTCGAGAAACACCACATTGTTGGCGATCGACGACGCGAGGCGCAGGTCGTGGGTCGCCATCAGCATGGTGGTGCCTTCGCGGGCCAGCTGCGTCAGCACCTCGACCACTTCGATGGCAAGTTCGGGATCCAGCGCCGAGGTCGGTTCGTCGCAGAGCAAGACCTGGGGCGAGGGCGCCAGCGCCCGGGCGATGGCGACGCGCTGCTGCTGCCCTCCGGAAAGATTGGCCGGCCAGGCATCCGTCTTGGGCAGCATGCCGACCTTATCGAGCAGTTCGAGCGCCCGGACGCGCGCCTTGTCCTTGGGCCACTTGAGCACGGTGACGAGACCCTCCATCACGTTCTCGAGCACGGTCAAATGCGGGAACAACTGGAAGTTCTGAAACACCATTCCGGTCTTGCGCCGCAGTTCCAAAATGCTGGCCTTGCTGGGCCGGCTGTGCGGCGTGAAATCGAGCGCCGTATCCCCAATGACGATGCGGCCCTGCTGCGGAATTTCCAGCAGGTTGACGCATCGCAGAAGAGTGCTCTTGCCGCTGCCCGATGGGCCGATCAGCGCGGTGACGCTGCGTTCGGGCACAGTCACGGACACGCCCTTCAGCACTTCGAGGGCGTCAAAGCGCTTGTGGATGGCTTCAAGGATGATCACGACGCGGCCTCCAGGTAGCCGCCATAGCGGGAGAGCCGCTTCTCGAGCCGCGTCTGCAGCGCCGACAGCACCGAGCTTACCGCGAGATAGATCAGCGCCACCTCGATGTAGAGGATCAGCGGCTCATAGCTGGTGGCGACGATGCGCTGCCCGGCCCGGAATAGCTCGGGGACCGTGATGGCGGCGGCCAGCGAGGTGTCCTTGACCAGCGAGATAAAGGTGTTCGAGAGCGGCGGCACCGCGATGCGGCTGGCCTGCGGCAGGATGATCCGGCGCATGGCCTGGCTCCAGGTCATGCCAATCGAATAGCTGGCTTCCCACTGCCCTTTGGGCACTGAGCCCAGCACTGCCCGAACGATTTCGGACGAATAGGCGCCGATATTGAGGGTGAAGCCGATCAGCGCTGCCGGAAAGGCATCGAGGACGATGCCTGCGGCGGGCAGGCCGTAAAAGATCAGGAACAGCTGCACCAGGAGCGGTGTGCCGCGGATGATCCAGACATAGAACCGCACCATAAGAACAAACGGCCAGAAAGCAAAAAGCCGGATGAGCGCCACGCCGAAACCGAGCGCCAGGCCGAAGACGAAGCTCAGGAGCGTCAGCGGCACGGTGAACTGCAGGCAGGCCCAGAGCAGCGCCGGGAACGACTCGATCATCAGGTTGAGCCAGTGCGGCATCGGTGCTCCGTCAGCAAAACAAACCGGCCGCGCAAGGCGGCCGGTCGATCCTATCAGGTCGCGGCGCAGTGACTACTGCGAGACGTCGGCGCCGAAATACTTCTCGGAGATGGCCGCGTAGGTGCCGTCGGCCTTGATCTCTTCGAGCGCGGTGTTGATCGCGGCCTGCAGCTCCGGCTTGCCTTTGGCGAGCAGCACGCCCGAATAGTCGGCATTGGCCTGCTCGGCAGCAATCTTGAGATCAGCGTCGGGCTGCTTCTTCTTGAAGTCGTAGAAGGAGAGGCTGTCGTTGATGGTGGCGTCGGCGCGGCCCTGCAGCACCAGCGCTACCGACTGGTCGAAGCCTTCGGTGCCGACGAGTTCAGCGCCGCTCTCTTCGGCCAGTTTGCCGAAGTTCGAGGTCAGCGTCTGGGCTGACTTCTTACCCTTGAGGCTCTCGAACGAGGTGATGTCCGTGTTGTCACCCTTGACGATCAGCACGGCCTTTGAGGCGATGTAGGGCTCGGAGAAGTCGTATTTTTCCTTGCGGGCATCGGTGATGCCGACCTGGTTCACCACCACGTCGTAGCGGTTGGCGTCGATGCCGGCGATCAGCCCGTCCCACGGGCCCTCGACGAACTCTGCCTTGACGCCGAGGCGCTTGGCGATTTCCTGGGCGATCTCGACGTCAAACCCGACGAGAGCGTTGGATTCGTCGTGGTAAGTGAAGGGCGGGTAGGTGCCTTCAGTGCCGACGCGCAGCACACCGGCGGACTTGATCTGGTCGAGCGCCGATTGAGCGAAGGCGGGAGTGGCGAGGCCGAGGCCCAGAAGACCAACGGCGAGTACGGATTTGATGATGTTCATTGTTGTTGTCTCCGCATGGCTGGCGCCGCAGGGAGTGCAGCGCCGGCTTTAAGGGAGCGGAATTTGCCCCGGCTTAACCGCCTGCCGCAATAACCTGGATGACTATTTTACCCGCCGGCCCCGTCGTTGGACGGCAATACTCAGTGCCTCCTCAATGGTAGGTGCGATTACTCGGTTTGGCCGATTTGGCGGCGACTTCCCCATTGACGGCCATGCCGGGAGAGGAGTATCTGCCCGCCTCAGGACACCTTGCCCTAACGCAAGGCTTTCGACCTGGGAGGGTCGCCATGGCTGATATGCCCCTGACCGCGCCGGCGGTGAAACCGGCTAATCCGAATTTCTCGTCGGGCCCCTGTGCCAAACGTCCTGGTTGGACGGTAGAAGCGCTCGCCAATGCACTGGTTGGCCGTTCGCACCGCGCCAAGCCGGCTAAGGCACGCATCGAGAAGGCGATCTCGCTGACCCGCGAATTGCTCGAAGTGCCCGATACGCACCTCATCGGCATCGTCCCGGCTTCCGATACCGGCGCTGTCGAAATGGCCCTCTGGGGCATGCTCGGCGCCCGTGGCGTCGATATGCTGACCTGGGAATCGTTCGGCGAGGGCTGGGTCACCGATGTCACCAAGCAGCTCAAGCTCGATAATGTTCGCACCATCAAGGCGCCATACGGCGAGCTGCCCGACCTCTCGACGGTGAACTTCGACAACGACGTCGTCTTCACCTGGAACGGCACCACCTCGGGCGTGCGTGTGCCAAATGCCGACTGGATTCCGGACGACCGCAAAGGTCTCACGATCTGCGATGCGACTTCGGCTGCCTTCGCGCAGAACCTCGATTTCTCCAAGCTCGATGTGGTCACCTTTTCTTGGCAGAAGGCACTCGGCGGGGAAGCCGCGCACGGCATTCTGATCCTTGGGCCGCGCGCCGTCGAACGGCTGGAGACCCATAAGCCTGCCTGGCCGATGCCGAAAATCTTCCGTCTCACCAAGGGTGGCAAGCTGATGGCGGACGTCTTCGAGGGCGCCACCATCAACACTGTCTCGATGATCTGCGTCGAAGACGCGGTCGACGCGATGGAGTGGGGCAAGACCGTCGGCGGCCTCAAGGGCATGCAGAAGCGCGCCGATGCTAACTTCAAGGCGATCGCCGATTGGGTCGCCAAGACCGACTGGATCGACTTCCTCGCCAAGGAAGAAGCCTACCGGTCCAATACGTCGGTCTGCCTCGTCATCTCCGATGAGGAGGTCGCGGCGCTCGATGCCGACAAGCAGGCGGCCTTCGCCAAGGCCATGGTCTCGCGGCTCGACAAGGCCGGCGTTGCCTATGACATCGGCCACTACCGTGACGCACCGACCGGCTTCCGCATCTGGTGCGGCTCCACAGTAGAGACGTCGGACCTGGTGGCGCTGACCCCGTGGCTGGACCACGCCTTCGCGCTCGAAAAATCTGCCCTCAGGGCCGCTGCCTGATCCATTTCAGCTGCTCCCGCACCGCGGGAGCGCATTTTCCCCATTCATCCGTCGTTCATCGACGGGGCAAAAGGAGGGCGCACATGCCCAAGGTGCTCGTTTCTGACAAGCTTTCGAAGACAGCCGTCCAGATCTTTAAGGACAATGGCGTCGAGGTCGACTACCTGCCGGATCTCGGCAAGGACAAGGATAAGCTCTTCGAAGTCATCGGCAATTACGATGGCCTCGCGATCCGCTCGGCCACCAAGGTCACCGACAAAATCCTCAGCGCTGCCACGAACTTGAAGGTGATTGGCCGGGCCGGCATCGGCGTCGACAATGTCGATATTCCGGCTGCCACCAAGAAGGGCGTGATCGTCATGAACACCCCCTTCGGTAACTCGATCACCACCGCCGAGCACGCCATTTCGCTGATGCTCTCGCTCGCCCGCCAAATCCCCGAGGCCGACGCCTCCACCCGCGCCGGCAAGTGGGAAAAGAACCGCTTCATGGGCGTCGAAGTCACCAACAAAATCCTCGGGTTAATCGGTGCGGGCAATATCGGCTCGATCGTCGCGGATCGCGCCCAAGGCCTCAAGATGAAGGTCGTCGCCTTCGACCCGTTCCTTACCCCGGAACGCGCCCAGGCCATGGGTGTCGAGAAGGTCGAACTCGATGACCTGTTCAAGCGCGCCGACTTCATCACGCTGCACACGCCACTGATTGAAGCGACCAAGAACATCATCAATGCCGATGCCATCGCCAAGATGAAGGATGGCGTCCGCATCATCAACTGCGCCCGCGGCGGCCTCGTCGATGAAGCCGCGCTGGCCGATGCGCTCAAGTCCGGCAAGGTTGCTGGTGCTGCGTTCGACGTCTTCGTCGAAGAGCCCGCGACCAGCAATGTGCTGTTCGACCTCCCCAATTTCATCGCGACGCCGCATCTGGGTGCCTCGACTACCGAGGCGCAGGAGAACGTAGCGCTGCAGGTGGCCGAGCAGATTTCCGCCTATCTGATGAGCGGGGAAATTTCGAACGCGCTCAACTTCCCGTCGATCACCGCCGAGGAAGCGCCGCGTCTCACGCCGTGGGTGAAGTTGGCAGAAACGCTGGGCTCGTTCGCCGGCCAGCTGACCGAAGATCCGATCACGGGCATCCGCATCGAGTACGAGGGCTCGGTCGCCGCGCTCAACGTCAAGCCGATGACCGCTGCGGCCTTGTTCGGCGTGCTCAAGCCGCAGATGCAGGAGGTCAACATGGTCTCCGCGCCGCAGATCGCCAAGGATCGCGGCATCAATGTCGAGCTCGTCAGCCGCGACCAGCAGGGGGCGTACGAAGGTTATATCCGGCTGACCATCACCACCGCCAAGCAAGAGCGGGCGGTGGCAGGGACGATCTTCGCCAACGGCAAGCCGCGCGTCATCCAGGTCAAGGGCATCAACATGGAAGCCGAACTCACCGGCTCGATGCTCTATGTCACCAACGAGGACAAGCCCGGCCATATCGGCCGTCTCGGCACGCTACTGGGCAAGCTCGGCATCAACATCGCCAACTTTAACCTCGGCCGAGCCGAGGTGGGCGGTGATGCCATCGCGCTGCTCTCGATCGACGGTGAGTTGACCGAAGCCCAGCTCGGCGAGATCGCCAAGCTCGAAGGCGTCAAGCAGGCCAAGGCCCTGCGGTTCTAAGCATGCTTCGCCGCGCCCTCATTGTCGGCGCTGCCACCCTCGGGGTGGTAGCGCTGATAGGGGCAGGCGGCTGGCTTTACTTTGTCACCTACACGCCGGACCGGACGAAATATCCGGTTCGAGGCATCGATGTTTCCCACCATCAGGGTGTCATCGACTGGCAAAAGGTGGTGGCGGACGATGTGTCCTTCGCCATCATTAAGGCGACCGAGGGAGGCGACCATGTCGACCGCAAGTTCCTCAGCAATTTCCTCGTGGCCCGGTCGCTCGGCATCGCCGTCGGCGCCTATCACTTTTTCACCTTCTGCCGGCCGGCCATCGAACAGGCGGAGAATTTCATCCGCACTGTCCCCAAGGATGATCCACAGCTGCCGCCGGTGGTCGATATCGAGTTCGGTGGAAATTGCGGGGCGCGTCCGGCCCCGGACGAACTGGCGGCTGAACTCAAGATCTTCACCGACCGGGTGGAAGCGGAATTCGGCCAACGGGTTATGATCTACCTCATCGGAGATGCGCATGAGGCCTATGCCTCAGCCATTCCTGACCGGAAGATGTGGGTACGATCGCTCGCCTGGCCGCCGGCAAACAATGACTGGACCGTTTGGCAGTACCACAACCGCGGCAGCATCCGGGGCATCGAAGGGCCGGTCGATCTCAACGTGCTGCAGGGCGGCCCCGAGGCGCTGGCGGCGCTACTGCGCTAAGCCCGCCGCACGGCGAATTCGGCGAGAACGATACCGATAATCACCAGCCCGGCTGCTAACGAGTGAAACAGTTCCAGCCGCTCGCCCAAGACCAGCACCGAGCCGATGGTGCCAAAGATGGGTATCAGGTTGACGAAGAGGCTGGCCCGGTTGGACCCGATAAGCTCCACGCCTCGGACATAGAGGATCTGCGAGCAGACCGAGGGAAAGAGAACCGTATAGGCGACGATGAGCCAGCCTTGCGTGGTGATCGTCGGCAATTGATCGAAGAAGGCCATCACTCCGCCGCCCAGGATGCCTTGGTAGAAAATGGAGGCGGCGATGGCGCCGACAGTCGAGACCACAAAGATGCTCATCCAATGCGCCGGCGGACGCCAGCGCAGGGCGATCGAATAGGTGGCGTAGACAAAGCAAGCGGCGATGACCATGAGGTCGCCGGCGTTCAGTTCGAGCGACAAAAGTCTTACCAGCTGTCCATGAGTGGCCGTGAGCGCGACGCCGAGAATCGTCAACAGCACGCCGAGCACCTGGAGGCCGCGGACCCGAGTCCGGAACAGCGCGAAGTTCAGCAGCATGACGAAGATGTTCACCGCCACCTGCTCGATGGCGATATTCACCCCGGAGGTGAAATGCGCCGCCATGTAGACGAAAACGTTGAACGTCGCAAAGCCGATGGCGCCGAAATAGATGAGCAGCGGCCACGACTTTCGGATCACCGGCCAGTCGCGCCTGATTGGAGCGGCAGCAAACGGCAATACCGCCAGCAACGCACCGCTCCAGCGCAGGATCATCAGCGCATTGGGCTCGATGTGGCCGACTGCCAGCTTTCCGGCGATGACATTACCGCCCCAGAAGAGACTGGTCAGCGTCAGGATGATGTAGGCAGTGCGAACGGGAGAGGCGCCGGCTGCGGCGGTGGG
This sequence comes from Pseudomonadota bacterium, assembly GCA_023415605.1. Lineage (GTDB taxonomy): Bacteria > Pseudomonadota > Alphaproteobacteria > Rhizobiales > Devosiaceae > Devosia_A. The sequence goes on from JAEZKB010000288.1 coordinate 20,474, forward strand.
CGGATTTGTCATCAGGTCACGAGTAGTCTAAAGGGTCATCGCCATACCAGCGATTTGCAGCAGGTCCGAACCGGACTCGTCGGGGTGGCGCAAGACTTATCAAGGTTTTTGCGGCGGCACGCCAGCGCATGGACGCATGGCCGGGCCGGCCCGAGTGCGGGGACTGTTTCTCAATGGCAAATGTGGTGGTCGTCGGCAGCCAATGGGGCGACGAGGGCAAGGGCAAGATCGTCGATTGGCTAGCGGAACGTGCCGATGTCATCGTGCGCTATCAGGGTGGCCATAATGCCGGCCACACGCTGGTCATCGACGGCGTCAGCTACAAGCTCAGCTTGCTGCCCTCGGGCGTGGTCAGCGGCAAGCTCTCGGTCATAGGCAACGGTGTTGTCGTCGATCCGCACCACTTCGTCAAAGAACTAGAAAAACTGGGCGAGCAGGGTGTGCATGTCACCCCGGATGTCCTCAAGATCGCCGAGAACGCGCCGCTGATCCTGTCGGTCCACCGCGAACTCGACGCCACCCGGGAGAACGCCAATTCCGGCCTCAAAATCGGCACCACCAAGCGTGGCATCGGCCCGGCCTATGAAGACAAGGTCGGCCGCCGCGCCATCCGCGTCTGCGACCTCGCCGATCCGGCAACGCTCAAGGACAAGATCGAGCGACTCCTGGCGCACCACAACGCGCTGCGCCGCGGCATGAACCTCAGCGAATTCAGCGTCGACGCGCTCTACGATGAACTCATGCAGGTCAAGGACGCGGTGCTACCCTTTGTCGGCCAGGTGTGGAGCCTGTTGGACGAAAAGCGGCGCGACGGCGCGCGAATCCTTTTTGAGGGTGCGCAGGGCGCACTGCTTGACAATGACCACGGTACTTACCCGTTCGTGACCTCGTCGAACACCGTCGCCGGGCAGGCCGCGGCAGGGTCGGGCCTGGGGCCGACGGCCATCGGCTATGTGCTCGGCATCACCAAGGCCTACACCACGCGAGTGGGCGAGGGACCGTTTCCCACAGAAGACTTTGGTGAGGTCGGCGAATTTCTCGGCACCCGCGGCCACGAATTCGGCACAGTTACCGGGCGCAAGCGCCGCTGCGGTTGGTTCGATGCCGTAATCGTACGGCAGACCGTCCGGACCTCAGGCATCTCCGGTATCGCATTGACAAAGCTGGATGTTTTGGATGGCCTCAAGGAGATCAAGGTCTGCGTCGGCTATGAGATCGATGGCAAGCGGGTGGACTATTTGCCTGCCTCAATGGGGGCACAAGCTGCTGTTAGACCGATCTACGAGTCGCTGGAGGGGTGGTCAGAAACAACAGCAGGGGCGCGTAGCTGGTCGGAATTGCCAGCACAAGCGGTCAAATACGTGAGATATATCGAAGAGCTCATCGGGGCGCCGGTGGCCATGCTTTCGACCAGCCCGGAACGGCTGGATACCATCCTCGTGCATGACCCGTTCCAAGACTGAGTTTTTTTGCTAAAACATCCCGGCTAATTACGAGTGTTACGTACACAATGGCAGATTACAAAGAGCTGCTACGCAGGGCAGTAGAAGCCCTGCCAGAGAACAACGGGGCCGC
>JAEZKB010000290.1 GCA_023415605.1 Pseudomonadota bacterium
CCCTCGGCCAGCCCGTGCACATGGCCGCGGTTGAGCGTGGTGGTGAGGAAGAGCTTGAAGCCGATGGCGCCCATCGCCCGCGAGGCGAACTCGGTGTCCGGCGTGGCGCCCCAGAGATTGCCGCCCATGATCACGGCGGCATCGATCTCGCCGCGCTCGGCAGCCTGCAGGGCGGCCATGGTGTCAAAACCTTTTTCGCGCGGCAGGGTGATGCCGAATGCGGCTTCCATGGCGACAAAGACCTGCTCGGAGACGACGGGTTTGACCCCGATGGTGCCGATGCCCTGGACGTTGGAATGGCCGCGCAGGGGCAGCAGCCCGGCGAAGCGCTTGCCGGCCATGCCGCGCAAGAGCGCCAGGTTGGCGATGGCTTCGACATTGGCGACGCCGTGGAGGTGATGGGTCATGCCCATGCCCCAGGCGAAGACAACGTTCTGCCGCTCGGCATAGCGGCCGGCGACACGCTCGATATCGGCGCGTGGGACGCCGCAGACGGCGGTGATCTCTTCCCAGCTCAGCGCATCGAGATCGGCGCGGAAGGTGTCGTAGTCTGCACAGTGGGCGGCGATGAACGCCTTGTCCTCGGCGCCGAGCGCCAGCACCGCCTTCATCAGGCCTTTGAACAAGGCAATGTCCGAGCCGATTTTCGGCTGCAGGTAGTCGGACGCGATCTCCGTTCCGCCCGAGAGCAGCGAGCCGGGGCTTTTCGGCACCGCGAACTTGACCAGCCCCGGCTCCTTGGCCGGATTGATGACAATGACGTCGCCGCCGCGATCGCGCACGCCCTTGAGCATGTGAATGAAGCGCGGGTGGTTCGACGACGGATTGGCGCCGATCACGAAGATGCAATCGGCTCCCGTGAGATCGGCGAGTTCGACGCTCGACGTGCCCTTGCCGATGGTGGTCGCGAGGCCCTCGCTGGTCGCCTGGTGGCAATAGTAGGAGCAGTTGTTGACGTTGTTGGTGCCGAAGGCGCGCGCCAGCAGTTGGAACACGAAGCCGGCCTCGTTCGACGAGCGGCCGGAGGAATAGAAGAACGTCCGCGCCGGTGACGCCGCGCCGATCTTTTCGGCCGCGTGCGACAGGGCAAAGTCCCACGAGATCGGCATGTAGCGATCGGCGCCGGCAGGTTTGAAGAGCGGCGTGTTGAGCCGGCCGAGCTTTTCCATCTCGCGCCCCGTGAGCTGCTGCAGGTCGCTCAGCGGATGCTCGAAGGCCTCGTGCGGGATGCCGGGCTGGATGTCGGTCGACTGCGCCTGCACCGACTTGTTGCAGACCGAGGGGAACTCGCCGAGTTCATTGGTCATGCCGCCATGCTGGCCGCCCATGCCATAGGCGCAGGCCTTGCAGGTATTCTTGGCCGTCAGGGCCTTGGCTGCCTTGCGGACGCCGATCTTGCGGATCGTCTCGACCGTGTAGAGCAGCTTCTTGGCGCCGCCGCCGACAACGCGGGGCTTTTCGTCGATGGTCATGGGCTCTCCTCACCTCAGGCGAGGATAGCACATCCCGGCGGGCCGTCACGCCGGGACGCGCTCTTTCAAACGATAGCGCCGCAGCCCCTCGGCGATCGAGACTTTGCCGACATAGCCGAGCTCCCGACGGGCGGCGGCATCGCTGGTGGTGAACTCCCGGCCGATCATCCGCACCATCGAGCGCGACAGCGGTGGATCGCCGGGGCGGCGGAGCAACACCCAGACGCTTTCCAGCACGCGCCCGACAAAGAAGGCGGCGCCGTACGGCATCGAGGGCAGCCGATCGATCGGGAGGCCGTCGAGACTGGCGACCATGCGGACGAAGTCGCGGAAGGTGAGGGTTTCCTGGTCGTTGATGAAGTAGGCGCGGCCGCCGGTGCCGCGTTCCAGCGCGCAGAGGATGGCTTCGATCACGTTGTTGACGTGGCAGGTGGCGTAGGCATAGTCGCCGCGGTCGATGAAGCCGAACTGCCGTGACGCGATGGCCTTGGGCAGTTCGCGGCTCCACATGTCGCCCGGCCCCCAGATGCCCGGCGGGCGCAGCGCGATGGTGCGAAAGCCCGGCCGGTTGGCGGCGAGCACCGCCGCTTCCGCCTGCGCCTTGCTGGCCAGATAGGGCGAGAAGCTCCCCGGCTGCGTTGGCGCGCTCTCGTCGGCCATGTGCACCGGCGACCCGCGATCGTCCATGATGATGCCGGCAGCACTCACATAAACGAAGGTCTTCGCCCCTGCCCTGCCCGCGGCATCGAGCAGTGCCCTGGTGCCATCGAGATTGGTGCGGAAATACTGCTCCCGCGAACCGGCGAAGTGGAAATGCGCCGCCGCATGCACCACGGCATCGACAGGCGGCAGATTGAGCCGCTGGCCCTCGAGATCGCCCGGCACCGGTGTGGCGCCCGCTGCCGCGAGCTTGCGCTGCGAGGCGGTGGAGCGGGCCAGTGCCAGCACCTCGTGGCCGCTGGCCAGCAATTGGGCAATAAGGCGCGTGCCGAGGAAGCCGGAGCCCCCGGTCACAAGTACTCGCATGATCGTGGTCCCCTTAGGGTTTGAGGATGGACTGCATGGTCCGCTCTCGCATCTCGGAGATGACGGCTGGATCGGGCGGCTGGGCGCCGCGCTGCGCCGCCGTGACATGGAGCAGCGACGCCGCATTCACCGCCGCCCAGACCTGGTCGGCCGCGGCCTCGACGCTGCCCGACAGCCGCCCCGCGGCGGCAATGGCGCGGACACGCTCCAGCAGCAGGTCGTTCGCCTGTTTCGCTGCCGGGATCTCCGCCCCCTGCAGGAAACGGCTCATCATCGTCACGTAGAGCCGCGGCCGTGCCGCCGCGAACCGCACATAGTCGTCCCAGCCCTCCCGCAGCGCCGTGACCGGATCGTCGGACGTCACCGCCGCCTTCTTGCTGGCGAGGAACTGTTCGAACGCCTGCGCGATCGCCGCGCTGAGCAGTCCGTCGGCATTGCCGAAGTGGTGATAGAGCGTCGGCGCCGTCACATCGGCGACGCCGCAGACGGCGCGGGTGGAGAACTGCGCCTCCCCACCCTGCTCCAGAACTTTCAAGGCCGCAGCCACAAGTGCATCACGTGTATCCATG
>JAEZKB010000328.1 GCA_023415605.1 Pseudomonadota bacterium
GGGTCGGTGTGGTCCCACTCGGTTTCCACGAAGAGGGTGCCGACGATGTCGAAGCCGGCGCTGTCGCCGCGGTAGTCCGCGGGGAGGTAGTTGCGCTTGAGGCTGGAATAGTCGCCGTAGCGGAAGGGGATCGGCGGCTCGTCCTTGAGCCAGGGCAGGTAATTTTGGTCGAGGTTCCAGAAATGCTGGTGGGCGTCGATGATCTTCATGCTGGAACCTCGACCGTCAGGGTTTTAGCCCAGGCTGGCGTAGTAGGCGTCGATGGCCGGCACGTCGACGGACTCATCGGGGGGCATGCCGAGCTTTTCGTAGCGCTTGCCGCGGGCGCGCATGTCGGCGATGAGGACCGCTTTTGCATGCAAGGCGACCTCCTTGGCGATTTCGATGGGGACGACGATGAGGCCGTCGTCATCGCAGCCGACGATGTCGCCGGGGCGCACCTGGGCGCCGCCGATGCCGATCGTGGCGTTGAGTTCGACCACTTCGATGCGGCCCGGAATGATGGTGCGGCCACGATCGCGGCAAACCATCGGGGTCTTCTGCATGGTCACTTCGCCGGTGTCGCGGCAATAGCCATTGGTGACGATACCGACAGCACCCGCGGCCTGGATTCCTAGAACGTTTTCAGAGCCAAAGAAGCCAACCTCGCCGGTTGAACCGACGTCGGTGACGACCACTGAGCCGGGCTTGATCAGGTCGTTCAGACCGCGGCCCTTGTGACCGTATTTGTTGAACCAGATGCCGTGCGCGCCGACAATGTCCTCGGTGGTGTCGAGCTTCCACATCGGCTTGTTTGCGGGGACGCAGCGCTGGGTGACGGCGGGGCCCCAAAACTTCATGCCGAGCCAGAGCGGACGGATCTCCTGGGATACAAGACCGATGTTGAAATACCCGAGGCCATCCATGGCATCGGCGACGTCAACGACGCGCAAAGGCTTGAAATACTCGCGGATCTTATAGGGGTCGAGCGCGTCGGCCATGGCTGGGTCCTCCCAATTCGGTTGTCGAATTGGGGCAATCTTGTATGCAAGACTGAGAGGTGTCAACCGACTTCGGCCTGCGACGAAGGTGGTAGTTTCACGGCTTGGGACGACGGCGCGAGCGGGCGGACGGCGCCGGCTCATCGGCATGGCCGGGACTGTGCGGCAGGCCGTTGAGGAAGTGCTGGCGGGCGAGTTCGGAGAGCAGCTTGCCATCGCGGGCGGCAAGGGCCGTGAACATCTTGGAGTGCTCGAGCAGGGCCGCCGTCCAGCGATTGGGATCGAGGTTGGGGAGGGCCCGGGCGCGCTCGACGCGGGGCAGCAGCGAGGCCCAGGTGGCGGTGAGCACAGGGTTGGCGGCAATGTCGATTACCATGCGGTGGATCTGGCGGTTGATCTCCATGTATTTGCCGCGCTCGCCCCGCTGGTGGAGATCGACCATCTGGCTCAGCAAACGCCCCATTTCCGCCAGTTGCGCCTCGGTAACTCGCTCACAGGCGAGCTCACCGGCGAGGCCTTCGAGGGCGCCGAAGACGCGGTAGAGATGCTCGATGTCGGGCATGCGCAACTCGGCGACGACGACGCTCCGGTTGGGCAGAAGCTCGACCAGACCTTCGGCCGCCAGGGTTCGGAACGCCTCGCGAATAGGGGTGCGTGAGACGCCCAGCTGTTCGCAAAGTTGCACTTCCCGAAGACGCATGCCGGGTGGCAGTTCGCCCGACAGGATCATCTCGCGCAGGCGAGTGGCAGCCTCCTGATGAAGGCGGCCACGGCGGCGGCCGGCTTCGGGATCGTCCGGAAGGTCGAGCACAGTAGAGCTATCAGTTTCTGACATACCTTTCCGTATGCAAAAACGATAGCGCGCGCAATGCACACGATTCGGGCTGGAGCCCTTGCCAAAATGACCATCTTGCATACAAGATTGAGCATTGCCTGGCTGATCGCTTGTTAGTCGCCACATCGATGAACGTCGAAAATGGCAAGATGAACAACTGAAGGAGGACGAATGTCGGAGGATCGTGCAGGCGGCGGGACGACTGGCCCGTCGATGAACGCGCCGCTGCCGCTCAGCGGCTTGCGCGTGCTCGATCTGAGCCAGGTGATGGCTGGTCCGTTCTGCTGCATGCTGCTGGGCGACATGGGCGCCGACGTGATCAAGGTCGAACCGCCCGCTGGCGGCGACCAGACGCGCAAGAGCATGGGCTTCCGGATGAAGGGCACCGACAGCCCGGGCTTCCTGGCGCTCAACCGCAACAAGCGGTCGATTGCGTTGAACCTCAAATCGGAGGCCGGGCGAAAGGTGTTCTACCGGCTGGTGGAGACAGCGGACATCGTCGTCGAGAACAACCGGCCAGGCGTGGCGGCGAAACTGGGTGTCGATTATGCGACGCTATCGAAAATCAATCCGCGGCTAGTTTATGCCTCCATCTCAGGGTTCGGCCAGACCGGGCCGTGGTCGCAGCGACCCGGTTTCGACCTCATCGCGCAGGCGATGAGCGGGGTGATGAGCGCCATGGGCATTCCCGGCGCGGAGCCGGTCAAGTCCGGCGTGTCGGTCGGCGACCTCGGCGCGGGCCTGTTCGCACTGTACGGCATCCTCTCGGCCATCATCGGGCGGCAGACGAGCGGACGCGGGCAGTATGTCGATGCCTCGCTATTCGAGGCGGCGCTGGGCCTATCGATCTGGGAGACGACCGAGTATTGGGCCACAGGCCAGTCGCCGCAGCCGCTGGGCTCTGCCAACCGGATGAGCGCGCCCTATCAGGCGTTCGAGGCAAGCGACGGCAGCTTCGTAGTTGGAGCGGCGAACCAGAAGCTTTGGCAGGCCTTTGTGGGCGTGATCGAGCGTCCCGACTTGCTGACCGATCCGCGCTTCGTCGAGAACAAGGAGCGCGTCGGCAACCGGCCGGTTCTGGCCGAGGTGCTGAAGCCGGTGTTCCGGCAAAAGAGTGCTGCGCACTGGGTGAATGCGTTCCTCGATGCCGGCGTGCCGGCCGGGCCGATCAACGATTTCGGCGCGGCACTGGGGAGTGACCATGCGCAGGCGCGCAACATGGTGCAAGAGATCGAGCACCCGGTGGAGGGCACGATCAAGGCGCTGGGTTTTCCGGTAAAACTCTCGGAGACGCCGCAGCAGGTGCGGCTGCATCCGCCACTGCTCGGTGAACATACGCGCGGCATTGTCGAGGAACTGGGGTTCGGCGGCGACCTCGCCGGCCTCGAACGCGACGGCGCGTTCGCGCCCTGAGCACGCCGGGCGAGGTCCGCTACCGCAAGGAGGGGCAGGTCGGTCATATCCTCGTCGACCGGCCACAGGCGCGGAACGCCATGACGCCGGACATGTATGCGCAACTGGACGCGGCCTGTGCGGCGATCGCCATCGATGCGGAGCTCCGATGCGTGGTGCTGCGCGGGGCGGGCGGCAAGTCGTTCGTCTCAGGTTCGGACATTGCGCAATTCCTCGAGTTCGAGGGGGCCGAGGACGGCGTCGATTATGAGCGGCGGATGGAGGGGCACCTCGACAATATCGCCGGCATCGCCGTGCCGACCGTGGCGGTGATCGAGGGCTTTGCGGTGGGCGGCGGGCTCAACATGGCCGCCTGCTGCGACATCCGCATTGCAACCACCGGCACCAGGTTCGGGACGCCGATCGCCAAGGGGTTGGGCAATTGTCTCAGCGCTGCGAACTATGCGCGGCTGCTGCATGCGGTGGGCGAGGGTCACGCTCGACGCATGCTGCTGCTCGGCGAGTTGCTAGAGGTGGAGGACATGCTGCCGACGGGGTTTCTCACGCGCGTGGTGGAGCCCGAGGTACTGGACCGATCGATTCAGGAAATCACCGAGCAGCTCTGCGCCAATGCGCCGCTCAGCATGCGCGCGAGCAAGACGGCGCTGGCGCGGATCGCGGAGCCGCAGGTGGCCGAGATCGAAGACATGATCCGGCTCGTCTATGGCAGCACAGATTTTCGGGATGCGGTGCGGGCGTTCGCGGAGAAACGCAAGCCGGTGTTTCGGGGGGAGTGATGCTTACTCACGTAGCACTCGCCCCAGCCGCGGCGTTATTCCGGCTTGGCGTAGAGCCGGTAGATCGAGCTGGTATCCGCCATGGCGCCGCCTGCATCGGCGTAGGCCTCGTATCGGGCCGTGGCGGCGTCGACAAGGGGCAGGGAGAGGCCGAAGCGCTCGGCTTCGGCCTGGACGTTATGGAGGTCCTTGAGGACCTGACGAGTGAGGCTGAGAGGCGGGTCGAAGGCGCGCTTGAGCATGCGCGGATAGGCGAAGTGCAGCATGGTGGAGTCGGCGTGACCGCCATGGAGGCAGGCGGGGACCTTCTTGGTCTCGATGCCCGACTCCTCGGCGAGGCGCAGCACTTCGGCCATCAGCACATAGGAGACGCCGGAGATCGCCTGGTTGATGACCTTTGTGGCCTGGCCGGCGCCGACCGGACCCATCAGCGTGATGTTCTGAGCATAGGCCTTGAAGATAGGGCGAACGGACTTGAACACGGCCTCGTCACCTCCGGCCATGATGGTCAGTTTACCCTGACGGGCAAAGCTCGGACCGCCCGAGATCGGGGCGTCGACCCAGTCTATGTTGCGGTCGGCCTTGAGACGCGCGGCAAGCGCGCGCGTAGGCTCGGGATTGGCAGTGGAGTGATCCACCAGCACGGTGGCGCCCTGCCCCGCTGCGGCGATGCCGTTGGGGCCGAAGACGACGGATTCGACGGCGGGCGTGTCGAGCACGCAGAGCAGCACGACATCGCAGGCGGCCGCCACCTCGGCGGGCGACGATTTCGCCACGGCGCCCTTGTCGGCGAGCAGGTCAGCGGGGCCGGGCTCGAGGTTCCAGACGGCGAGTTCATAGCCGGCGGCAAGGAGCATTTCGGCCATGGCGCTGCCCATCAGGCCGAGGCCGATGAAACCGAGACGGGGTTTGGTTTTTGCCATCGCATGAGCCTCCACACCGATACGCATGTGACGAGCTAAGAAGGAGGACGAGCCGATGGTCAAGGTGCTCGCGATGACATTGGGCGATCGCTATGGCGTGGGGCCGGAGCTGGTCGCCAGTCTACCCGAACGCATGCCACTGCCCGATGGATTGCGCGTCGTGGTGGTGGGCGACCGGCGCGTCTACGAGCAGGGCCGCAAGGCGGTGGGCGCCAGCGGCGAGGTTGCAGTGGTGCAGTCGTTCGGCGAGGCGACGGCGCCGTGGAGTTTGCTGGATCGACCGTTCGATTCAGAGGTGTTGCCGCTGGGTCGGGTGTCTGCTGAAGCGGGGCGCGAGGTTCTGCAGACGCTGGGCTTTCTGGTGCAGGCGGCGCAGGCCGCTGAGATCGGTGGCATCATCTATGCGCCGCTCAACAAGCAGGCGATGCGCGATGCTGGGCACGCGGCCGGCGACGAGCTCGATTTCTTCCGCCAGCACCTGCCGGCGCCCGCGACGGGCGAGATCAACATTCTGGGCGAGGTCTGGACCTCGCGTGTCACCTCGCACGTGCCACTGCGCGAGGTGGGCGCCCTGATCACGCCGAGCAATGTAATGCGCGGGGTGAAGCTGCTGGCCAATGCGCTCAAGCAGTCGGGACGACAGCCGAAGCTCGCCATGGCGGCGCTCAACCCGCATGCCGGCGAAGGCGGCGCTTTCGGGCGCGAGGAGATCGATGTGCTGGCGCCGGTGATCGCCGAAGCCCGCGCGGCAGGGATCGACATTGCCGGCCCGTTCCCCTCGGACACGGTGTTTCCGCGCGCGGTCGGCGGCGCCTTCAACGGCGTGGTGACGATGTTCCACGACCAGGGGCAGATCGCGCTCAAGATGGTGGGACTGGGCCAGGGCATTACGCTGCTCGGCGGTTTCCTGGTGCCGATCGCCACGCCGGGACATGGCACAGCCTACGACATTGCCGGAACCGGGAAGGCGAAGCCGGATGGGCTGGTGGCCGCCACGCGGCTGGTGGCGAGCATGATGGGGTTTTGAGGGGGCCATGCCCTCGTGGTTCGACAGGCTCACCATGAGGGCTACTGGGGGCGCCACCCACTCGATTGTCATCCCTGCGAAAGCAGGGACCCACTCAACCGCTCGAGTGGAGGAGAGATGGGTCCCGGGTCAAGCCCTGGATGACAGCCGGTGACTGCACCGCAGGACCTCATGGTGAGCTTATCGGACCACGAGGTCCGGGCACACCGCTTTGAACACAGGCATACTTGAGGGAGGAATACTGACGTGACGCATGTTTGGGAGAAGGTCGATGTGCCGCTGCGGGCGCAGGGTACGTACGAGAATGCTTATGTCGAGGTGGACGTCTGGGTCGATCTCGAAGGGCCGGGGTTTTCCAAGCGCGTTTATGGCTTCTGGAATGGCGGACAGGATTTCGTGGTGCGCGTGCTGGCAACGCGGGCGGGGACGTGGAAATGGAGCTCGGGCAGCGCGCCACACGACCCGGGGCTCGCCGGCAAGAGCGGCACGTTCGAGGCAGGAGCCTGGAGCGAGGCGGAGCTGGCGGGGAACCCGAACCGGCGCGGCATGATCGTTGCCAGCCAGGATGGGCGCGGGCTCGAATATGCCGACGGTACGCCGTATTTCCTCATCGGCGATACGTGGTGGAGCGTGCCGAGCTACCGGTTTCCGCTGGCGCTGCCGGACAGCCCGCAGCCGGTCGGGCCGAACGCGACACTCAACGATCTGACGCATCATCGGCTGAAGCAAGGCTACAATTGCGTGGGCATGATCGCGGCGCAGCCGGGCTGGGCCAATGACGGGTATCCGCCGGTGACCAAGATGGCCGATGGCACGTTCGTGCGCTCGGCGTGGCGGCAGCCGGGGACGCAATCGGGCAAGGACATGCACAACGAGGGCGGGCGGCCGTTCCTGTTCCCCGGCAAGGTGCCGGGTTTCGAGGACGTGATGCCGGACCTCGACCGGATCAACCCGGAGTACTTCAAGGTGGTGGACCAGAAGGTCGACTACCTCAACAGCGTGGGCATGGTGCCGTTCATCGAGTTCTCGCGGCGAGATGCCGGGCAGGTGTGGAAGAAGTACCACGCCTTCAACGAGAGCTATTCGCGCTATGTGAACTATTGCATGGCCCGCTGGCACGCCAATGTGACGCTGCTCTCGCCCATCCATTTCGACTCGTGGGCCGAGACGATCCATGCGTCCGAATATTCGGCAGCGATCGAGCTGGCGCTCGAGCGGCACGGCAAGCCGCCGTTCGGCACGCTACTGACGGCTAACCCGCAGCCCTCGACGCTGGTCAATTTCGGGCCGGACTCGTGGGTGGATTTGCACCAGAGCGGCAATGTGCGCGAGCACTACACCTACTGGTATTTGACCGAGATCTTCCAGGCGGAGCCGAAGAAGCCAGCGATCAACGGTGAGCCCTACTACGCCGGCCTGCACCAGCTCGGGACGCCCTATCCGCTGCGCGTGCCGCCGGACAGCGAGGCCGACCAGTTCTATGTTCGGTCGGGGCTCTATGGGAGCTTTCTCAGCGGCGGGCTCGCAGGGTTCATCTATGGGGCCGAGGGGATCTGGAACGCCGAGGTGGAGCCAGAGGCGGTGTACCCGATGTGGAAATCATTCCTGTGGCAGTCGGGCGAGCAGATTCAGTACGTCAAGGACTTCGCCATGGTGCGGGGCATGAAGTATCGCGAGCTGGTGCCGGACAGCGAGCTCGTGATGCCGAACAAGTCGGGGCCGGATTTTTCCTACTATGGCTGGGCCTATTGCGCGCGGGTGCCGGACAAGAGCCTATTCCTGCTCTACTTCGAGAACGAGGCGCCGGTGGAGGCAAAGGTGCGGGGCCTTACCTATGGCGCACAGTACCGGGCGACGTGGTTCGATCCGCGTACAGGCGAATGGGGGACACCGACCGAGCCGATGGATGTGCCGCGGAGCTGCGTGATGGCCTTGCCGGAACGGCCGGATGGGAGTGACTGGGGGCTGATGCTGGAGCGGGTGTAGGCGTCAGCGCACGCGGTCCCAGCCTAAAGAAAGGGCGCCTTGCGGCGCCCTTAGTCGTCTGCACAGGGTCGGAAACTTACCAGGGGCGCTCCTCGAGCTCGACGGTCTTGTCCATCGGCATACCGAGCTTTTCGTAGAAGGCGCGGCGCATGCGGCGGTCCTTGTCCTGGACGAGCCAGGCGCGCTTGGCGACTTCCTCGCCTTCCTCCTGCGGGATGACGACGATGCCGTCATCGTCGGCGATGATGCCGTCGCCGGGGCGGACATAGACGCCGCCGCAGGTGATAGGCTTGTTCATCGAAGCGAGCTCGAGGCGGCCGGCCATGTGGCGCATGGACCGAACGGTACAGAAAACCGGCGACTGCTGGCCGATGCATTCGGTGGAATCGCGGCAGGCGCCGTCGATGATGAAGCCGACCGACCCCTTGATCTTGGCATCGAGCACGTTGTTGGACCCGAGCAGGCCGCAGCGGCTCTGCTTGGTGTCGATCACATGCACTTCGTCGGGGGCGCCGAACTTGTGGCCGGCGGGCCAGAGGGCGTCCGGATGGGTGGTGCCATCGGGGTTACGCTTGTACTGGCGGTCGTCGAATTCCTCGTAGGTCATCCGCGGCATGGGCCGGTGGATGATGTTGAACTCGGCGGTGGTGGCGATGCCGGCAAAGAAGATGCCGGGAAAGAGCGGCCGCAGGCGCGGATCCATCTCGTAGGTATTGGTGAAACCGAGCGAGTCGAGCGCGTCGGTAACGTCCGAGGTGCGCACCTTGCGCAAGATGGCCAAAGTATCCTTGCTGATCGCCACGGGGCGTTCCTCCTTAGTTCAGGCAAAGGGCTGAAAGCGAAGGTCGCACAAGGGGTTCGCTGTGCAAACTAGCGTTTGGCAAGCGGCGCTATAGGTGGGTGCTATAGGCTATTCCACCGGGGTGGCGTGCCACCAGTCGAGGCTGGCTTCGGCGCGGAGAAGTTCGGCGGCGATGCGGCCGGTTTCACGCGCGGCCTTGGTCTGCGGACGGTTGTCGGCGCGGGCCAGATAGACGGTGCGCTCGATGGTGGGGCCGACGATGCGCGCGGTGCGCAGCGGCGGATCGAGATCGGACTCGTGGAGGGCGGCGAGCGACAGGATGGTCATGCCCTGGCCGCGCTGCACAAGACGCTGGATCTGCAGGAAGGCATCGATCTCGATGATGACGCGGGTGGAGACACCGAAGCGCCGGAGATGCTGGTCGAGCAGCAGGCGGAGGCCATGGCGCTCGGTGGGCAGGATCAGCGGCACCTTGGCGATGGCCTCGATGGGCACATTGCCATCGGCATCCAGCAGCGGGGCTAGCGCCTCGTCGGAGGCGGCGGCGAGGTAGAGGGTTTCGGAAAGCAGCGGCTCGGAGTGGATGCCGGCGATGGCGCTCTCGACGAAGATGAGGCCGAGATCGAGCTCTCCGGTGCGGAGCCAGGCGATGATGGTGCCCGACATGGTCTCGACGATGCGAAGGCGGACGTTGGGAAGTTTTTCGCGCACCGCCTCGATCAGCGGCACGCAGAGCACCGAAGCGAGAGAAGTGGGGACGCCGAAATGCACGGTGCCGACCGGGCTCTGGGCGTGATGGCGCAATGCTTCCTGCGCGGCTTCGGCCGATTGCAGTATAAGCCGGGCATGGGCAAGCAGTTCCTCGCCTTCGGCGGTGAGCAGCACGCCACGCGGGCGGCGATCGAAGAGCGAGACGCCGAGGTCGGTTTCGAGCGTCTTGATGCGCACAGAGAGCGATGGCTGCGCAACATGCAACCTCTCGGACGCGGCCAGGATGGAGCCACTTTCGGCGACGGCAACGAAGTAACGCAGATCACGCAGGTTCATGGAACTGGTCGCACTCGGTCAGGGCTTGCGGGACTGCCGCTCCTCAACGGCTGCGTGACGCTGGAGCAGAAGCCGGGCGCGGTCAATCACCGGTTGGTCTACCATGGCGCCCTTCCAGGCGATGGCGCCCCTGCCCTCGGCCTGTGCCTGCTCGTAGGCGGCAATAAGTTCGTGGGCCGCGGCAACCTCCTCGGGACGCGGAGAGAAGGCGGCATTGAGGATGGGAACCTGATCGGGGTGGATACAGAAGCCGCCGGCAAAGCCGAGGGCGCGGGCGCGCTCGGCGGTGCGGCGGTATGCTTCGCGGTCGGCATAATTGGCCACTGAGCCGACATAGCCGATGGGCAGCACGCCGGCCGCGCGGGCGGCAGCAACGGCCTGGACGTTGGGGACGTAGAGCGCTTCTTCCACCGGCTCCATGCCCATGGAGACGGCAAGATCCTCGGCACCGACAGTGATGGCGACGACCCGCGGGGCGGCAGCGATGGCGGTCATTTCCAGCAGACCTTCGGCCGTTTCAATCATGGCGACGATGCGGGTGTGGCCGACCGGCAGGCCGGCGGCCTGTTCGAGTTCGGCGAGCACCTCGCCGACTGCGCGCACATGAGCGGCGTTGGGCACCTTGGGCAGGTTGATGGCCATGACATGCGGCCCGACCGAGGCTTCAAGGTCGCGGATGGCGATGCGCCACGGACGATTGATGCGGACGACGACATCAAGACCCTGCACCGAGAGCGCGCCGGCGACGGCAGCGACGCGATCGCGCGCCTTGTCCTTCAGGTCTGGCGGAATGGAATCTTCGAGATCGATCTGGATGCAGTCGGCGCCGCGGCGTGGCGCGCCTTCGATGAACCGGTCGTTGAGGGCCGGCACGAAGAGCATGGAGCGCCAGACCGGCAGGGGCTGGGTCATGTGGTGACCTGCATCAGTTCGGCAAGAATTTCGTCGGTATGTTCGCCAAGGCGCGGAGCTGGGTAACGGAATGTGCCCGGTGTCCCCAAGAGGCGGGGCACGATCTCGTGCATCGGCACCGAGCCCAGATCGCGGTCGGCGAGTTCGGTGATGGCACCGCGGCCGAGCACGTAGGGGTCCGTGACCAGTTGATCCATCGAATAGACCGGCGCACAGGGCACGCCGGCAGACTCGAAGGCGGCAAAGGTCTCCTCGAGCGAGCGGGCCATGGTGTAGGCCGAGATGATGGCGTCGAGCTCGTCGCGATGTTCAACGCGGGCATCGTTGGTGGCAAAGCGCGGATCGGTGATCAGTTCGGGCCGACCGATGGTGCGCATGATGAGTTCGGCCATGGACTGCATGGAGCCCGAGACGGCGATGAAGCCGCCATCGCGGCAACGATAGACATTGCGCGGCGCCGTGTGGGGCGCCTGGTTGCCCGAACGCATGGTGACATCGCCAGTGACGCGATGCTTGATGGCCTCGCTGGCGACCAGCGATAGCATCGGTTCGAACAGAGACAGGTCGATCGACTGCCCCTTGCCCCTGCCGGTTTCGACGACACGCAAGGCGGTGAGCACGGCGAAGGCGCCATAGAGGCCGGCGACCATGTCGGCCATGGCCAGCGGCGGCAGCGCCGGAGGCCGGTCCGGAAAGCCGTTAAGATGGGCGAAGCCCGACATAGCCTCGACCAGCGTACCGAAGCCAGGGCGGCCGCGGTAGGGGCCGGTCTGGCCCCAGCCGGAGATGCGGAGGATCACCAGATCGGGGTTGATGGCGAGCAGTTGGGCCTCGCTGTAGCCCCACTTTTCCAGCGTGCCAGGGACGAAATTTTCGACCAGTACCTGAGCGGTGCGCAGTAGGTGTTCGAAGGTCTGGCGGCCATCGCCCTTGCGAATATCGAGGGCGAGGCTGCGTTTGTTGCGGCCATAGATCTTCCAGAAGGTCTCGACGCCGGCAGCGCGCCAGCGGCGGAGATCGTCGCCCTTTTCGGGATGCTCGATCTTGATGACATCGGCACCATAGTCCCCGAGCAACAGCGTCGCCATGTTGCCGGCGACGAGGCGGCTGAGATCAAGCACGCGGACGCCGTCGAGCGGGCCCGTCTGCGCCGGGTCGAACGCGCGCGTCATCAGGCGATCTCGATCAGCGGCTTGATCTCCTCGAGCCGCTTCATGCGCTCGAGCGCGAGGTTCACGTCGCCGAGCTTGTAGCGGTTGGAGATCATCTTGACGAAGGGAACGCGGCTCTGGTTGCGTGAGACGAAATCAAGCGCCTTCCAGTAGCTCCTCGCGTCGCCGGAGAAGGAGCCGATGACGTGGACGTTCTTCTTGACGATGGTGGAGGGCTTGATGGTCGTCGCACCCTCGCCGAGCTGACCGACGACGAGATAGCGGCCGCCCTTGCGGACGATGTCGAGCCCCTCGCCGAAAGCGGCAGGATGGCCGGTGAACTCCATGACTACATCGGCGCCGCGGCCGTCGGTCAGGTCGCGGATGGCGTCGAGGCGGGCCTGGGCGTCGTGGCGTTCGATCGAGATGGTGTCGCTGGCGCCGAACTCATGCGCCAGTTCGAGCCGGGCATCGGGGGCGCCGACGACGATGATGCGCTTGGCGCCGGCCACCGAGGCCACGGCGGCAGCGAGTAGACCGAGCGGTCCAGCGCCTTGGATGACGACGCTCTCGGTGGGCGAGACGCCGCCAAGATTGTCGAAGCCGTTCATCACCGAGCGGAACGCGCAGCTACTGAGCGAAGCCAGTTCGTTGCCGACATTGTCGGGCACCTTGATGCGGCCGGACTCGGGCAGCACGTAGCCATATTCGGTGAAGCCGCCGAGGAGATGCGGGGGCCGCTCCATGTTCTCGTACATATAGGCGCGGCGGTTTTCGCAGAGCGTGGGCTGGCGCGCTACGGTGCACCAGAAACAGGAGCCGCAGGCGGTGTGGGTCCAGCAGATGCGGTCGCCGACGCAGAGCGGCTGGCCGACGGTGTCCTTGTCGGCGCCCGCGCCCATCTTGACGATGCGGCCGGTCATTTCGTGGCCAAGGATCACTGGCAGGTCGACCTTGAGCGCCAGCGAGCCTTGCCAGAGGTGAACGTCGGTCCCGCAGATCGAACACGCTTCAGTCTTCACCAGCAGTGCACCTGGCTCGATCTCGGTCGGGATCGGCACGTCCTCGAGCTTCAGCGGATCGCCGAAGTGGCGGAGGACAGCGGCACGGGAATGGGACGGAATGGCGCTCATGCTGCTCAGCCGTGGTTGAGGACGATGGTCTTGGCAGCGGTGAGTTCCTTCAAGGACTCCAAGCCCTTCTCGCGGCCGTGGCCGGAGCGCTTGGAGCCGCCGAAGGGCAGTTCGATGCCGCCGCCAGCGCCATAGCCATTGATGAACACCTGGCCGGCGCGGACGCCCTTGGCCATGCGCATCTGGCGCGCGCCATTCTCGGTCCAGATGCCGGCGACGAGACCGTAATCGGTGGCGTTGGCGATGCGCAGCGCATCGGCTTCGTCATCGAAGACGATGGCGGCGAGTACGGGACCGAAGACTTCGTCACGGGCCAGCGTGTGATCCTCGGGGACCAGGTTGAGCAAGGTCGGGCGGACGAAATAGCCGTTTGGATCAGCGTTCTCGTGCATGGTTCCCATCGCCACGGCCTCGATCTTGTCGGCGGCGGCGCGGTCCAGAAAGGCCTGGACACGGGTCTGCTGGTTCTTGGTGATCACCGCGCCGACATCGAGATCGAGATCGTGCGGACCGACCTTGAGCCGATTGAAGCGGCGCGTCAGTTCGGTCATGAACTTTTCGTAGACGCTGCGCTGGATCAGCACACGGCTGCCAGCCGAGCAGGTCTGGCCGGCATTCTGCACGATGGCGTTGACCGTGACATCGGCAGCCTTCTCGAAGTTGGCGTCGTCGAAGACGATCTGGGGCGACTTGCCGCCCAGTTCGAGAATGCAGGGAATGTGGTTCTCGGCCGCCGCCTTCTGGATCAAGGTGCCGACTTCGGGCGAACCGGTAAAGGAGATGAGGTCGATGCCGGGGTGGCCCGACAGCGCCGCGCCGGCCTCTTCGCCGAGGCCGGTGACAACATTGACGACGCCGGCCGGAATGCCGGCTTCCATCGCCAGTTCCGCCATGCGGATGCAGGATAGGCAGGCCTCTTCGGCGGGTTTCAGCACGGCAGTATTGCCGGCCGCGAGCGTCGGCGCGATGGTGCGGCCGAACATCGAAATCGGGTAGTTCCACGGGATGATGTGGCCGGTGACGCCTCGCGGCTCGCGCAGGATCATCACCTGGTAGCCGGAGAGGAACGGGATGGTCTCGCCGTGGATCTTGTCCGCCGCGCCGGCGAAGAACTCGAAATAGCGCGCGGTGACGATGACGTCGGTACGCGCCTGCTTGAGTGGCTTACCGGTGTCTCGCGCTTCGAGTGCGGCGAGTTCTTCGGCATTGGCGAGGACAAGCTCGCCGAGCTTATGCAGCAGGCGGCCGCGTTCGAGTGCGGGCATGCGGCCCCAGGTCCCTTCGAAGGCGCGGCGGGCGGCGCGCACCGCCGCATCGACATCGCGGGCAGAGCCGCGGGCGATGCGGGTGAACTCGCGGCCATCGGAGGGGCTGACCACCGGCAGGGTTTCGCCGGTCTCGCTCGGCCGCCACGTACCGGCGACCAGGATTTTATCGAACTGCATCGTACTCAAGGCTCGTGCACATTGTGTCATGGACCGTTGCATGGGGGTGCCGGGGCGACAACTACCGTCTGGCAACGGGGCGTATAGAGGGGGGCTATAGGTGCCTCGATCTGGCAGTCGGCGGTCCTCTCCCGCCTACGGAAGAGGGGGACCACGCTTAGCGTCGTGGAGAGGGGTGCACCTTGCGCTGAACGGGGTGCGGTATTGGAGGACTTGCGCAAACGGCACCCCCTCCACCAGCCTATGGAAGATCCCCCTCCCCCGTAAACGGGAGAGGTTCGCCGACTGAGCGTCGGGTCACTCCCAGATCGCATCCCCGGTGGCCGGGTCGAAGAACTGGAGGCGATCGAGGTCCGGGGCGACGGAGACCGGAGCACCGAGGCGGACCTGGCTCTTGGGGGAGAAACGGGCGACCATGCGGGAGCCGGAGACGGTGGCCTTGATCTCCTGCAGGCTGTCGGAGCTCTGCACGGTCGCGGCTTCGGCATCGATGGCGAAGTGGACGAGGACGTCGGAGCCGAGCGCCTCGACCAGTTCGGCGGTCGACTGGATGGTTGGGCCGGCAGAAAGCTCAGGATGCAGCGCGGCGTCGTGCAGGTCTTCTGGGCGGACGCCGACGACAATGCGCTGCCCGGCATAGCGGCTTAACCCGGGATGCTTGCCACGGGTGACGTCGGAGAGCTTGAGTTCGGTGGACCCTAGGCGGATGCCGCCATCGGTCAGAGTGGCGAAATAGAGGTTCATGGTCGGCGAGCCGATGAAGGCAGCGACGAACATGTTGCGCGGCCGGTCGTAGATGCGCGAGGGCGTATCGACCTGCTGCAGCAGCCCATCCTTCAGCAGCGCTACGCGGTGTCCCATGGTCATGGCTTCGACCTGGTCGTGGGTCACGTAGATGGTGGTGGTGCCGAGCCGGTGCTGCAGTTGGGCGATCTCAGCGCGCATCTGCACGCGGAGCTTGGCGGCGAGGTTCGAGAGCGGCTCGTCCATCAAGAACACGGAGGGCTGGCGCACGATGGCGCGGCCCATGGCGACGCGCTGGCGCTGGCCGCCGGAGAGCTGGCCGGGGCGACGCTTCAGATACGCCTCGAGTTCGAGGATGTGCGCGGCTTCCTTTACGCGCTTGTCGATCTCGGCCTTGGGCTTTTTGGCGATCTGCAACGGGAAGGCAATGTTGTCGTAGACGGTCAGATGCGGATAGAGCGCGTAGGACTGGAACACCATTGCGATGTCGCGGTCCTTAGGGTGGGTATCGTTGACGAAGTCGTCGCCGATCCAGACACCACCGTCGGAGATTTCCTCGAGACCGGCGATCATGCGCAAGGCAGTGGACTTGCCGCAACCGGAGGGCCCCACCAGCACCAGGAACTCGCCGTCCTCGATATCGAGCGTGAGGTCGTTGACGGCCTTGAGCTGGCCGCCGGCATAGGTCTTGGTGACTTTCTGGAGTGTAACGCTCGCCATGGGATTAGCCTTACTTGAAGCCCTGCGTGGCGATGCCCTTGGTGAGCAGCCGCTGCGAGGCGAGGAAGAAGCCGAGGACCGGGCCAATGGAGACGAGCACCATGGCGAACAGTCCGCCGAAGGAGGATTGCCCGCCGCTCGGATCGAGGAACAGGCGCAGCGCCACCGGTACCGTCATCGTGTCGATGTCGGTGAGGTAGATGAGCTGGGAGAAGAAGTCGTTGTAGGTGTTGATGAAGGTGAACACCGCCGTGGTCACCAGCGCCGGCATGGTGAGTGGCATGATGATGCGCCAGTAGCGCTGCCAGTAGGAGGCGCCGTCGACGACCGCGGCCTGCTCCAGTTCGGAGGGGAGCGAGCGCATGAACTGCACCATGAGGAAGATGTAGAACGCGTCGTGCGCGAGGAATTTCGGCACCACCAGCGGCAGGATGGTGTTCACCCAGCCTACCTGCAGGAAGAAGATGTACTGCGGGATGAGCTGGACGTGGATGGGCAGCATGATTGTGCCCAGCATAATGGCGAACCACAGCCATTTGAGCTTGAACTCGAGCCGCGCAAAGGCATAGGCGGCCATCGAGCAGGCGATGAGATTGCCCACGATGGCGAAGACGCAGATCACCATCGAGTTGATGAAGAAGCTCAGGAAGGTCTTGTCGCCGAACAGAGTCCAGCCGTTGACGAAGTTCTCCAGCGTCCAATTGGTCGGGATGAAGCTCACATCGCCGAAGATTTCACGCTCGGGTCGCAGGGCGGAGAGCACCATCCAGATCACCGGATAGAGCATGACGATCAGGAGGCCGATGAGCAGCAGGTGCAGCGCGAAATGGCGCAACAGCCGGGCGCCTTCCTTGCGGCGGCGATAGGCCTGGAAGGCAGCGGCGTCGTAGGTCTTAGCGGTCGCCATAGAACACCCAGAAACGAGAGGACCAGAACATTAGCGCCGTGGCGACGGCGATGGCGACCAGCAGGATCCAAGCCATCGCGGAGGCGTAGCCCATGTTCAGCTGCTGGAAGGCCTGCTGGTAGAGATAGAGCGAATAGAGCAGCGTCGAATCCACCGGTCCGCCGCGACCGTTCGACACCACGAAGGCCTGGGTGAAGGACTGGAACGAACCGATCAGCAACAGGATGGAGTTGAAGAAGATCACGGGCGTGATGAGCGGCAGTGTGATGCGCTTGAAGCGCTGCCAGGCGTTGGCGCCATCGATCGAGGCGGCCTCGTAGTAACTGTCGGGAATCTGGCGCAGCGCTGCGAG
Organism: Pseudomonadota bacterium; assembly: GCA_023415605.1. Lineage (GTDB taxonomy): Bacteria > Pseudomonadota > Alphaproteobacteria > Rhizobiales > Devosiaceae > Devosia_A. The sequence continues at coordinate 17,154 of JAEZKB010000328.1, forward strand.
GAAGATCACCATCGAGGCGCCGAAGGTCCAGACATTGAGAGCAATGACGGAGGGCAGAGCGAAGGTCGGATTGTTGATCCAGCCTTTGCCGGCGATGCCGAAGACAGCCAGGATCTGGTTGAACACACCGCGCTCGCCGAAGACCTGCTTCCAGAGCAGACCGATACCGACGCTCGCGCCGATCAGCGACGGCACATAGAAGAGCGAGCGGTAGATGGCGAGGCCCGCGAGGCCGCGATTGAGCGCCACGGCAATGGTCAGCGAAAACAGCAGCACCAGCGGCACCGACCAACCCACATAGGTGAGCGTGACCCAGATGGATTTGACGAAGCGGCGGTCGCCGGTAAAGAGCTTGATGTAGTTGTCCAGGCCCACAAAGATCGGGGTGTTGAGCACGCCATAGTTGGTGAAGCTCAGATAGAGAGAGACGAGCATGGGCAGCGCGGTGATGCCGACGATGCCGATCAGCCAGGGAGTGAGGAAGAGATAGGCGGCGCGGTTTTCCGCGCGCTTGAACTGAGAGCCCTTGCGGTCGGTCGGAATGACACGCGGCTTGCGTTCGGCCGTCGTTTCGGCGGCGTCTGCTACAATGGTCGACATGGGCTCTCCCCTAGAACCGCAAGGCGGTGACAGTGACGGTGCGGATGGCGAACCATCCGCACCGCTGGTTCGTGTCGGCGTTGTTATGAGCGGGCCGCGTTGGCCAGTTGCTCGTTGAGCTCAGTGATCAGCTGATCGGCAGCGTCCTCGACTGAGATCTGCTCGAAGGCCACCGCGTCATACGTGCGGTTGAGCACGTCGGTCAGCGCCTGGTAGCCGCCGGCGGGCCAGAACACCGGCTTGGCGTTCGGGGCAACCTGCCGATAGATCTCGATCATGCGGACCTGGGTCGGCTGCGTTTCCGGGTTGGTGGCCTGAGCCTCGGCGAGCGCGTCGATGGCGACCACGCCGTTGTCCGACTGGTAGATCTGAGCCGCGCGCGGATCCTGGGTGAAGAAGTTGATCCAGGCGACCGAGGCGGGGAGCAGTTCCTGCGTGCAGTTGGCACCGATAGCGATGCCGTTGGCCCCGAGGTCCATGCCCCAGGTGCCATCTTCACCCACCGGATAGGGAGTGATGTCGATCGTGGCGCCGGGGTTCAGCGTGTCAACGGTCTTCTGCACCGAACCGAGCTGGTTGGGCGGACGGTTGGTGATGAAGTTGCGCAGGTTGGCGAGGTTGGATTCCTCGACCATGACGCTGTTTTCGGTGCCCATTTCTTCCGGGCTTTCAGTGACACCGGCCTTGCGCAGGTCTTCCCAGTAATTGAACCAGTTGATCGCGGTCTCGCGGCTGAAGGCGACGGTCGAGCCCTCGAAGAGCTTCTCGCCGTGGCTCTGCACCCAGGTGACGAACGAGTCGGGTTCGCGGCCCATATTGTGGGTGGCCGAAACGCCTTCGCCGAGATGCGGCTTCACGGCCTTCACGTAGTCAGCGAACTGGGTCCACGTATAGGGCGCCTCGAGCTTGGGCACGCCGGCTGCGGCGGCCTTCTCGGCCATCTGCACGTTGTAGAGTAGCGAGAAATAGAACACGCCCGACGGGATCATATAGAGATTGCCATCGGCGCCGCGGCTGGCATCAAGCACTGGCTGCGGAATGCCGGAAACGTCGAGCGCACCGCTTTCGACCAGATCATCGAGCGGACGCAGGATGTTGGGCTTGGCGAAGGTCGCCAGCCAGCGGGTCTGCATCTGGATGGTGCAAGGCTGGTTGTTGCCGGCGGCCTGGATGGTGAGCTTTTCCCAGTGCGGCACGAAGTCGGCGTTCTCACGCCCGACTTTGACCCCCGGATTCTCCTGCTCAAAGAGCTGCAGGATCTTGTCCGTCTTGTCGCTGCGGACCTGACCACCCCACCACGAGAAGCGGATTTCACCCTTGATCTCACCGAGGGCCTTGGCGGCCTCCGGATTGGAATTCTGCGCGACTGCCGGCACGGCGCCGGCCACCAGACCGACCAGCGCCAACGCGCTGACAGATTTCAACAAGACTTCCCTGAACTGCATTCCATTCCTCCCTTGGACCAGCCTGATGCCGGCCGTGGCTTTTTTGCCCTGACGTCGGCAGCAACGCGGAAAGACCCCTCAGTCTCTCCGGCTCGCTGCGAGGGCGCGAGCGAGTGCGGCCGTCACGTCATGGCGTCATTCTTGTATGCAAGAATGGACGCTGTCAACACGGGTGCATTGCTCGCGACGGCGGCAACAGGCGGACGAAACGTGAAGCTGCATGGTCCGGATCGGGCGCGGGGGAAGGCATGGAGGACCGCCGTGGAGTAATGTCGCGACGCAAGCCCATGGCTTTCCGCGAGAAATCGCAAACGGGGCGAAAAGTGTCCTATAGCCGGTGAAAATAGCCGCTATAGGCCGGCCCTACCTCAAAAAATTCTGGGCGGAAGTGGGAGCGGCAGATCAATCAGTCGTGCCGCACCAAGGTGACGGCGGAGGGCATACCCGACTAAAGAACGAGTGACACCACCCGGCCGAACCGAGTGGATTTCACTCGCTCGACCAGCCGTACAAAGCACAGTCGATATATTGCTTAATCACTAACGAAACGCAATCCTGTATGCAAGATCGCTGAAGGAATGCACTCAGTCAGCGCAAGCTGGGCCCACTCAATCGGCAAAAGCCCGGACCTCTCCCCCGCGTCGCGGAGGAGGCTCGATCGAGTGAAAAGTCGGGAGTTGTCAGCGGCGCTGGAGGATGTTCAGCGTGGACTCAAGGCTCGAGGCGACGGACTTGAGGGCGCGGGCGGTATCCAGGACGCGCGAGTTGGCGGCGACATCGGGCGGAAGATCGCGGGTAGTCTCGTCCAATCGGCGCTGCTGCAGTGACACAGCAGTGAACAGTGCCTCGGCTTCGGCCACCACCGTGGGCTCGTAGCCGCCGACACTGCGCAGCTTTTCGGCATAGGCGTGGAGGCGGGCGGTCTGAGTCTGCCAAGGGCCGATCCGGTCATGAATCGGGCTCAGGGCGGCCAGCGCCTGGCGCTTGTTGGCAACCTCGTCACGCAGGGCACGACGGCGTCGCGGGGCTTCCATCTGATCACGCTCCCATTGTTCTTGTTCTGGAGCATGAAGCTTGGCGCCTCAGTCGGCCGGTGACACTAACAAGAGTTAAGGGTTAGCCAGAGGGCGGACCAGGCATGCCGGACCACACGAGATGAAGCTTCTCGTTTTCGTCAGGTACATAGACATCCGACCGGCGGCGCGGATCTCCAAAGGCCTGGGCGAGGTGCACAGCGTTATCCGCCGCCTCCTCACGCGTTTCGAACGGCCCATAAGCTTTGCCCTCGCAGTCGACCCACCAGGCCGACGGAGTGCGGATAACGACAAACCAACACGTCTGCATAAAGCGCCCCAATCGCGGAGCAAACTTTCGTACCACCGATCGGTTCCTACGGACCTTGGTCTGATCCAGCGCCCGCCACCACTGCCGCCACCGGTAATGATCGGACTGCGACAAAGGTCGAACCCGCAGCGATGGCGGTCTGCTTGACAGCGGCGCGCCGGACTCGTTAGCGTTCTATATGTGGTACGGACGTTCCATATGTGGAACATAGGGAGGCGTACACGATATGCCGAACGACAATCAGCCGGTGCTGGAAGCCCGGCACATCACACGCCATTTCGGTGCCGTCGTGGCGTTGGCCGATGCATCGCTGACGCTCAACAAGCGCGAAGTGCTCGGCCTCGTTGGGGACAACGGCGCAGGCAAGTCGACGCTTTTGAAGATCCTGTCGGGTGTGGTGTCACCGTCGAGCGGCGAAATCCTGATCGACGGCAGGCCAGTCAATCTGAAGCGCGCCCAAGACGCGATGGATGCCGGTATCGAGACGGTCTATCAGGACCTCGCGCTGGTCGATACCATGACCGCCTACCAGAACGTCTATCTCGGCCGCGAAGAGGTTTCGAAGAACCCATTGGCGCGGCTTTTCAACCTGGTCGATGACCGGCAGATGCGGACCCGCGCCCGTGACGTGCTGGAGTCGCTGCAGGTCAAGATTCCGTCCATCAACGTCGCTGTCAAAGGCATGTCGGGCGGGCAGCGCCAGTGCCTCGCGATTGCGCGCGCCCTGCTCTGGGGTCGTCGCATCGTCATTCTCGACGAGCCCACCGCGGCGCTCGGCGTGCGCGAGACCGGCCAGGTGCTCGACGTGATCCGCAAGCTGCGCGAGCAGGACGTGAGCGTGATCATTGTCAGCCACAACATGCAGCAGCTGATGAGCGTCGCCGACCGCATCACCGTGATGCGGCTGGGGCGGTCGATCGCCACGCGCACGGTCAAGGATTCCAACGTCTCGGACATCGTCGGACTGATCACCGGCGCCATACCGGGCGACGCACAAGCCGCGGAGGCGGCAAAGATACCGGCCTGACCCCCGAAAGCAGACCGGCGGACTACCAGGACCCGTTTGGGAGGAGAAACATGATGAAGTTGACTCACGCCTTCGCCGTGATGGCGCTGGCCGTTCCGGCTGCGTTCGGCATCACGTCGGTGGTGCAGGCGCAGGATACGTTCAAGCTGGGCATGGCCGTTGGTGGCAATCCCTGCTGCGACTGGATGAAGGCCCAAGGCGACGTGGCTCGTGCCCTCGCCGAGAAAGAGGGCTGGGAATACGTCGAGCTCTCCAACAACAACGATCCGGCGACGGCGCTCAAGAACGCGCAGATCTTCGTGCAGGAAGGCGTCGATGCCGTCATCCAGTTCAACGGGCAGCCGTCGTCGAACCCCGCCATCGCGCAGGTGCTCAAGGCCGCGAACATCCCGGTGGTCACCTACGACATCGCCGACCCCGGCATGTATTTTGTCGGCATCGACAATCTCGGCGCCGGCATTGCGGGTGGCGAACAGCTGGGCCAGTTGATCAAGGAAAAGTGGGACTGCAATCCCGACCTCGTCATCTCGGCGGAAGGCGCTGCGGCCGGTATTGTCAACGAGTGGCGGACGGGGGGCATGCGCACCGGCGTCAAGAATATCTGCCCCGATATTCCGGACGAGAAGTGGGTAAGCTTCGAGAGCCAGGGCGACGCTGCCGTGGGTCTGCCGGCCGCCCGCGATCTGCTGGCCGCGCACCCGGATGCCAAGAAGATGGCCGTGGTCGGCCTCAATGATGGTGGCGTGCTCGCTCTCATCAACGCCGCTGAGCAGCTTGGCCGCGCCGACGAAGTGATGGGCTGGGGCCAGGACGGCGCCTTCATCACCGGTGACAACGTCAACCCGCACCTTGTGGGCTCGGTGTTCTACTTCCTCGAAGGCTACGCCGTTTACGCCATCAAGGACGTGATCAAGCCGGTCGCGGAAGGCAATGTGCCGCCGCTCAAGGCCGATGCCGGCGATCCGGCGTCGAAGGTGCAGCCGTGCCCGGTGTCGGCCGAGCAGGCCAAGGCGGTTCCGGATATGGCCGAGCGCGTGAAGCAGCTGCTGGCGGCCCCTGCCGGGACAACCGAGTACGACCTGTTCTGCCCCAACAAGGCCTGACGGGTTTCAAGCTGAAGGTCTCCTCTCGTCGCAGCAATGCGACCTCACTCCCCCCCGAGGTGAGGGGACCTTCTCCCTAACTGCATGCGTTCCGGAACGAGCTAATGTCCCTCGAGCAAGCCATTGATACCGCCCCGCCGGCCGTGCCGCTGAAGGTACGCCTCGGTGGCTGGGGGACGGGGCTGATGCTGGCGGCTGTGTGGCTGGCGTTGATCGCCGCTACGACGCTTTATCGGGCCGACTTCTTCTCGCACCAGACACTGCTGGCTGTGACCTTCACCATGGCCGTGGTTGGTGTCCTCGCCATCGGCCAGGGGCTCGTCGCCATCTCCGGCGGGTTCATTGATCTGAGCCAGCCAGCGACCCTGATCACGGCGAGCCTCGTTGCGGTTCGTCTCTCCGAAGCCGGGCTGCCGCTGCCGCTGGTGATCCTCGGCGCGGTGCTCACCGGCATGATCTGCGGCGCGATCAACGCGACCATCATCGTCTTCGCCAAGCTCAATCCGGTGATCGTGACGCTGGCGACCAACTTCATCGGTCTTGCAGCGCTGTTTCTGGTGTTCCAGCTCGCCGAGGTGCCGCGCGGCAGCGAGATCCATGCCTTCGGCCGCGCCAGCTTCCTCGGGCTGCCGGCAATCTGGTGGCCGATGCTGCTGCTCATCCTGCTGGTCGGCTTCCTGTTGCCGCGGACCCGCTACGGCCGTCGCGCCATTGCGGTGGGTGGTAACCGCGCTGCGGCGAAGGCGCGGGGAATTTCGCTGAAGCTGACGCGCTTTGCCATCTTCATGGCGGCCGGCGGCTTCGTGGGCTTCGCTGCCGTGCTGTTCGCCGCGACCAGCGGCCCGTTCAATCCAGGCTCGGGCAACGGGCTACAGCTCAACATCATCGCGGCCGTGATCCTTGCGGGCATTTCGCTGAGCGGCGGACGCGGTAACTTCTGGATGCTGCTGCTCTCGGTCGGCTTCCTGTCGACGGTGCCGACCTCGCTTGTGTTCTTCGGGTTGAGCTCGGACACGCAGTCGATCTTCCAGGGTTTCATCCTCGTGATTGCCGTCGCCATAGACGGGTTCCGGGCGCGGAGGACTCCGCAATGATTATGTCGCGCGCGCAGAGCGCCGCTGTGACCGATACGGCGGCACCCTATGAAGTGCCGCACAATCCGTGGCGAGCGATGCTCACCGGATCGGTGGCCTCGATCCTCTTCACCGTCCTCGCCGTGGTGGCAGTGGGCTGGTTCTGGGTGGGGCCGAGATTTCTGAGCTTCGGCAATATTTCGATCATGGGCAGCTTCATGATTGTGCCGCTGATCGTGGGCGCCTGCGCGGGCTTTGCGCTGCTGGCGGGCGTGGTCGATCTTTCCATCGGCTCGATGGTGGGGTTCTCGTCGGCATGTTTCGCGCTGCTCTTGACGCTGGGATGGGACCCGGTTTCGGCCGGTGCCGTGACCCTGCTGTTCTGCCTCGTCTTCGGCTGCATCAATGCGATTGCCATCGTCGGCTTCGGTGCCGAGCCGATCGCGGCAACGCTTGGCATGCTGGTGGCACTGCGCGGCATCGCCTGGGTGCTAGTGGGGCCGTCGGGCTCGATCTTCGCCTTCCATCCCGAGCTCTTCGCCATCATCAACCAGACGCTGTTCGGTCTGCCGCTGTTCTTCCTGCTCGCCGTTGTGCTGACGGTGATCGCCGCGATCGTCGTGACAAAGACCAAGCTCGGCCGCCATGTGCAGGCAGTGGGCGGCGACGACAAGGCGGCGGCGCGGGCCGGTATCTCGGTAACGCGGGTACGCGTCGCAGCGCTACTGCTTTCAGCCTTCGGCGCCGGGGTCGGCGGCATCGTCTATGCGGGCCAGCTCGGCTCGGCGGCACGCGCCACAGGCTTCGGCCTCGAGTTCCAGGTCTATGCGGCGCTAATGATCGGCGGCTACTCGATCCTGCGTGGTGGCGTCGGCAACCCGATCGGCGGCGCACTGGGTCTGCTTGCGGTGGCAGGGGTTTCCAATATCCTCGATCTCAAGGCGATCAGCCCATACTACGTCAACATCATCGTCGGCCTCTTGCTGCTGGCCGCCGTTCTGCTCGACCGCTTCCGTGGCGGCGACGCCTACGAATAACGAACCCCAAGGGAAACCGTGCCGTGAAGATCTCGGACATCACCATCAAGACATTCCGCACTACGGCCGACCGCTTCGACGTCGGCTATGCGCGGCCCATGCCGGACACGCAACTGCTGCAGACGGTGCTGACCATCCACACCGACGAGGGCATCGAGGGCCACTATTTCGGCGGCGGCTCGCACGGAGATGCCGAGGGCCTCAATGTGGTCGACCAGCAGCAGATTCTCTGGCGCATCAAGGACCTGCTCGTCGGGCAGGACCCCATGGATCGCGAGATGATCTGGAAGTGGATGTGGGTCGCCAACGTCCAGGAGAATGTTGCGTCGGTGATCAACAACGCGCTCTGGGACCTGGCCGGGAATTACGCGAAGCTGCCGGTCTACAAGCTGATGGGCGGGGCGCGCGACAAGGTGAAGGCGTACGCCTCGACCTACCCCAATATCGGCAAGCCGCAGGTCTATGCCGAGCATGCGCTGGCCTGCAAGAACGAGGGCTACCTCGCCTACAAGATCCACCCGCACTATTTCTGGAACCCAGAGACCGGCACGCCGACGCCGGGCCGCCCCTCGAACATCAAGGCGGATATCGAGACCATCCACCTGGTGCGCGAGGCCGTGGGGCCGGACTATGTGCTGATGTACGACCCCTGGGGCACGTATATGTCGCTCGAGGAAGCGATCCAGGTGGGCCGTGAGCTCGAGAAGGCGAACTACTACTGGTACGAGCACCCGATGCCGGAATACCGGGTAGAGAGCTATGTGCGGCTCTGCCGCGAGCTGACGATCCCGATCCTTTCGCCCGAGATCGTGGCCGGCGGTGTGTTCAGCCGGGCCGAATGGATTTTGCGCGGGGCCGGCGACATGAGCCGCATCGACGTGGTGCGCGGCGGCATTACCGGGGCGCGCAAGACCGCGATCGTCGCGGAGGCCTATGGGCTGCGCTGCGAAATGCACATGGCCGGCTGGGGCAACCTGCAGGTCTGCGGCGCGACGCCGGAGGATACGTCAGAGTATTACGAGAAGGGCCTGCTCGCCCCGGGCGTCGACTACGACAAGCCGCACCCCTATCTCAAGAACATCTGCGACAAGATCGATGCCGAAGGCTACGTGCACCTGCCCAAGGGGCCGGGCATGGGCTACGAGATCGAGTGGGACTACATCAACGACAATCTCACCGACCCGCTGTCGACGACCAAGAAGACCCACTGGTAGCAGCAGGGCGGCCGCGCGATGTCCGCCATCACCCGCGCCATCCAGGCGATGGACCTGCTGGCCCGCAAGGGGCCGCTGGGGGTGCGCGCGGTGGCCCAGCAACTCGACCTGCCGCTCGGCAGCGTGCACCGGCTGCTGCTCGACCTCGAAGAGGAGGGCGTGGCCGAGCGCACGCCGGGTGGTGAGTGGGAGCTGTCGTACCGGCTGTTGCAGATCACCGGCATCCAGCTCGAGCGCATCGCGCTGCCGGCGCTGGCCCGGCCATTTGCCGAGCGGATCGCCCAGGCGACGCGGGAGACGGTCAACATAAACATGCTTTCGGGCGACCATGCCATCTGCATCGACAAGGTGCGGGGCAGCGAGGGCATGCAGCTCGACCTGCGGATCGGTTCGCGCGGCCCGATATATTGCGGCGGCGCCGGCAAGGCGATGCTGGCCTTTCTGTCCGAGCCCGACCGGCAGCGAATCCTGGCGCAGCCGATGCCGGCGCTGACGCCTCACACCATCACCGACCCCAAGGCGCTCGACGCGGAACTGAGCCGTATCCGCCAGCGTGGCTATGCGATCGACGACCAGGAGGTGGTGATGGGCGTCTATTGCGTGGCAGTGCCGATCCTCGACGCCAATGGCCGGCCGGCGGGCACCATCAGCATCACCGGCACGTCGGTGAAGGCACCGGGGCCGGAGGTGCAGCCGCTGGCCGACATGCTCAATGAAGCCTGCGCCCATGTGAGCCGGCGGCTCGGCTATCGCGGCGACTATCCGCTGAGCGCGGCGACGCTCAGCGCCCAATCAACGAGAGAGACCTGATGTCCCTTCCCCTGCTGCACGGCGTCGTGCCGATCCTGATTACCCCGTTCGACGAAGCCGGGCGCATCGACGAAGAGAGCCTCGCCAATCTCGTGGAGTTCAACATCCGGGCCGGCGTGCATGGCCTCGGCGTGGCGCTGGGGAGCGAGGTGTTCAAGTTCAACGAAGCCGAGCGCGCGCAGGTCACGGCCTGCGTCATCAAGGCGGTGAACAAGCGCGTGCCGGTGGTGATCAACACCGGCGCGGCGGGCACGGATTTGGCGGTGCACTATTCGAGGATGGCCGAGACGGCCGGGGCGGATGCGCTGATGGTGATCCCGCCGTCGTTCATGCCGGCAAGTGCCGACGAGATCTTCGAGTACTATGTGGCCATCGACAAGGCGGTGGGGATCCCGATCATCCTGCAGGACGTGCCGCAGGGGCCGGTGCCGCCGGGCCTGGCGCTGCGGATTGCCGATGCGTGCAGGAACGTCAGCTTCATCAAGGTGGAGACGTTGCCGGTGACGCAGAAGGTGGCGGCGATGTCGGCGGCAGCGGGCGACCGGTTGACCATTTTCGGCGGCGCGGGCGGAAGCTATTTCATCGAAGAGATGCGGCGCGGCGCGCTGGGCACCATGCCGTTTTGCAGCCAGCCGGCGGACTTCGTGGCGGTGTGGGATGCGTTCCGGGCCGGCGACGAGAAGACGGCGCGCGCGCATTTCGACCGCACCATCATGGCGGTCAACCGGCTGGGCGCGCAGGGCGGCGACATCTTCTACGCACTGCACAAGCGGCTGCTGGTGCGGCAGGGCGTGATCCGGACCGCGTTTGTGCGCAGCCCGACCACGGCGATTGATCCGGTGACGGCGCAGGAGATCGAGGAACTGCTGGCGCAGGTGGTGCCGGAAGCGAAGCCGTTCACAAGGCTTTAGGCGGCACGCCCTCGTGGTTCGACAAGCTCACCATGAGGGCTACTGAGGGTCTTTGAGAGTCCTCTTCTTCGCCCGTCGATGGGCAGTTACCCCGGGGTGCCTTCTTGTGGCGCCTCGAGCTCGACACCAGTTGCCTCAAGGGGCAATCCGGCGTGCCTCGGACGTCACGCTTCCTTCCGCCATCGCCGGGGCGGATCGAGAGTTTCAGAGGCAAGCATGTCAAAGACCATCGTCATCGTCGGGTACGGACCCGGCATCTCCACCGGCGTCGCCGAAGCGTTCGGCGCGCAGG
>JAEZKB010000037.1 GCA_023415605.1 Pseudomonadota bacterium
ACGATGATGATGCCCCAAATGCCTGGCGCGTGCATGGCAGAATTCTCCCAGAAAGCCGAACGCTTACACTAGTGCCCAGAAATAGGTTCAATCCTAGGCAAACACAAGGACGTGTTTCCGGATTGAGAGGCGGGAATCGTCGCACCCCTCACACCGGGCGCCGCGCCTCACGCCGACTCCTCGGCTTCGTCCTCGCCGGAAATGTCGTCGGGATCGAGCGGATCCTCATCGTCGCGAAGCGGGCCGTCGAAGGGCAGCGGCACCTGCATCGAGGGGGGCAACCGGCTCGACAGCAGCCCCGCCCCCTTGAGCTCTTCTAGCCCCGGCAAGTCGGCAAGGCTTTCGAGTCCGAAATGATCGAGGAAGGCTTCCGTGGTGCCATAGGTCACCGGCCGTCCCGGCGTCCGGCGGCGGCCGCGCATGCGCACCCAGCCCGCTTCCATCAACAGGTCAAGCGTGCCCTTGCCGGTCGCGACGCCCCGCACCTCCTCCACCTCGGCGCGGGTGGCCGGCTGGTGGTAGGCGATGATCGAGAGGGTCTCAAGCGCCGCCCGGGAGAGAGTCCTGCTCTCCTGTTCCTCGCGCCGCAGCAGGAAGCCGAGATCCTCGGCCGTGCGGAAGGCCCATTTGTCGCCGCGGCGGACCAGCGTCACCCCCCTGCCTTCATAACGCTGCGCCAGTTGTTCAAGTACGGCTGGTACGTCAGCCCCTTCGGAGAGATAGGTGGCGAGATCGCTGACGCTGAGCGGCTCGGACGACGCGAACAGCAGCGCTTCGGCGATGCGCAGGTTCCGTTCGGCAATTTCGTAGTGCTCGGCCTCGTCGCGCTCGTCGTCGGTCATTCCGGCTGGTCCTTGCCCTCCCCGGCTCGGCGCCGCAGGAAAAGCGGACCAAATGCCAGGGTCTGGCGCAGTTCTACGTGCCCCTGCCGCACCAGTTCAAGGCTCGAGGCAAAGCTCGACGCCATCGCGGTAACGCGCTGTTCCGGCGAGGTCAGATAGTCGTTGAGATAGGCGTCGAGCGGCACCCAGTCTATGCTGTCGCCGATCAGCCGCTTGAGGATGTCCCGCGCTTCCTGCAGGCTCCACACCGTGCGTTCAAACAGCTGATAGTCCTGGGGAATGCCGCGCTCGCGGTTGGTCGCGTAGGCCTTGAGCAAGTCGTAGAGGCCAGCGTCCCAGAGGTTGCGGCGCGTCACCGTGATCGGCTCGGGCATACCGCGGGCATAGACCTGCAGGCCAAGTCGCGGCCGGTTCATCAGCTGGTTGGCCGCGTTGCGCATAGCTTCGAGGCGCTTGAGGCGGAACTGCAGCAATGCCGCCATCATCTCGCCTGACGGCTCGTCGTCACTCGCCGCTTGCGGCACCATGAGCCGGCTCTTGAGATAAGCCAGCCAGGCCGCCATCACGAGATAATCGGCAGCGATCTCGATGCGCTTCTCGCGCACCGTCTCGATGAACTGCAGATATTGCTCGGCGAGCGCCAGGACCGAGATGCCGGAGAGATCGACCTTCTGCCGTCGCGCCAGTTCGAGCAGCAGATCGAGTGGGCCCTCGTAGCCGGCCACATCGACATAGAGCACCTCGTCCGCGGGCGTTTCTGCCGGCGGCTCGAACCAGTCGGTTGTCGGTGTCGTCATTGCCGCGGCCCTTGCTGAGACGGGACCTTCGCCCCTCGCTCACCGAGCGTCAAGGTTGGCGTATTTCGGTCAGTCCGAGTCGACAATGGCCTCGCGCGAGAACCGGAGCGGAACGTCCTTGGGTAACGTGACCGCCGGAAGCGCAGGACGAGGCCGTTCGCAGACCGGCCTCACCGAGATCAGCCGCCGGAAGCCATGCAGTCGCCGCCGTTCGCCTTGATCGACGAGCAGATCGACGAGGCTTCCTGCAGCGACGACGCCGGGACGCGGACGCGGTAGTAGATACCCTTCTGACCGAGGTCTGCGCGCTGGATATAGGGTTGAGCGCCGCCCCAGAGCGAACCGTAGCGCGACTGGGCGTTGCGGAGCGAAGCCTGAGCCTCGGCTTCGCTTCGTTGCGCTGCGATCTGCACATAAGGGCCGGACTGGCCACCCGAGCTCGCAGCCGGAGCCGGCGCAGCGGCGGCAGGCGTCGCGGGCGTTTCCTCGATAGCGGCGGTCAGGTCTACGGCGCGATTGGCACTACCGACCATAGTCGAGCGGTCGGAGGGGCGCGGCATCGGTGCGGGGGCGACCCGTGTCGGGTCGATCGTAGCCGGCTGGCTCGCGGCCGCCGACGCCTCCGGCGCATTAGCGACGAGCGCAGTCACGGCGTTGGGGTCGACTTCCGCCGTTACGGGCGTTTCGCCGGCAATGGCCGCAGCGATGGCGTCAGGCTCAACCTCCGGCGTCTCGACGCTAGCGAGCAGTTCGGACGGTTGGGCTTCGCCACCCGGCAGTTGCGGCACAGTCGGACGCTCCACCGGCAGCACTTCGTTGCCGGCAACGGCTTCGTCGCCCGGAACGATGGTGCCATCGGGACGCACGGTTACGGTACGGACCTTGCGGTTGGCGAGGCCACCTTCGGTATCGGCAGCCTCCGGGCTGACGACGCGCGCCACTTCGGTGGGAGCCGCCCCTTCCGTCTCGTCACGCGAGACCAGCGTTTCGGTCGGCTCCGGGGTGGTCCGACCTTCGATCTGGTTGAAGAGGCCTGACGCGGCTGGGGCGGCTGTCTCCGCCGAAGCCACGATGGGCGCCGGCTGCTTGGCCGAACCGGCTTCCGCCGTCAGTACCGGAGCGGTTGACGGATCGGTGCGGCCCATGCCCAGCACCCAATAGAGTCCGAGGCCGGCGGCAAGCAGCAGCGTGCCGGCGACAGCCATGCCGATATACTGACGGGCACCACTGGACACGCCGCGCGACTTGGGCGGCTTGACCTTCATGCGCTTGACCGGACGCCGGTCTTCCGTATCGAGATGATCGACATGGTCGACGCGCGCACCGGTAGCGGCGGCGGCAGCAAGGATCGCGTCCTCGGCCGAACGCATCGGCGGCTCGCGGTCCTTGAGCTCCGTCCGGCGCGGAGCAAAAGCCGTGTTGAGCGGCGGCACCACTGGGGCGGCTGGCGGCGGAGGCGGCGCCAGCGTCACGGTCGGTGTCTTTTCGGGGGGCGAGAGTTCCACCCGCACGGCTTCGCCGATCAGGCTCTCGATCTCGTCCATAGGATCGGGTTCAGCGCGCGGCGCAGGAGCCGGCGAGGCTGTCGTCCCGGATTTGCCCGGCAGCCCAAAGACCGGCGCCACGGCGTAACGGTCAGATTCAAGGCGCTGCGGCTGGGCCTGGGCGGCCGGACGCGGCGCGGGGGCCGGCGCTGGACGGCTGCCGGTTGGCTTCGCAACCAGCACCGGTGCCGGATTTGGATTGGCAAAGCTGCGCACCGGCACGGGCTGCACGGGTGCAGCCTGCAACGGAGCAGACTGGATCGGCGCCGGTTTGGGCACCGAAGCCGGAGCCGGCGCGGGCTCGGCGATCTCGTCGTGCTCTTCGGCAGCATCGAGTTCCGCCGCGATCAGGTCGGCGATCGGGTCGCGCACGGGCTTGTCATCGTCACCGGCGGAACCGGACGGCGGTTCGTTGCCGAAGCCAAAATCGAAGTCGAAACCGTCACCGGCCGGCGCATTGGAGGGCATGGACGGAGCCGAAACAACTGGCGCGGGCGCAGCAGCCAGGGGCGCAGAGGCCACGCTGGGCTCGATACGGTTCATCGGCACCGGCTTGAAGCTCGGGGCCGGCTTGGCTTCCGCAACGGCAGCAGACGGCATCGGGCGCGGCTCGACGGCAGGCGTGGGCGCAGGAGCAGATTTGAGCGGCACGCTTAGGACGGGCTCGGGCGACGCGGCCTTGGGCTCGGCCTGTGGAGCCGGCTTGGGCACATCGCGCGACTGCCAGTTGTTCATCGGCTCAGGCGCGATCACGGGGGCAACACCCGGCGGCCTACCGAAATCGAACTGACCACCTGAGGCCGGTTTGGATTCGGCTCGCGACGCGGGGGCGGCGCTCGGAGCGGGCGGCACGATGGCGGGCTCGGCAGCAGCGGCCACGGGCTGGCTCATGCCGGGAATGCGGATGGTGGGGGCAGCAGCCGGCTTGGGGGCCTCGTTCGCAGGGGTAGCGGCTGCAGGCGCGGGCGCCGCAACTGCTGGGGCCGCGGCCGGTGCTGGGCTCGGCATACCGGGGATACGGAGCGGCGTCGCGGCGGCGACGGTCGCTTCGTTGAGCGGCTGCATCTTGAGTGCAGGCTTGGCCTCGGGTTCCCCGCCCTGCGCGTTGCTGGCCATGAGCTTGGCAAGCTCGGCAATCAGGTCGTCGGACTTTTCCTGGCTCTCTGACATCTGCTGCGGCTTCGCTGTCACGGGTGTGCAGCGCCCTCTATGTTACTGGTCCCCGCACGACCCCCGCCGAGCGTAGCGGGCCAGAAATCATGTCAATGCGCCCGAATTATGAAAGCTCGGCTGGTGCGGAGACTCCCAATATTCCCAGGCCATTGACCAACACCTGACGCACCGCCCCTACCAGTGCGAGTCGAGCTAAAGTCAGTTTTGGATTGTCGGCGTTAACAAAGCGTAAGCCAACATCTTCCTTGCCCTTGGCCCAGAAGCCATGAAAAGCCCCGGCGACTTCATAAAGGTAGAATGCGACGCGATGCGGTTCGTGCGCAAGGGCAGCCTGCGTCACTGTCCGCGGCCACTGCGCCAGCACGCGGATCAGTTCGAGATCAGCTGGCGACGAGAGCAGTTCGACGTCCGCCGTCTTGAGTGCCGACTCGGAAGTGTCGAGCGTCGGCAGGTCCTTTTCGGCATTGCGGAACACGGAGCACGACCGGGCATGGGCGTACTGCACGTAGAACACTGGGTTGTCGCGGGTCTGTTCTTTCACCTGCGCGAAGTCGAAATCCATCGCCGCGTCGTTGCGCCGATAGGTCAGCATGAAGCGTACGGCGTCGGCACCGACCTCCTCGACCACGTCGGCCAGCGTCACCAGATCGCCTGAGCGCTTGCTCATCTTGAACGGTTCGCCGTTCTTCATCAGCCGCACCAGCTGGCAGATCTTCACGTCCATGTCGGCTTCGCCGTGGGAAACGGCCTTCACCGCTGCCTTGAGCCGGCTGACATAGCCAGAATGGTCGGCGCCCAGCACATTGATCATGTGCTTGAAGCCACGCAGATACTTGTCGCGGTGATAAGCGATGTCGGCAGCGAAATAGGTGTAGCTGCCGTCCGACTTGATCAGCGGCCGGTCGACATCGTCGCCATAGTCAGTGGCGCGGAACAGTGTCTGCTCGCGGTCCTCCCAATCTTCAGGGGTTTTGCCCTTGGGTGGCTCGAGCCGGCCCTGGTAGACCATGCCCTGCTCGCGCAGCCACTCGAGCGTTGTGTCGATCTCCTTGCCCTGTCCGTGCAGCGTGCGCTCGGAGAAGAACACGTCGTGGTGGATGTTGAGCTTGGCGAGATCGGCCTTGATGAGCTCCATCATCGCCGCCAGAACCCGCTCCTTGACCAGCGGCAGCACCTCGCCCTCCGGCTTGTGCAGCAGGCTGTCGCCGAACTCGGCCTTGAGCGCCTGGCCTACCTGGATCAGATAGTCGCCCGGATAGAGGCCGGGCAGGATCTCGATGGTCTCGCCGAGGGCCTCGCGATAGCGCAGCAGCGTCGAGCGGGCCAGCGTGTCGATCTGGCTACCGGCGTCGTTGATGTAATACTCCCGGCTCACATCGTAGCCCGAATAGGCCATGAGCGAGGCCAGCGTGTCGCCGAACACGGCTCCGCGCGTGTGGCCCACATGCATCGGGCCAGTCGGATTAGCCGAGACATACTCGACATTGACCCGCTCGCCCTTGCCGATGTCGGACTTGCCAAAATCGCCCCCCTGCACCGCGATCGAGCGCAGCACATCGAACCAGATCGGGTTCGCCAGCCGGAAGTTGAGAAAGCCCGGGCCGGCGACCTCGACCGAGGCTACATCCTTGTCGTCCTTGAACGCTCCGGCGAGTGCCGTGGCGATCTCGCGCGGGTTCTTGCCCAGCGGCTTGGCGACGACCATAGCGGCATTACTGGAGAGATCGCCGTGAGCGGGGTCTCGCGGCGGTTCCACCACCAGGCGCGCCAGCGCCTCCTCGGTCACATCTGGATAGAGCGACTTGAGGGCGGCCGACACGCGGTCCGCGAAGATGGCGAAAACGTCCATTGATCTTGTTCTTTCAACAACCACGAAGGGCGGAGAGGCCCTAGCCTATGCGGGCTTTTGCGTCAAACAACGCCGCGTGCTGCTCTTCGGCATAAGGATCGGTCATGCCGGCGACGAAGTCGCAGACGACGCGAGCCCGGCCGACATCGCTGTCGCCGCGTCGGTACGCCTTGGCCCAGCGGCCCGGCATCTCAGCTCCGCTCATATAGGCGTCGAACAGTTCGCCGACGACCCTTTCGCTCTGCCGCACCGGGCCCATCACCTGCTCGGAGCGATAGACCTTTTCAAAGAGGTAGGCCTTGAGACCGCGTACGGCTTCCCCGAACTCCTCGGAAAAGAGGATCAGGGTCTGGCCGGCATGGCGCACATCCCAGACGTTCTTGGGCGAAGCATATTCGATCGCATCCATACTCGTGGCGATCACGTCTTCGATGGCCGCGGTGATCAGCCGCCGCTGTACCTCGTGCGCCTTGCGATTGGGCTCGATATCCGGCCAGCGCGCTTCGACCTGTCGCACCAGTGGCCCGACCAGCGGCACGACTGCCAAATCTCCCAGCGTGATCAGCCCCGCCCGCAGCGCGTCGTCGATATCGTGGGCGTTGTACGCGATGTCATCGGCAATCGCCGCTACCTGTGCCTCGAGTCCGGCATAGGTTTCCAGCGGCATGAAGCCGGGGATCGGGATGTCGCTGAGGTCAATTTCGGCCGGCACAGGGCCATTGTGCTTCAGAATCCCTTCGAGCGTTTCCCAGGTCAGGTTGAGCCCGTCATGCTCGGCGTAGCGGTTCTCCAGCCGGGTCACGACGCGCAGCGCCTGCAGGTTGTGATCGAAGCCGCCGAATGGCGCCATTTTATCGTTCAGAACGCGTTCACCAGCATGGCCAAACGGTGTGTGACCCAGGTCATGGGCCAGCGCTACGGCCTCCGCGAGGTCCTCGTTGAGGCGCAAGGAACGCGCGATCGACCGCGCCATCTGGCTCACTTCGAGCGTATGTGTCAGCCGCGTGCGGAAATGCTGACCCTCGTGATGCAGGAAAACCTGGGTCTTGTACTGCAGCCGCCGGAAGGCGGTCGAATGGATGATCCGGTCCCTATCCCGTTGAAACTCCGAGCGAGTCGGACTTTCCGAGGTGCCGTAAAGGCGGCCGTTGCTCAGCGCCGGATCGGAAGCGTAGAAGGCCAGCTCGCCCATTTTCCGCGCCAAAGCCCTTTTCATCGTCAATCGACGATACTAGATTTGTTTCAAGCGCATCCGCGCCAGAAGGTACCCGATGACCGAAGCTGCTCTAGCACCAAAAGATGTCGTTTTGACAGACCGCGCCGCTCGCCGGATCGGAAAAATCCTTGCCAAACAAGGTGAAGGCACGGTGCTGCGCATCCAGGTTTCGGGCGGCGGCTGCTCCGGCTTTCAGTACGAATACAAGCTCGGCAAGGATTCGCCGGCCCCCGACGACCTCGTCCTCACCAAAGGCGACGCGACGGTGTTGATCGATTCCCTCAGCCTCGAATTCATGGGCGGCTCGGAAATCGACTATGTTGACGATCTGATCGGCCAGTCCTTCGAGATCCGCAATCCGAACGCCGTTGCCGGCTGCGGGTGCGGCACCAGTTTCGCCGTCGCAAACTGAATTCAAGCTGTTGAAGTTCAACGTATCTCAGCCTAGCCTCCCGATATAAGGGAGGCATCTTCATGACATTTAATGACAACGTTGACGCGGCAATCGATGTCGCGCTGGTGAACCGTATTGTCGGTTGCACCGTGATCGTTCAGCAGAACGGCAAGGAGGTCTATGCCCGCAGTGCCGGCCTAGCCGACCGCGAAGCGAACCGTCCCGTCGAACGCAATGCCATCTGGCGCCTCGCTTCGGTCACCAAGCCCATTGTCGCAACCGCCGCGTTGCGCATGATGGAAGAGGGCCTGCTCCGGCTCGATGATCCGGTGACCAAGTACCTACCCTACTTCACCCCGCCGAGCCCGGATGGGGTCGTGCGGCCAATTACGCTTCGCCAGCTCTTCGCGCATACGTCCGGTCTTTCCTATGACACGACGCCAAAGGATGTGGCGCCCGGTATGTCCGGCCCCATGATCACACTCGAAGAAAACCTCCGCCGACTGGCCAAGGCGCCATTGCTGTTTGCACCGGGTACCGGCTGGGCTTACGGCACCAGCATCGACGTGCTCGGTGGCGTAGTCGCCGCCATCAATGGCTCGAGCCTCGAAGCGGCGGTGAAAAAATACGTCGCGGGCCCGCTCGGCATGGTCGACTGGGGCTTTACCCCGACCGACCCGTCCCGCGTCACCGCCAACTACTGGAACGGCGAACTCCCGGTACCATCCATCGTACCCCCCGCTCGCATCACCATGGAGAACCGGCAGGGCACGATGTGGGAGGTCGACCGGATCTTCAATGCCGATGCTCCGCAGTCGGGCGGCGGCGGCTCCTGCGGTACCGCCGACGACGTCATGAAAATGCTCGAAGTCTACAATGGCGGGAGTTTCCTCAAGCCCGAAACGGTCGCTGAAGCGCTCACGAACCAGATCGGCAGCCTGCCGCGCCGCGAGAGTGACGCCGGCAAGCGCTTTACCCTGATCGGCGCCATCATCGACGACCCGAACGCCGCTCGGAGTCCCTGCCCCGCTGGCACGCTCGACTGGGGCGGCGCCTGGGGCCACAACTGGATCATCGATCCGATCAACCGCATCACCGTGCTGGTTTGCACCAACACCGCGCCTGATGGCTGCAACGGGCCGTTCCGCGAGGAGATCCGCGACGCGGTTTACGCTGCGCTGGTCAAAAGCTAGGGTCGCCCACAATCCCTGAGGAGTCGCCGATGCGCATCGCCACCTGGAACATCAACGGTGTCAAAGCCCGCTTCGAGCAACTCCTCAAGTGGCTGGAAGAGGAAAGCCCGGACATCGTCTGCCTGCAGGAGCTCAAGTCGGTCGACGAGGGTTTCCCGCGCCTGGAGATCGAGGCTCTCGGCTACAATGTCGAGACCAACGGTCAGAAGAGCTGGAACGGCGTCGCCATCCTCTCGAAAAACAAGTTCGACGAGGTGCTGCGCGGCCTGCCCGGCGACGATACCGATGAGCAGGCGCGCCTCATCGAGGGCGTGTTCTCAGTCGAGGGAGCGGCCATCCGCGTTTGCTGCATCTATCTGCCTAATGGCAATCCGGTCGGCACGGAGAAATATCCCTATAAGCTTGGCTGGATGGACCGGTTGATCAAGCATGTGGAAAGCCGCCTGGCCTACGAAGAACCGTTTATCCTCCTGGGCGATTTCAACATCATTCCGGCTGCCATCGACGCCAAGAACCCGGCGCAGTGGGTGGGGGATGCCCTCTTTCGCCCGGAAAGCGCACAGCGCTGGCGCACGCTGATCAATTTGGGGCTGACCGACGCCCTGCGAGCCGTCACTGACGAGCAGCGCTTCACCTTTTGGGACTTCAAGACCTTCGGCTGGGACCGCGACGACGGCATCCGCATCGACCATCTGCTGCTCTCGCCGCAGGCCGCCGACCGCCTTGAGGACGTCGTCATCCACCGGGAAGTCCGCGGCCGCGACAAGCCCAGCGACCACGTCCCGGTCGAGGGTATATTCGCGTTCTAGCTAGATCAGCTGAAATTCGCCGGTCTGCTTCCACCGCAGCCAGGCTTCGACGCTGCGGCGGTGATTTGGCACCATCTCCGGCAGGTCGAGCGGGTCGGACCATTGGTAACCGATCGATTCCCCATCCATGGGGCGCGGCTCGCCCGAATAGTCGGCGCAGCTGAACATCAGCGAGAAGTTCTGCGTCACGTCGCCATTGGGAAAGGTGGTGGTCTCCCACCTGGGGTCGCTGGCGACGCCGAACGGGGTGATGGCGCCGAGCACCATGTCGGTCTCCTCGGTCACCTCGCGGCGGATGGTTTGTTCCAGCGATTCCCCGACCTCGGCGGCGCCGCCGATCAGCGCCCAGATGCGGAAGTCGGCGCGGTGGTCGAGGAGAATGCGGCCATCGACGCGCTCGATGACGATGCGCGTGCCCGGCATCAGCACGATGTGGTTACCGATGACGGCCCGGAGTTGTCCGAGCCAGCTTTCGGCGAAGCTCACCGCAATGGCCTAGAGGCCGCCGAAGCGCGGGCCGAGCGTGTCGGCCAGTTCCATGCCCTTCTTTCGCTGCTCGGGCGTGGCGACGGACATGGCGTTCTGCAGCAGCTCGTTCACCCAGCCTTCGTCCGTGGTGCCGGCGACGCGGCGGCTGGCGACGGTGAGCCACATCAGCCCCTCTTCCGGGTTGGCCTGCACGCCGTCGCCGTTGAACACCATCGTGCCGAGCCGCGCCTGCGCCTGCGCCTGGCCCTTGCGGGCCGCGAGCGTCAGCCAGCGGTAGCTGAGCTTAGGGATATCTCCAAGCGCCTTGTCGTCGGTGTACATCTCGCCCAGCATGTACTGGGCGTCGGCATTGCCGAAGTAGGTTGCAGCATGCTGCACCCGCCGCTCGTACTCGGTCTGATCAGGCTTGAGCCCGGCTTCCGGCAGGCCGTCGCGATAGTATTCGCCGACCTTGACGAAACTCTGCGCCACGATCTCGGCATCGAGACCCTTGGGGGCCGCGTCGGCGTGTTCAACGGCAATCTTGTTGAAGTAGCCGAAGGCACGGACCTTGTCCTGCTGCACGCCCTCGCCGTTCTCATACATCAGTCCGAGCTGCCAGAGCGCCGCCGGTTGGCCCTCGGCCGCGGCTTCCTCCAGCACCGACATCAGGTCAGAACCGGAAATACCGGCGCCATCGAGCATGTTGGCCATGCCCAGCGCCGCATCGAGCGCTGTCTCCGCGGGTGCGCTCGTCACCGGCACCAGGGCATCCTGCGCCACGGACGTGGTGACGATCGCACAAGCGATCGCCAGCCCCGCCGCAGCGGAGATCAGGGAATTGGCCCTAAATATCCGCATACTGCTCCTTCTCGCCCTTGGCCCCGGGATTGGTCAGCGCGCCGTAGCGCGCCGGCCCCACGAGCTGGGCATACTTCCAAATTGCGCCCGAGCCATACTCGGTTTCGCGCGGCGCCCAGCGCGTCTTGCGCTTGGCCAATTCTTCGTCGCTGACATTCACCGAAATTTCGCCGGTGACGGCGTCGAGCGTAATGATGTCCCCGTCCTCGACATGGGCAATGGGTCCGCCGACCGCCGCCTCAGGCCCGACATGGCCGACGCAGAAGCCGCGGGTAGCGCCGGAAAAGCGGCCATCGGTGATCAGTGCGACCTTGTCGCCCATGCCCTGGCCGTAGAGCGCGGCGGTGGTCGAGAGCATCTCGCGCATGCCGGGGCCGCCTTTAGGACCCTCATAGCGGATGACGAGCACGTCGCCTTCGTTGTATGCGCGCTTTTCGACGCATTCGAAGCACGCTTCTTCATTGTCGAAGACCCGTGCCGGGCCGACGAAGCGCTGGTTCTTGAGGCCTGCCACCTTCACGATGGCTCCGTCCGGCGCGAGGTTGCCGCGGAGCGAGACGACGCCGCCCGTCGGCGAAATCGGGTTGGAGGTGGTGCGAACAACGTCCTGGTTCTCGTTCCACTTCACCTGCGACAGGTTCTCGGCCACCGTCTTGCCGGTAACCGTCATGCAGTCGCCATGGAGATAGCCGCCATCGAGCAGCGCCTTCATCACCAGCGGGATACCACCGGCTTCGAACAGGTCCTTGGCAACATACTTACCGCCCGGCTTGAGATCGCCGATATAGGGCGTCTTCTTGAAGATCTCGCCGACGTCGAAGAGGTCGAACTCGATCCCGGCCTCGTGCGCCATGGCGGGCAGATGCAGCGCTGCATTGGTCGAGCCGCCAGTAGCGGCCACGGTCATGGCGGCATTCTCGAACGCCTCTCGGGTGACGATGTCACGCGGGCGGAGTTGCACCTTCAGTAGTTCCATCACCTGCTCGCCTGCTTTGGCGCAGAAGGCATCGCGGATTTCGTAGGGCGCCGGGGCGCCGCAGCTATACGGCAGCGCCAGGCCGATTGCTTCAGCAACCATGGCCATGGTGTTGGCCGTGTACTGGCCGCCGCATGAACCTGCCGACGGACAGGCGACCCGCTCGAGTTCGTCGAGCGTCTCATCGTCCATCTTGCCGACGGAATGGTGACCGACGGCCTCGAACAGGTCCTGCACCACAACGTCGCGGCCACGGAAGCGGCCCGGCAGGATGGAGCCGCCATAAATGAAGATCGACGGCACGTTGAGGCGGATCATCGCCATCATCATGCCGGGAAGAGATTTGTCGCAGCCGGCCATGGCGACAAGCGCATCATAGGAATGGCCGCGCATCGTGAGTTCGACCGAGTCGGCGATGACATCACGGGACGCCAGCGACGACTTCATGCCGGCATGGCCCATGGCGATGCCGTCGGTCACGGTAATGGTGGCAAATTCGCGCGGCGTGCCGCGGTTGGCGGCTACGCCCTTCTTAACCGCCTGGGCCTGGCGCATCAGCGAGATGTTGCAGGGCGCGGCCTCGTTCCAGGCCGTCGCCACACCGACCAGCGGCTGGTGAATCTGCACGTCCGTCAGACCCATCGCATAGAGATAGGAGCGATGCGGCGCCCGTTCCGGGCCCTCGGTCACATGGCGACTCGGCAGTCGCGACTTGTCGACGTAGTTGCTATCCATCTTCCCGTTCCGCTCGCTCGGCTTACCGACCCGAACGCATCACCGCGTCCGCTTGGTCGGGATGACCAAACAAGGCTTAAGGGCGGAGAGCACAGTGATGGCCCGGCAGGAGAAGCTTTCGCCACCCTCCCTGAAAATCCGACCGCCCATGCCCCTGTCCTCTCCCCCTTTTCAGGTGAGATTGTGGCGAGGTTCCTCACCTAATGGTTAGTCGCCAAGGGGGCGGCAGGGATTCAATTGGGGGTGTGGCAAAAACGACACGAGCCTTCATGGCCTAGGCGCCTAGAGCCACTTCCTGCGCTTCATCCAGAGAACAATAGCGAGCGCCAGGGCTGCCAGCCCGCCGGTGACCACCCAGAAGGCCCATGGGCTGTCGTGGAAGGGAATGCCGGATACGTTCATGCCGAGGATACCGCTGATCACCGTCAACGGCATGAAGACCGCCGTCACCGCCGCGAGAACCAGCATGGTCTGGTTCATTTGCTCGGCACGGGTGTCCAGGATCTGTTCGTGTACCAGCACGGCGCGTTCAGAGAGGCTCTGCAGTTCGTCCCCGAGCCGGGCCGTCCGGGCGGAGGCCTCGCGCAGACGGGTGCGGTCACGGGCGGTGAGGAAGCTCAGTTCTTCGATTTCGAGGGTGTTCAGGACGTCGCGCTGCGGCCAGACCAGGCGGCGAAGCTGGATCAGCGTGCGGCGCAGCCGCGCGAGCTTGATGCCGATATTCTGACGCTTGCCGATCATTAGCGTTTCCTCGACATCGTCGAGGTTGTCGCCCATGCGCTCGACCAACGGCTCCATCCGATCCGCAGCGCGCAACGCCAGACGCGCGACGAGGTCGGCTGGCGACACTGGCGCGTGATGCGTTTGCTGCCACTGGCTGAGGCCCAACAAGTCGACGATGTTGAGCTCGGACGCAACGATGACACGTCCCTTTTCGATGAGGAGGCTCAGAAGCTGCCGTCCGACATCCTCAGGCTCTGCCCCGGGGCGGGCGACGCGCAGCACCACCATGGCGCGGTCGTCGAGCACGGTGCATCGCGTGCGGGTGTTGGGCACGGTGAGGAGTTCGGCATTGAAATCGCCGACCTCCTTCTTGAGCCAGACCTTGAATTCCGGGGCGCGGAGATTGCCGGCGACCAGCGCATAGCCACGCGCTGGCACGGTGTATTCCGCCTCTTCGGTCTCTTCGAGTTTACGCACGCCGCCCCGGCCGTCGAAGACAACGACCGTCATCCAGTCCTTGACCGGAGGACGGGCGTTGCTCGCCGGTGCCGAGACCATTGCGTCAGCTCAGCCGGGCCAGGGCCGCGGCGAGGCGTTCGCGGCGCTCCACCGCCGCCTGGCGGCGTTCGCGCTGCTCTTCGATCACCTCCGGCGGGGCCTTGGCGACGAACTGCTCGTTGCTGAGCTTGCGATCGATCTTTTCGATCTCACTGTCTTCCTTGGCGATATCCTTGGCGAGGCGGCCCTGCTCGACCGAGATGTCGATGACGCCGGCGAGGGGCAGCGCCAGCGTGGCTTCGCCGACGATGATCTGGGCCGAGCCTTTGGGCGCATCCGAGCCGTAATCGACGCTCTCGAGGCGGGCGAGACGCATCAGCGTCTGCAACTGGCTCTCGACGCGGGTGCCGGTATCGGCACCTGCTCCGATGATCAGCAACGGAATCTTGGCGCCGGCCGGCACGTTCATTTCGGTGCGGACCGAGCGGATGGCCGACACCACCTCGATCAGCCAGTTGAGTTCGGCGTCGGCCTCCGGATCCTCGAAGCCGCCGGTCGGCCAGTCCGAGAGGATCAGCAGGCGCTCGCGCGCCGGGCCCGACTTGCCGGTTTCCGCCCAAAGTTCTTCGGTGACGAACGGCATGAAGGGATGCAGCAGCGCCAGGATCTGGTCGAGCACATAGGCGGCAGTCGCCTGCGTCTCCGCCTTGGCGGCGGCATCTTCGCCCTGCAGCACCGGCTTGGCCAGTTCGAGATACCAGTCGCAGAAGGTGCCCCAGACGAAGTCATAGGCGGCGTTCGCGGCTTCGTTGAACTTGTAGTCCTCGATATGCCGGGTCACCGTCGCGGCGGCACGCGTGGTTGCGCCGACGATCCAGCGGTTGACTGCGAGCTTGCTCTGCGCCGGATCAAACCCTTCGACACGGCGGCACTCGTTCATTTCCATGAAGCGGGCGGCGTTCCAGAGCTTGGTCACGAAGTTGCGGTAGCCCTCGACGCGCGAAATGGCGAGCCGCATGTCGCGGCCCTGCGCCGCCATGGCGGCCAGCGTGAAGCGGGTGGCGTCAGCGCCATAGGTGTCGATAAGCACCAGCGGGTCGATGACGTTGCCCTTGGTCTTGCTCATCTTTTGCCCGTGCTCGTCGCGCACGAGGGCATGCATGTAGACGGTGTGGAAGGGCTCGGTGCCGGTGAATTCGAGGCCCATCATCATCATGCGGGCGACCCAGAAGAAGATGATGTCGAAACCGGTGACCAGCACGTCCGTCGGGTAGTACTTCTTGAGTTCGGGCGTATCCTTGGGCCAGCCCATGGTCGAGAACGGCCACAGCGCCGACGAGAACCAGGTGTCGAGCACGTCCTCGTCGCGATGCAGCGGGACCTTGCTGTCCTTGAGTTCGGCGAACGGGTCGGAGGCTTTGATCTGGGCCCATTTGGCGGCGTCCTGGCGGTCGCGCTGGGTGGCCTCGAAGTCCTGGTAGAGTTTCTGGTAGGCGGGCGAGGTGACGCCCGAATTGTGGAACTCGACGACCTTGCCGTAATAGGCCTTGGCCTGCTCGCGGATATCCGCCTCGCCAGTCCCCACAAAGCATTTCGGCCCGGCATCGGCCTTGCCGAAGTCGGGATCACCGGCCACGCGCGGGCCGTACCATGCCGGGATCTGGTGGCCCCACCACAGTTGGCGCGAAATACACCAGGGTTTGATGTTCTCCATCCACGCGTAATAGGTGTTCTCGTACTGCTTGGGCACGAACTTGGTACGGCCTTCGCGCACCGAAGCCAGCGCCGGCTCGGCGAGAATGTCAGCCTTCACGAACCACTGGTCGGTCAGGTAG
The DNA here is from genome assembly GCA_023415605.1 of Pseudomonadota bacterium. Taxonomy (GTDB): domain Bacteria; phylum Pseudomonadota; class Alphaproteobacteria; order Rhizobiales; family Devosiaceae; genus Devosia_A. The sequence goes on from JAEZKB010000037.1 coordinate 15,914, forward strand.
GGCTCGATGACGATCTGTTTGCTCTTCTCGTCATAGGGCACCATGATTTTCTTTTCTTCGACCCAGACGAGCACGCCCAGGGCGTCGAGATCGGTGACGATCCGGTCACGCGCCTCGAACCGGTCGAGCCCACGGTATTCCTTGGGCGCGTAACCGTTGATCTTGCCGTTGGTGGTGAAGATGTTGATCGGCTTGAGGTTGTGGCGAACGCCGACTTCGAAGTCGTTGAAGTCGTGCGCCGGGGTGATCTTCACCGCGCCCGAGCCCAGTTCAGGGTCGGCGTAGTCGTCACCGACGATCGGGATGCGGCGGCCCACCAGCGGCAGCACCACATACTTGCCGATGAGATGCTTGAAGCGCTCGTCCTCGGGGTGCACGGCCACCGCCGCGTCGCCGAGCATGGTTTCCGGGCGGGTGGTGGCCACGACGATGCTCTCATCGGATCCATCGACCGGATATTTGAGGTGCCACATCTTGCCGTTGGTCTCGATATTCTCGACCTCGAGGTCCGAGATCGCGGTTTCGAGGCCGGGGTGCCAGTTCACCAGCCGCTTGGCGCGGTAGATCAGGCCTTTCTTATAGAGCTCGACGAACACCTTAAGCACGGCCTCGGAGAGGCCCTCGTCCATGGTGAAGCGTTCGCGCGAAAAGTCGGCCGAAGCGCCGAGACGCTTCAACTGGTTCATGATGGTACCGCCGCTTTCGGCCTTCCACTCCCAGACGCGGCGCAGGAATTCCTCGCGGCCAAGTTCGCGGCGACCCGGCTGCTGCTTCTCGTTGAGCTGGCGCTCGACGATCATCTGCGTGGCGATGCCGGCGTGATCCGTGCCTGGCTGCCACAGCACGTCCTTGCCGCGCATGCGCTCGAAGCGGATCAGGATGTCCTGGATGGTGTTGTTGAGTGCGTGACCGATATGCAGCGAACCCGTCACATTGGGCGGCGGGATGACGATCGAAAAGGTCTCGGCACCCGGCTTTGCACCGGCCCCAGCGGCGAACGCCTCGGCGTCCTGCCAGCTCTGGTAGATCCGGCCTTCCACGGCGGCGGGTTCGTAGGTCTTTTCGAGCATGAGGTCTATCCAGCAACAAGAGCCCGCCACGAATGGGGCGGGCTGAGGAAT
>JAEZKB010000109.1 GCA_023415605.1 Pseudomonadota bacterium
CCATGACAGTGCCAGAAATCAGGAGCGCGACGATGGCGAGGGCGCTCACCCAGTGAATGGCGATGGCAACAGACCCATAGCGTGTGGCAGTACTCTTGAGGCCCATGACCGGCTCCTTGCATCGTGACCATGCGCGATGTAGATAGCATACTATGTATATGGATAGCAAGCTATGCAACTTGTCTTCGATCGGCTGAACTCGCTGGGCTACATGACCAATCTGGTTGGCCGGCTCCTGGTGCGCGAAATCGATGGACATCTGGCGCCACACGGCATTTCGGTCGGCTACATGCCCGTGTTCTTCGCCTTGGCCGCTGGCGAGGCGCTGACGCAGCGCGACCTCGCCAACTCAGCGCAGGTCGAGCAACCGACCATGGCAGCGACCCTAACCCGCATGGAACGCGACGGCCTCATCGAGCGCCGCGCCAATCCGGACGATGGCCGCAGCGCGTTGATCTCGCTCACCGAAGAAGGGCGTAGCAAGCTGGCGGCGGTACATGCAGCCTCTACCGCCGTCAATGCCAAGGCGGCCGAACAGTTGAGCCCCTCGGAGCGCGACCAGCTGATCGCGTTACTGCATCGGGTTGCCGGCACGCTCGGCACCGTCAGCTAGCGGACCATCGGCCGCACGGTTTGGGCTTCCCCCTCCCCGTCTGCCCGGCTAGAAGGCACGCAACCTGCAACGGACACGCCTCATGACCCTCGAAAACTCCCTCTCCGGCAAAGTCGTCCTCGTGACCGGCGCGTCGCGCGGTATCGGCTATCAGGCGGCGAAGGAGGCGGCTCGGCGTGGCGCCCACGTCATCGCCGTGGCCCGGACGGTTGGCGGTCTCGAAGAACTCGACGATGAAATCCAGGAGGCCGGTGGCTCCACCACGCTGGTCCCCCTCGACATACGCGATGGCGAGGGCATCGACCGGCTCGGCGCCGCGATCTTCGAACGCTGGAAGAAGCTGGACGGCCTCGTTGCGAATGCTGGCATGCTGGCGACGCTCTCACCCGTGCCGCATGTCGAACTCAAGGAGTTCGAGCAGTCGATGGCGGTGAACGTCACAGCCAACTACCGGCTGATCCGCTCGCTCGATGTGCTGCTGCGGCAGGCCGAAGACGGCCGTGCGGTGTTCGTCTCGTCCTCATCCGCCCGCTCCGCCCGGGCATTCTGGGGCCCCTACGCGGCCAGCAAGGCGGCGCTTGAAGCTATGGTCAAGAGCTACGCCGCAGAGGTCGCGACCACCAATCTGCGCGTCAACCTGTTCTACCCGGGCGCCGTCCGCACCGCGATGCGGGCCAAGGCCTATCCGGGCGAGGACGCAACGACGCTCACTATGCCCAGGGAGATCGTGGGCAAGCTGATCGACATGATCGAGCCTGGCTTCACGCAGAACCGTGCCGTCTACGATTTCGAGAGCGGTGAGTTCAAGCCGGCCTAAGTCCGGCTGACCAGCACTTTGTCGATGCGGCGGCCATCGAGGTCGATGACTTCGAACTTCCACGGCCCGCGTTCGAACTTCTCCCCAATCGTCGGCAGGTGGTTGAGCTCGGCCAGCACATAGCCGGCGACCGTCTCGAACTTGGCGTCCTTTGGGATCGGCACGCCGATCTTGTCCTGGAACTCGTCGGCCTGCATCCAGCCCGAAACGAGGAAGCTGCCGTCCTCACGAGTGACGAAGGCCGGCTCGTCGCCCTCTTCTTCCTGAAACGCGCCGGTGATCGCCTCGAGCACGTCGCCGGGCGTCACGATGCCCTCGAAATGCCCATACTCGTCAAACACCAGCGCCATGTGCACCAGCGAGCCACGGATGGCCTTGAGCACGTCGATAGCCTCGGAGCGATCCATCACCACCGGCGCCTGCTTGACCAGCGAGCGTGCATCGATCGGCTCGCCCTTGAATAGCTGGTCAAGGAGGTCCTTGCGCACGATCACGCCGATGATCTGGTCTGCGGCACCGTCCTGCACCGGCAGCACGGAATGCCGCGTGGTCCGCAGTTTTTCGACAATTTCTTCAGGCGTTTCCGTGAGGTCGATGACCTCCACGTCGAGGCGCGGGGTCATCAGGCCGCGGGCCGAACGGTCGGCGAAGCGCATCACGCCGGTGATCATGTGCCGTTCTTCGCTCTCAAGCACGCCTGCGCTCTCGGCCTCGGCGATGATGGTCTTGACCTCTTCGTCCGTGACCCGTTCACCGGTCTCGCCGCGCTGACCGAGTAGGGTCAGCACCAACGTGCCAGAGACATCGAGAAGCCAGACGATGGGTGCACCCACCGATGCGATGAACGCCATCAAGGGAGCAACACGCGACGCAATGCGCTCGGGGTCGCGCAAAGCGATCTGCTTGGGCACCAGTTCGCCAACGATCAGGGAAAGATAAGTGATGATCACGACGACAACACCGACGCCGAGCGGCATGGCGATTCCGGGATCAATGCCTGCCGCAACCAGCCCTTCGCCGAGCCGGTCGCCCAGCGTGGCGCCAGAAAAGGCGCCCGAGAGCACGCCAACAAGCGTGATGCCGATCTGCACCGAGGAGAGGAACTTGCCTGGATCTTCCTGCAGTTTCAGCGCCACCGTCGCGCCCTTGTTGCCCTCAGCTTGAAGAACTTTCAAGCGAGCCGGGCGGGACGACACCACCGACAATTCGGACATGGCCAGCAGGCCATTTATCAGGGTCAGAATGATGACGATGAGGATTTCGACTAACACGGAAGCGACCGTAGGCTGTTATGGGAGCCGAACATATAGCCAATCGCTCCCGCTACCGAAAGTTCCGCTTCGCTCGCACTAGTCCTTATCGGCGAAGGGGTTCTTGCCGCCACGCAACCACATCCGGATCGGAGTTCCTGGCATATCGAATGTGTCGCGCAGACCATTCACGAGGTAACGCGTGTAAGCGGCTGGCACGGCATCCGGGCGCGAGGCGAAAACAATAAAGCTCGGCGGACGAATCTTGGCCTGGGTCATATAGCGCAGCTTGAGGCGCCTGCCCGAAACGGCCGGGGGCGGATGGCTTTCGGTCATCGTCGCCAGCCAGCGGTTGAGGCGGGCGGTCGAAACGTGCGTGTTCCACTTCTGCTCGGCAATGAAGATGGATTTCATCAGCCGGTCGATGTTCCGCCCCTGGAGGCCGGAAATCGTCACCAGTTGCAGACCACGCAGCTGCGGCAGCAGCCGTTCACAAGCCTCGCGTAGGTCGGCCAGCGCCCTGTTCTTGTCTTCGACAAGATCCCACTTGTTGACCGCTATGACGAGGCCCCTGCCCTCACGTTCGACAAGATCCGCCAGCGCCAGGTCCTGCTTCTCGAAGGGGATAGTCGCGTCGAGCAACAGGACAACGATTTCGGCGTACTGGATCGAGCGTAGCGAGTCACCGACGGCCAGGTGCTCGAGTTTGCCGGTAACCCGCGCCTTCTTGCGGATGCCGGCGGTGTCGACGAGGTTGATCTTGCGGCCTTCCCATTCCCACGGGACGAGGATGGAATCGCGAGTGATGCCGGCCTCTGGGCCGGTCAGCACCCGCTCTTCGCCCACCATGCGATTGACCAGGGTAGACTTGCCGGCGTTTGGCCGACCGATGATGGCGACGTTGAGGTGGCGCTTCGGGTCCCAGCGCAATGCCGGGCCTTCTTCGGTCGAGCCGTCATCCTCAGGCACGTCGATATCGACCTGCGGCAGGTCGGCCTCGAGAATCTCGCCCTTACCCTGCTCAGCGGCGCGATCGATGGCCTGCGAGACGATGGAGTGGAGTTCGGAGAGGCCGAGACCATGTTCGGCCGAAAGCGCGATCGGTTCGCCGAAGCCGAGCTTGAACCCCTCGGTGATACCGGCCTGCGCTTCGCGTCCCTCGGCCTTGTTGGCGAGCAGGTAGACGTCCTTGCTGGCTTTGCGCAGCACCTGGGCGAACCGTTGATCCAGCGGCACGACGCCGGCGCGGGCGTCGTACATGAAGAGGATGACATCGGCTTCTTTAATCGCCGCTTCGGTCTGCTGCCGCATGCGGTCTTCGAGCGAACCGTCAGTCACGTCCTCGTAGCCGGCGGTGTCCAGCACGCGGAATTTCAGGTCGGCGATGCGGCCCTCGGCCTCGCGGCGATCGCGGGTAACGCCGGGCGTGTCGTCGACCAGCGCGATACGCTTGCCCACGAGGCGATTGAAGAGCGTCGATTTCCCGACATTGGGACGGCCGACAATGGCTACGGTGACACTCATCGGCAGTCCCTATTTATGCGCGAGGCGGGCTCAGTTGCCCGCCGCGGCGCCTTCGGTCGTGGTGGCCGGAGCCGCGGGAGCGGTCGGCGCAGCAGGCGCGGTCGCGTCGGTCGCAGCCGGAGCCTCGGCGTCGGCAGCCGGAGCGGCAGGCGTCTCAGCAGCGGCAGCCGGTTCGGTCACGTCCATGGCCGGGGCATCGCCCACCGAGGCGTCGGTGGCCGGCGCGGTCGGCGTTGCGGCATCTGCGGCTGGGGCAGTGCCGGAGACCGCAGCGTCGATGGCAGCAGCAGCGGCTTCCGCCGCAGGGTCCTTGGCACCCATGGCGACAAGCTGGGCGACATAAACCTGAATGCGGCCAGCCATCTCCTGGTTGGTCAGCGGATCATTGAGGATCTCGTTGAGCGTCACCACCGCAGCATCGAGATTGCCGGCCTTGAACTGGGTCAGGCCAATGGTCTCACGGGCCGCGTTGCGCAGGGCATTGTCGGCCGACGCCAGCGCCTGGACGCGCTGCTCGACGGCGGCGACATCGCCGCGATCGACGAAGAGGTTGGCGGCAAAGACCAGCGCCAGTGCCTTGAGCTGCTGGTTCGGCTCGCTATTGGCAAGTGCGTCATAGGCGGCGATGGCCTCGTCGGTCTTGCCTTCCTTCGCGAGGAGGCCTGCAAGGCGGAACTTCGCGAGTGTCGCGTAACCAGCAGGCGAACCGGCTTCCACGTCTTCAAAGGCCTTCTGCGCAGCGGCAACATCGGTGCCGTCGGCAATCTCCAGGGCGGCATAGAACTTGTCGGATGCCTGGGCCGCCTGTGAGTTCTGCCACCAGCTCCAGCCTTCGTTGATGGCGACCAGCACAACGATGGCCACCGCGGCGCCGATCACATATGGGCCGAAGCGCTTCCAGAGGTTGCGCATGCGGTCGCCGCGGAGTTCCTCATCGACTTCGCGGAAGATCGTATCGTTAGACATGGAAGGCCTTAGCTGGGGTGTCGAATTCGGCCGGACAATACTCATGCGGTCCGGCGAATGCAAACGCACTGTGAGAAGTCGTTCCGCCGCAGTTTTCCAGAACAAACTGCCGTTTCACGAAGCGGTGAACCACTGGCGCGTTAACGACGGGGAAAGCGTGTTGCGCCAGTATCTGGCCGCGCTTTTCAATAATGAGTATTGCTATGTTGCTTCGCGTGTTGATGTCGCTTGCCGTGATTGCCATATCCGCGCCCGTCTTTGCTTCCGACATTTACGTGATGGTCGACATCTCCGAACAGAAGATGACCGTCCGCATGGATGGGCAAGTGGTGCATGAGTTCCCTGTTTCCACTGGCCGCAAAGGGTATTCGACCCCAACGGGCGCCTATGGCGTCACCCGGATGCACCGCAAGTATTACTCCAAGAAGTACGACGGTGCGCCGATGCCGTATTCGATCTTCTTTCATGGCGGTTACGCCATCCACGGAACCACAGATATCAAGCGACTGGGCCGCATCGCCTCCCATGGCTGCGTCCGCCTGCACCCGGACAACGCGCGCACCCTCTTCAACCTCGTCGAGGAAGTCGGCAGCGACAAGACCCATGTGTGGGTGAAAGCCTAAGCCTTCCCACTCGGCTCCGGGCGGCTAAAGACATACCAGGCGCAAGCGGCGAAGAAGGTGAGCACGCCCAGTGTCAGCCATAATCCTGGCCGGGCGCCGATGAGAAACAGCGCGTAACCGAGCACCATGCCCAAGCCGGCCATGATCTTGCCGCGGCGCGGGATGGCGCGTTCCGCTCGCCAGGAGCGGATCGTGGGGCCGAAGCGCCTGTTGGAGAGCAGCCAAGCCTCGAAGCGCTCGTTTGAGCGGGCGAAGCAGCCGGCGGCGAGGATGACGAAGATCGTCGTGGGCATCAGCGGCAGGAAGGCGCCGATGATCCCTAGCCCGAGGCAGACGAAGCCGGCGACCAAATAGACAAAACGCACCGCTCCAGCGCGGCGCTCCGGCAGCACTCCGCTCGGCGGCGTCCCTACTCCCACTCGATGGTGCCGGGCGGCTTGCTGGTCACGTCGTAGACGACGCGATTGATGCCGCGCACTTCGTTGATGATACGCGTGGCGGCACGGCCGAGGAAGTTCATGTCATAGGGGAAGAAGTCTGCGGTCATGCCGTCGACCGAGGTTACGGCGCGGAGGGCGCAGACGAACTCGTAGGTGCGGCCATCTCCCATCACGCCGACGGTCTGCACCGGCAACAGCACCGCAAAGGCCTGCCAAATCTTGTCGTAGAGACCAGCCTTGCGGATTTCGTCCAGATAAATGGCGTCGGCACGGCGCAAGATGTCCAGCTTCTCGCGCGTCACGCCGCCGGGCAGACGGATGGCGAGACCAGGACCCGGGAACGGATGACGACCGACGAACCGGTCTGGCAGCCCGAGTTCGCGGCCCAGCGCGCGGACTTCGTCCTTGAACAGTTCGCGCAGCGGCTCGACGAGTTGCATGTTCATGCGCTCAGGGAGGCCACCGACATTGTGGTGCGACTTGATGGTGACCGAAGGGCCGCCGGTGAAGCTGACGCTCTCGATGACGTCGGGATAAAGCGTGCCCTGTGCCAGGAACTGCGCGCCGCCGATTTTGGCTGCCTCTTCCTCGAACACTTCGATGAAGAGCCGGCCGATGGTCTTGCGCTTGGTCTCCGGATCCGCCTCGCCCTCGAGCGCACCGATGAACTTGTCGGCGGCGTTCACATGAACGAGCGGGATGTTGTAGTGATCGCGGAACATCGAGACCACTTCGTCGGCCTCGTTCATGCGCATAAGGCCATGATCCACGAAGACGCAGGTCAGCTGGCTGCCGATGGCCTCATGAATGAGGATGGCGGCTACCGAGCTGTCGACGCCGCCAGAGAGAGCGCAGAGCACGCGGCCAGATCCAACCTGGGTGCGGATCTTTTCTATGGCGCGCTGGCGGTAGGCAGACATGGTCCAATCGGACTTGAGGCCCACGATCCTGTGCACGAAATTGGCGAGCAACTTGCCGCCATCGGGCGTGTGCACCACCTCGGGGTGGAACATGGTGGTGTAATAGCGCTTCTGCTCGTTCACGGCGATGGCAAACGGCGCATTCTCTGAGGTGCCGACCACCTTGAAACCGGGCGGCAGTTCCGTGACTCGGTCGCCATGACTCATCCACACCGGATAGCGCTTCCCAACCTCCCAGACGCCTTCAAAGAGCGGCGACGCTTCTTTGATCTCGACATCTGCCCGGCCGAACTCGCGGGCGTGGCCGCCCTCGACGCCCCCCCCCTGCTGCAGCGCCAGTGTCTGCTGGCCGTAGCAGATGGCGAGGATGGGCACGCCGCTCTCAAACACTGCCTGCGGGGCACGCGGCGAGTTCTCTTCAGTCACCGACGCGGGACCGCCTGAGAAGATGACCCCTTTGGGTCTAAGCCGTTCAAAGGCCGCCATCGCCGACTGGAATGGGTGGATTTCGCAGTAGACGCCGGTCTCGCGCAGACGGCGCGCGATCAGTTGGGTCACCTGCGACCCGAAGTCGATGATGAGAATACTCTCGGCGGGAGCGGAAGCGGCTGTCTCTGTCATGGGCGGGAGATAAAGCCAGACCCAAGATTCCGCAAGGGAAAGCGGCGGGGCCACCTTGCGGTTTCCGCCTCAGAATGCAGGATGCAATCGATTTCACGGCGTAACAATCGCGGGCTACGCGAGCGCGCCGGCGGGAGGATGAGCAATGACCGACAATCGGCTGCTCGGCGCCGACTTCATTCGCGCCACGGCGTGCCTGACAGTGCTGTTCCACCATCTTGCGCAGCGGATGAGTTGGAACAGCGATCTAGGCTTTGTGGAATGGTTCCGGGTGTTTGCAGCGATGGGCACTTTCGGCGTCGCAATGTTCTTCGTGCTGTCCGGCTTTCTGCTCGCCCGGCCGTTTTGGGTTGCCCTCGACGCGGCCCGGCCGATGCCATCGCTCGGCACTTACGTGATGCGCCGCGCTGCCCGCATCCTGCCCGGCTTCTGGCTGGCCCTGACGGTCACCTTCATCCTGTCGTTCACGCTGTTCGGCGCTCGGCTCGATGGCGAACTGGTGCTGCGCTACCTCGCCGGCTTCTTCCTCGTCGCCGACTGGCACTGGGTGACGCTGTTCCCGGTGGAGGTCAACGGCCCGCTGTGGTCGATCAGCTTCGAGGTCACTTCCTACGTGCTGCTTCCGCTGCTGTTGGCCGGCCTGTTCCTGGCCCGGCCCGGGATAGGCGGATGGTGGTCACGGGCTCTGTGGCTTGCTGCAATCGCGCTCGCACTCGTTGCACATTGGCTTTTTGTTACCTACTACCCGATCGACAATGTCCGCCGTGGCTGGGACTATGGCCTCATGGGCGGCGCCAAATGGTGGATGCCGCGCTACAACCCGTTCGGCTTCTTCTCGATGTTTGCCATCGGCGCGCTGGCGGCGGGCATCCAGGTGCGCTGGGCTTCGCGACGAAGCTGGATCTTTGACATTCTTGCCCTCGGCGCAATCGCCTGGGGTGTGTGGGTCATAGCCGATCTCTTGGCTGCGAAGGTCGACGCCAGTGGCTTCGGCTTTCTCGGCGTCCCCTATAGTTTCCCCTGGTTCCAGGTTGCGATCGCGCTGGTGCTCGCAGCAACGCCGTCTACCGTGGTGGTCGGCCGGGTGCTGGACAATACAGTAACGCGATATCTCGCCACGGTCTCGTTCGGAATCTACGTCTGGCATTATGTCGTGCTGGAGCTTGTCCGGAAATACTGGGCGCCGGACATCGATCACGGCCAAATGGAAGATCCGGTCAAGTTCGTGATTGTCTCCGGTGTCATCACCCTCATCACCATTGCAGTGGCGCATTTCTCCTTCCATACGATCGAGAATCCGGTGATCCGTTGGGCACGCGGACGCGAGCGGAAGAGCGCGGATACGGCGACGTTGTCGCCGGCAGCAGGATGAGAGTGTGATGCCCAAGACCGGTGAAGCCTTCTGGCGCAACCCGCCGCCCTTCCACCTGGAGAGCGATGGCACCCTGATGGTGCGGACCGGCAGGGATACCGATTGGTGGAACAACACCTTCTACGGCTTCAAGCACGACGACGGCCATTTCCGCGCTACGCCAGTCAGCGGTGACTTCAGCCTCGAAGTGACGTTTGCAGGCGAGTACCGCCGGCTATACGACCAGGCCGGGGCCATGCTGTTTGTCGACGGCGAGAACTGGCTCAAGTGCGGCGTCGAGTTCACCGATGGGCACATGCATTTTTCTGTTGTGGTCACACGTGACGACCAATCGGACTGGAGCGTGATGCCACTAATGGCAGAGCCGGGTACGCCCGTCACCCTTCGCCTCACCCGGCATGCAGAGGCTTTGCGCGTGCAGATCCAGCTTGCCGACGGGACCTGGGCGCTGGTGCGTCTATGCTATTTGAGGATGCCGGAGACGGTGGAGATCGGCCCGATGACGTGCTCGCCCACCGGAGAAGGATTGGTGGTCACTTTCTCCCGGATCGAGATCGTGGAACCGATCTCGAGGGACTTGCACTAGGCCTCAGTTGAGGATGGCGAGCGACACGTTCAGCAGCGTCGCGAACGATACCCAGGCGATATAGGGTACAAAGAGCAAGGCCGAGACGCGGTCCCGATTCCAGCGATTGGCGATAAAGGCCGCGATTGCCGCCAACATGGCGACTATGATGAAGAAAGCCGGCCATAGGCCGTGCAGCACGAAGAAGACTGGCGACCAGACCCAATTGAGCGCCATCTGCGCGTACCAGAGCTTCATACCGGTGCCCGTTGGCTCCGCCATGAAGGTTCGCCAGCCAGCAATTGCGATCATTACATAGAGCGTGAACCAAACTGGGCCGAAGAGCCAGTTGGGCGGATTAAAGGGTGGCTTGTCGAGGCCGGCGTACCACTCGCCGGGGGCGGTGACGACACCGATTGTGGCCCCTACACCAATGACGACGGCGAGAAATATGCCCAGCAGCACCAGCGCGCGAGGCGACTTGAGATCGGAGAATGTCAGCGTGCTCATGCCGCTAGTAACGGAAGCCAGTTCCGAAGGTTTCAGTTGAGGACGACAATGGCAGCGGTCATCGCCGCGATGTAGGCGACGTAGAGCAGGCACGGGATGAACAGCCAAGCGGAGACGCGGTCACGGTTCCAGGTGCGCAGCACAAACCAGATCATCAGCACACAAAGAATGGCGATGACCAGGAACGCGACGATGGGCGCACGCATAACGAAGAAGGCGGGAGAGAACCACCATGAGGTGATCTGCACGGCCAGCCAGAGCTTGGTTTCTATCGAGGCGGGGTTCGCGGTCCATACTCGCCAGCCGGCGACGGCGAAGGCGAGCGACAGCGCCAGCCAAAGGATGCCGCTGATTGATTCTGGGATAATGAGATCGGGAATCTCGAGGGTTTCGAGGTACCCGGCCGGGGGCGCGGCAATCAGGCCGACAAGCAGGCTCGCGCCGATGACGCCAACGATGAACGTCAGCAGCAATGGCCAACCGGTCTTTAAAGAGATTGTCTTCACGCAGTTAGTGCCCGCCGCCTCGCGCTCTAGAGATAGCGGCGTTCCGCTAGAAAATCTCCCGGGAAATACCCGTAATTTACGCGGAAACTACCGGGCTAGAGGCGGCGGCGGGCCATGAAGAAGTAGAACCCGTCGGTTGCAGTGCCCAATGGACTGAGCAGGATGCCGCCCTCGGGCGAGAAGCGGGCACGGGCCTTGGTGCCCGAGAATTGCTTCATCCATAGGGTATTGCCGGGCACAGCCTCGAAATCCGGGTGGCGTTCGAGGAAGGCGGCGGTCTGGTGGCTGTTTTCGTCTGGGAGGATCGAGCAGGTGATATAGACCAGCGCCCCACCGGGCTTCACATAGGTCGCCCCTTGGTCGAGGATTTCTAGTTGTTCGCCAACGCGTTGGGCGACCTGCTCGGGAGTTAGCTTCCACTTGGCAGTAGGCTGGCGGCGCCAGGTGCCCGAGCCTGTACAAGGGGCGTCGATGACGACGCGGTCGAGTTTGCCAACGAGATCGTCGAGAGCGCCGGGCTCCGGCGGACGGACCTGGACGTTGCGGACGCCGTTGCGCTTCAACCGATCGTAGATCGGGGCTAACCTGTTGCGATCGCTGTCGAAAGCAAAGATCTGGCCCTTGTTGTTCATGGCTGCGGCCATGGCCAGGGTCTTGCCGCCGGCGCCGGCGCAGAGGTCGAGGATCTGCTCGCCGGGACGCGCGTCGGCGAGCAGGCTAACCGCTTGAGATCCCTGATCTTGTATCTCGAACCAGCCCTTGAGATAGGCTTCGTCGGTCTGGACGTTCGGAGTGCGGCTATCGCCGCTGCCGGCGGCGAGGCGGATGCCGTTAGGGGTTACCGGTCCAGGTTGAGGCGAAAAGCGAGAGAGCGACTTCAACACCTTGTCCGGGTTGGACTTCAGCGTGTTGACGCGGAGGTCGAGCGGGGGGCGATCGGCCATGGCCTGAGCCTCGGCGACCCAGTTCTCGCCGAAGCTTTCGGCAAGTCGAGAGGCGACCCATTCGGGCATATCCGCCGCGATGTGGCCTGGTAGATGAACATCAGATGAACGGGCTTCGAGGGCGGTTTTCTCGTCGGGGGTGATCGTTTCGGGCGCGTGGGTGTCGCCGGCGAAATTCTGAAGGAGGTCGTCGACCGAAATCCCCCACTCGCGGACAACGACGCTGAGGACCAGCGCCCGCGGCGAATCCGACCCCATGCGGGCGGCGTGTGATGCCTTCCGGCGCAGGGCGTCATAAACGAGATTGCCAATGGCGGCGCGGTCACCGGCGCCGGCGAAGCGGTTGTTGAGACCCCAGGCTTTCAGCGCCTCGGAGACGGGGCGCTTGCGGGCCTCGATATCGGCGAGGACTTCGATGGCGGCGGCGATCCGGCCCGGGAGGCGCATGGACAGTTCCTTGAGGTGAGTGTGACCTCCCTACCCCACCCCCCGCGCGGGTACCAGTGCCAAGCTGTGGGCAAAGTGCTTCGGGCTGCGGCAGCCAAGCCGAATCGGCTAGGGGATTGATCATGCAGGTGGCTATCGACATGGGTACGGCGACGGGCGGGAATGCCGCGACGCTCGATCTGGAGGAACTCCTCGCCACCCGCCTCCTGGTGCAAGGCAATTCGGGGTCGGGCAAGTCGCACCTGTTGCGGCGTCTGCTCGAGCAGAGCGCGCCCTGGGTGCAGCAATGCATCATCGATCCCGAGGGTGATTTCGTCACGCTGGCTGACAAGTTCGGGCATGTGGTGGTCGATGCCGAGCGGAGCGAGACCGAACTCACGCGGATAGCGGGCCGCATCCGGCAGCACCGGGTCTCTGTCGTGCTAAATCTCGAGGGCCTGGATGTCGAGCAGCAGATGCGCTGTGCCGCCGCCTTCCTCGGCGGGCTCTTCGATGCCGACCGCGACTTCTGGTACCCGATGCTGGTGGTCGTCGACGAGGCGCAGCTCTTCGCGCCCGCCGTCGCCGGCGAAGTCTCCGACGAGGCGCGAAAGGTGTCGCTGGGTGCGATGACCAACCTGATGTGCCGCGGGCGCAAGCGTGGCCTTGCCGGGGTAATCGCCACGCAGCGCCTGGCCAAGCTCGCCAAGAACGTGGCGGCAGAAGCCAGCAATTTCTTGATGGGCCGCACCTTCCTCGATATCGACATGGCCCGCGCCGCGGACCTGCTTGGCATGGACCGGCGGCAGGCCGAGCAGTTCCGCGACCTCATGCGCGGCAGTTTCGTGGCGCTGGGTCCGGCGATCTCGAAGCGGCCGCTGCCCGTCGCCATCGGGCCGGTGGAAACCAGCGCCCGTTCATCGAGCCCGAAACTGATGCCGCTACCCGAGGCGCTGCCCGCCGATGCGGCAGAGCTGATTTTCACGCCTGGTCCCGAGGAAGCGAAGCTGCCGGTGAGGCGTCCGCCGCCGCCAGCACCCCGTGCTACGGCCGACATTTTGGCGCAGCTGGTGCAGCCGCGGCCGGCGCCGATGAAGGTTGTTGAGCCCGCTGGCCCGCCGGTCGATCCGGCTGAGCGCGAAGCGCTCATCGACCAGGTGCTGCGCGAAATTGTCGACGACCCCGATGCGTCGTTCCGCACTGTGGCGGTTCTCTACCAGGACTTCCTAGTCCGCTGTCGCATCCGCCGCGTACCGGGCGAGCCGCTGTCTCTGCCGGCCTTTCGGCAGAAGTTTGCGGTGGCTCGTGCCGGCGTGGACACCGATATCGCCGAGAGTAGTGGGTGGCAGCAGGCGCTCACCCTTTCGGCCACGCTGGCAGACGATATCCAGGGCGTCTTCCTGATCCTGGCGCAGGCGGCGCTGGGTAAAGCGCCCTGCCCGTCCGATGCGACGCTGGCTCGCGCCTATGGCACGCATTCACTGAGCCGCGCCCGGCGCCTGCTTGGTTATTTCGAGGAACGCGGCCTCATCGTCGTGCGCAACGATTTCAAGGGATTGCGCATCGTGGCCTTCCCCGATCTGGTCGCGGAGACCGGCCCGGGCGACCCGAACCGCGGCGAGGACCAGCCGCAGGCCGCGGAGTAACGGGCGGCTGTGCCTCGCCCTCCTCCTTCGACCAGCTCAGGATAAGGGCGACTGAAGCCGTTAAGGCCTCATGGTGAGCTTTTCGAACCACGAGGCCGGGCGTCCGCCCTATCCCCTCAACCCCGGCGCTTCCTGGCCGGTGCTCTGGACGTATTCGGTGTAGCCGCCGCCGTAGGTATGAATACCCTCTGGGGTGAGTTCCAGGACGCGGTTGGAGAGCGCGGCGAGGAAGTGGCGGTCGTGCGAGACGAAGAGCATGGTGCCGTCATAGGCCGACAGGGCCTCGATCAGCATTTCCTTGGTGGCGATGTCGAGATGGTTGGTCGGCTCATCGAGGACGAGGAAGTTCGGCGCGTCGAAGAGCAGCTTGGCCATCACCAGCCGAGCCTTTTCGCCGCCCGAGAGGACGCGGCACTTCTTTTCGATGTCGTCGCCGGAAAAGCCGAAGCAGCCGGCAAGTGTGCGAAGCGTCGACTGGGTTGCCTGCGGAAAAGACGATTCCAGTGACTGGAACACGGTCTCGTCGCCATCGAGCAGGTCCATCGCGTGCTGGGCGAAGTAGCCCATCTTGACGCTCGGACCGCGCGAGATGGTGCCCTCGTCCGGCTCGACGCTGTCGGCGACCAGTTTCAGTAAGGTCGACTTGCCGGCGCCGTTGACGCCCATGATGCACCAGCGCTCCCTGCGGCGGACGTGGAAATCGAGTCCGTCGTAGATGGCGCGGCTGCCATAGGCCTTCCTGACCTTTTTGAGCAGCACGACGTCCTCGCCGGAGCGGGCCGGCTGCTTGAACTCAAAGCTGACCGACTGGCGGCGCTTGGGCGGCTCGACCTTGTCGATCTTGTCGAGCTTTTTTACCCGGCTCTGCACCTGCGCGGCGTGGCTGGCGCGGGCCTTGAAGCGCTCGATGAAGGCGATCTCCTTGGCAAGCATGGCCTGCTGGCGCTCGAACTGCGCCTGCTGCTGCTTTTCGCTGAGCGCACGCTGCTGCTGGTAGAAATCGTAATCGCCGGAATAGCTGGTGAGCGAGCCGCCGTCGATTTCGACGATCTTGTTGACGATCCGGTTCATGAAGGCGCGGTCGTGCGAGGTCATGAATACGGCGCCCTCGTAGCGCTTCAGGAAATCCTCGAGCCAGATCAGGCTTTCGATATCCAGGTGGTTGCTGGGTTCGTCGAGCAGCAGCACGTCGGGCCGCATGAGCAGTATCTTGGCCAGAGCCACTCGCATCTTCCAGCCGCCCGACAGGGCGCCGACATCACCCTCGATCATTTCAGGGCTGAAGCCGAGGCCCGTCAGTACCTCGCGTGCGCGGGCATCGAGGCTATAGCCGTCGAGTTCCTGGAATTTCGCCTGCACGTCGCCATAGCGCTCGATGACAGCGTCGAGGTCGGAGCAGTCGGGGTCCGACATGGCGGCTTCGAGCTCTGCCATCTCGGCGATCAGCGCGCCGGCGGGCCCTGCCCCCTCCATCACCTCGGCGAGCGCCGAGCGGCCGGCCATCTCGCCGACATCCTGGCTGAAATAGCCGATGGAGGTGCCGCGATCGATCGACACCTGCCCCTCATCGGGCTGTTCCTCGCCGGTGATCAGGCGGAAGAGCGTGGTCTTGCCGGCGCCATTTGGGCCGACGAGGCCAACCTTCTCGCCCTTGAGCAGGCTGGCCGACGCTTCGATGAAGACGATCTGCTTGCCGTTCTGCTTGCCGATGTTTTCGAGGCGGATCATGTGGAATTCCAGGTCGGCGCGAAGAGGAGCCGCCTCAAACCATCCGGCTCGGCTCTGCGCAAGAGGCCGTGGCGTCACATGTCCGGTTTGCCGGCATCGCTACGCCATCTCGCTTCCCACCCAGTCGTGCCATCCAGCCGGAGAGCACCATGGTGCCGACAGCGGTTGCCCTTTCGGGGTGACGT
>JAEZKB010000160.1 GCA_023415605.1 Pseudomonadota bacterium
GGTACTCCGGGTCCTCGTTCATGTACTTGATCACATCCTTCTCGATGATGCTCTTGGGCACCGTCCAGTAAGGATTGAACTTCACCTGGAAAATCTTGGAATTGAGGATCGGGGTGGCGCGATCCACCTTGCCGACCACCGAATTGTGGCGCTGGACGACGACGCTGTTCTCGACGGCCTCGACCACCGCGGCGGGAATGTTCACCACGACATAGCGATCGGAGAGAGCCGAAGCCCACTGCTCGATGCGCATGGCGTTGAGGCGGAGCTGGTTGAGGCGATACTCGACCGGCACGCCAAGAGCGTAGAAAGTCGCCTCGTCGATGGTGCCGTTGATGACCAGACCATGACGGGCCTGGAAGACGCGGACGGCGGCATCCAGTGCGTTGTCGAAATCGTTGTTGATGCGCTTTTCGTACGGCATGTCGCCGTTGGTCATCAGGCGCTGCTTGAGCTTGGTGACAGCCTTGCCGCTCTTGCCGACGCTCAGGCCGAAGGTCTCGCGGCTCGGCGGCTCCCAGAAGCCACCGGCAGCAATGAACTGCTCGTGATTCTGGATCGCCAGCTGCAGGTTATAGGCCGTGTCATAGCTGAGGATCGGCTCGATAGTATCGACGAGGCTCTTGGCCGTCGCCGTGTTCCCCTGCTGGTCCGTGTCGCGCATCATGCGCCCACGGGTCAGGCCATCCCAGAAGGACTCGTCTTCCTGGGCGCGCACGATATTGGGCATGGCAAGAGCCGCCCCGGTGACCGCCATGGATCCGAGAAGTGTACGCCGACTGAGCCGCATCAAGTCACTCGCTTCCGTCAATTCCGAACTGCTTTGCCGAAAATACCATCGAGGTGTCATAGCGCCAACGTGGTCAACCAGGTGTGAACCGGACGACATTTTTCGACGTGGACATGACAATGGGTCGCGACGGGACCAGCACACACCCGGCGCAGGTCAAGCCAATAGCGAAATTTGCGGCGGGAATAAGAAATCCACGCGGGGCGCCGCATGACCGGCAGAGTGTGTGGCGGGGAGGACACAATTGGGCATTTCAAAAGCAAACGGGACGCCCTGAGGCGTCCCGTGGCTGTTCTCGGTCTGCGTAGGATCGAGGACTAAAGCTTGTAGAGGATCTGGTCGACCCAGAAGCGCTCGAGGCGGCCGAGGGCTTTGTTGAGGCCTTCGAAGGTGTCGTCGTCGAGGCCGCCGACCTTGTCGATGGACTTGAGATGGCGATCGTAGAGCTCGTCGATCACTTCCGCCACTTCCTCCCCCTTCGGAGTGAGGCGGATGCGGACCGAGCGGCGGTCGGCGCGGGAACGTTCCTGGAAGATGTAGCCGGTTTCGACCAGCTTCTTGAGATTGTAGGACACGTTCGAGCCCAGATAGTAGCCGCGGGAGCGGAGCTCGCCGGCTGTCATCTCGGCATCGCCGATGTTGAACATCAGGAGCGCCTGGACGGGATTGATGTCGTCCCAGCCCATGCGGTCGAACTCGGCCTTGATCAGGTCGAGCAGACGGCGATGAAGTCGCTCGACCCGGCTAACAGCCTCCAAGTAAAGGGGCTTCAGTCCCTGCGGCTTCTCCTGCGCCACTGCCTCGGCTGCATTGGATTTGATTGCCATTTCTGCCTCACTGTTTTCAGTCTTGCGCGATTTGTCCCGCGTCTCATGGGGCCAAATTACGGCCACCCACATAAGATCGCCTTAAGCCGCACACTTAAAACTATCTTACTGAAAAAGTTCGGGAATTTGGCTTTACGAAGCCTTACACCCGTAGAGAAAATTGTAACCTAAACAGGGTGTTGCGGCCGCCGGGCGACCGCAAGCGCAGCTGGGAGGCCTGCCTCAGGCGAGGAGTGGCCTGTTGCGCAGACCCATGAGCTTGGTGACGCACACGGCGAGGACGAAAGCGCCAATGGCGGTTACAGCCAGTACTCCGAGCGCGGTCAACGGGGCCATCAGCACCAGCGCGATGCTGGCGACGATCCAGCCGATATCGCCGATGACGTTGAGGTTGGCGGCGCCGCGCGGATGGACCGAACGGCGAGCGATCCAGAGATTGAACGCTGCCCAAGGCAGGAGCCCAACGCCGACGATCAGCAGCGCTATCCGCGGCAGGCCCGCACCAAACAAATCGGCCAAGGGGTCCGCAAGCACGATGAGCAGGACGCCGAGAGCGGCCGAGCCGAGAGCATCGACTAGGTACACGAGTCTGGTGGTGAGGTTGGTCATTTGGCGCAGTCCTTTCCGGTTGTGGTGAGGACAGGCTGGCGGATCGAGGGAAGCGTCTCAATTACCTTGCGGGTAATGGTCAAGACGATCCCGTGCGCTATGTTCGGACCAGGGAGATTTCCATGATCGGCGACATCTTGCGCGAGTGGCGCGATATCCGGGGCTTCAGCCAGCTCGACCTGGCGATGGAGGCCGACGTGTCGTCGCGGCACTTGTCCTTTCTGGAATCGGGCAGGTCGCAGCCCACGCGCGACATGGTGCTGCGGCTAGCCGAGACGCTGGGCATGCCGCTGCGGGACCGCAACGGACTGCTGATGGCGGCAGGCTTTGCCCCGCACTATGGCACCAATGGGATCGACAGTGCGGCGCTCGACGAGGTGCGGGCGACGCTCAAGATGATGCTCAAGGCGCATGAGCCGTATCCAGCTGTGGCGCTGGATGCGGCGTTCAACATTGTCGAAGCGAATGCGGGATTTCGGGACCTTGCCATGGCGCTGGGGTCCGCGGAGGGCCCAGCCAACCTCGCCGATCTGGTGTTCCTGCCGGGGCCGACTCGAGACGCCATCGTCAACTGGCCCGAGATCGCGAACTACTTCCTGCATCGCATGCGCGAAAGCCTGCGGGTGCGGGGAGCCGGCACGCCGTTGCGGGCGGTCTATGAACGAGCGATGGCGCAGCCGGGAGTGCGGGAGGTTCGCGATGCGCTGCGGCGCAACAGCGGCTCGCCGGTGGTGCCGGTGGTGCTGTCGGTCGATGGCGTCGCGACGCGATGGATCACGACGGTCACGACCTTCGGCGCTCCGCAGGATGCGTTTGTCGAAGAGTTGACGATCGAGCAGTTCTACCCGGCTCAGTCGTGAGCGCGGCGCATGCGGAAGGAGAGGACGAAGATCACGGAGATGGCGGCGAGCAGAACCAGCCGCAGCGCAAAGCCGATCGCGTCGATGCGGACGTCCGGGTTGCCCATCAGGTACATGACGAGTTCGACCACGGTGGCGCCGACCAGCATGACGGCACCCCAACTGGCCCGAATCCAGAGGCCGACGGCGGCGAAGAGGCGCGCCAGGCAGAAGATGGCGAGATAAACAAAGCCAGCCGCGCCAAGAGTTTGCAGCGGGCTAACGGCGCCCGAGGAGACGCCGAGGAGTCTCGCCGCATCGGCGAGCCCGAGCAGCAGCGCGATGATCGCGACGATACGGATGTAACGGCCGGCAACTTCGCCTTTGAAATCCATGCGGGTTTCCCGTTGGAGCGTCGTTAGCCTCTTAGCTTTGAAGTGCGGCTGCGACAAGCGCGGGGCTTTGCCGCGCCCGGCCCGAGGTGTAGGGAAACCGCACAAAGGGCCGAGAGATGAACGATGACTGAGCGCTGGCTGAAGTACGACATGGAGTTCCTGGGCGGGCGCCGGCAGCGGCGACTGCGCCGGACCGAGTGGATGCGCAACATGGTGCGCGAGACCACGCTGACACCGCATGACTTCATCTGGCCGCTGTTCATCATCGACGGGCAGAACGAGACGACGCAGATCCGGACGATGCCGGGGGTCGAGCGGCTGTCGGTTGATCTGGCGGTGAAGGCCGCCAAGGACGCATATGCGGCGGGCATCCCGGCGCTGGCGCTGTTCCCAAATACGCCGGACAACCTCCGCAACGAGGACGCCACCGAGGCCTACAACCCGGACAACCTGATGTGCCGAGCGCTCAAGGCGATCAAGGATGCGGTGCCGGAGATCGGGCTCATCGCCGATGTGGCGCTGGATGAATATTCTTCGGACGGGCAGGACGGGCTGGTCGCGGACGGCGAAATCCTCAACGACGAAACCGTCGCCGTGATGGTGCAGTCGGCGCTGGTGCAGGCGCGGGCGGGCGCGGACATCATCGCGCCGTCCGACATGATGGACGGGCGGGTGGCCGCCATCCGCGAGGCGCTCGACGCCGAGGGGTTCGAGCAGGTGGCGATCATGGCCTATTCGGCCAAGTTCGCATCGGCCTATTACGGGCCGTTCCGGGAGGCGGTGGGGTCGGGCAGCCGACTGAAGGGCGACAAGCGGACCTATCAGCTCGACTTCGCCAATTCGGACGAGGCGATGCGCGAAGTGGCGCAGGATATCGAAGAGGGCGCGGACATGGTGATGGTCAAGCCCGGCCTGCCCTATCTCGACCTGGTTCAGCGAGTCAGTTCAAGCTTCAACGTGCCGGTCTTCGCGTACCAGGTGAGCGGCGAATACGCCATGCTGAAGTTCGCCAGCGCGGCCGGGGCCATCAATGGCGACGCGGCGATGATGGAGAGCCTCTGGGCCTTCAAGCGCGCCGGAGCGGACGGGGTGCTTACCTATTTCGCGCTGGAGGCGGCGCGGAAACTCGGGGCGTGAGGTCTATGTCGAGGCGGGTCTTGCGCGGGGCGCAGAACTTCCCATTTCTTGAGCCATGATCGAAGCGATATTCAGAGGCCGCGCCCACCTGCCCGACCCCGAGACCGCGCCGGAGCTGTTCCGGGGCGTGATTGGCCGCCGGGCTCTCGCTTTCATGCTCGACGTGGCGATCATGGCCTGCGTGATGGGTGCGCTGTTCATCATCGGCCTGGTCTTCTCAGTGATCACGCTCGGGATCGGGCTCATCGCCCTTCCCTTCATCGTGCCGGTGGTGATCGCCGGCTACTACGCGCTGACGCTCGGTTCATCGATGCGGGCGACGATCGGCATGAGAGTCTTCGACCTGGTGCTGACGCCGGCCTCCGGCGCGCCACTCGACGGGCTGAAGATCCTCATTCATCCGGTGATCTTCTGGATCACCTGCTGGTTCGCCTGGCCGCTGTCGCTGCTGTTTGCCTTCTTCACGCCGAGGCGCGAAATGGTGCACGATTTTTTGACCAGCACGCTGATGGTGCGGCGTTCGCCCATGGTTCGGCACTGGCGGCAGGCGCGCCTGTAGTTCCGCTGGTTGCCGCAAGCAGCGGCGCGGCGTAGGGTGGCCGAAATGTCCTCTCCGAGCCGCCCATGACGGACCAGACGCCGGAAAATACCCAGCTCTTCCTGACTGCGGCGATGCCTTGCCCGTACCTGCCCGGCCGGCAGGAGCGGAAGCTATTCACCCACCTCACCGGCCGCCGCGCCGCGACGCTGCACCATCTGCTCAGCGACAACGGTTTCCGCCGCAGCCAGAACCTCATTTACCGCCCGGCGTGCGATGGCTGCGCCGCCTGCCAGTCGGTGCGGATCGTGGCGCGCGAGTTCGAACTCTCCAAACGCTACCGGCGGGTGCTGAACGCGAACCAGGACGTCACTGTGGAAGTCTGCCCGCCGCGGGCCACGGCCGAGCAGTTCGCGCTGTTCAAGCGCTATCTCGAAAGCCGCCATGCCGGTGGCGGCATGACGCAGATGAGCTTCGTCGACTACGAGTACATGGTGGAAGACACGCCAGTACAGACGATCCTCGTCGAATACCGGCTCAACACGCCCGACCGGCCGCTGGTGGCGCTGGCTTTGACCGATGTCATGCCGGATGGGCTATCGATGGTCTACAGCTTCTACGATCCGGACCTCGCGTCGCGCGGTCTCGGGAATTTGCTCATACTTGATCACATCAGCCAGGTGAAACTGGCGGGGCTGAGCTATGTCTACCTCGGCTATTGGGTGAAGGACTCGCCCAAGATGGCGTACAAGGGCCGTTTTCGCCCGCTCGAAGTGCAGCGCGGCCCGCTCGGCTGGCGCCGCCTCGACTCATAGTCTCTAGACGGACCCCATGACGTTTTTGCTCGGCCTCTTCCGCCTGTTGATCGCGCTCGGCACCCTGGTGGTCGCGAGCATGGCGGTGCTGGCGCTCCTGGGCTTTGCGGTGCCGGAGTTCGACCTGCTCAACCACTTCCAGCTCTTCATCTTCTTCGGCACGCTGGTGGCGACGGTGCTGACGCTGGTCGCGTTTGGCGGGACGCGGTGGAAGCGCTGGATGGTGGGAATTGCCGCCGCCGGGCTGGTGGCCTCATGCGTGATCTTCCTGCCCGAGTTGATCTCGGGCTTCATGCCGCATCGGCCGGCGCCGAGCGATGGGCGGCCGGTCTACAAGCTGATGACCCACAACGTGTTCGGCCTCAACTACGACATGGACCGGGTCGAAGCAGCGATCGAGGCAGAAAAGCCGGACATCATCGCGCTGCAGGAGTATTTCGGCGAGCAATCGAGCGAGCTGCATCCGCTGCTGCACGACCAGTATCCCTACTTCGCGCAGTGCCGCGGCGGGAAGCGCGCCAATATCGCGATCTATTCGAAGCTGCCGTTCGAGGAAGCCGAAGAAGACGGCGCCTGCCCCAACGACGCTTATGGCAAGCAGCGGACGGCGCGCATTCTCGCCACCTTCACGCAGCCCGACGGGACCAAGTTTTCGGTGATGACGACGCATCTCGACTGGCCGGTGCCGGTGATGCGGCAGGCCAAGCAGTTCGAGGAACTGACCGGCGCCGTCAACGAGACGACGGGGCCGCTACTGGTGGTGGGCGATTTCAACTCGACGCCGTGGAGCTATGCGCTGCGCGACTTTGCCATGCGCACGATGCTGGACCGGCAGACGCGCAACGTGGTGACGTTCCCGCTGCGCTTCACCGCGCCGCACCGGTTCTTCCCGGATGGGCTGATGGAAACCATGCCAGTGCTGCCGCTCGACCATGTGCTGGTTCGTGGCGGCGTGCAGGTGCATGAGATTCATGCCGGGACAGATACGGGCAGCGACCATCTGCCGGTTTTCGTGTCGTTTTCGGTTGGGGCGAGCACGGCGCAGTAGCGCCGCGCCCTTACCCCACGAACTTGTTGTTGCGCGGGAAGCCGTTGGGGGGCTGGCGGCCGGCGGCGGCGCGGTCGCCGAGCCATTCGGTAAGTTCGGCCATGGGCTTGGTGTAGGTGCGGCCGGAGGAGTCGGTCCAGGTCAGGCCCTCGTTGGTGTTGAAGGTCTTGAGGTCGGAGATGCCGCCGTCCTTGTAGCGCTGCAGGCGGACGCCCTTGCCACGGGTCATTTCCGGAAGCTGGTGCAGCGGGAAGACGAGGAGCTTACGGTTCTCGCCGACCACCGCGACGGAGTCGCCGGCGACCTTGACCAGAAGGCGCGCTTCCTCGGTGCCCGAGAGGTTGAGGACCTGCTTGCCCTTGCGGGTATTGGCGATCAGTTCGTCTTCGGCGACGACGAAGCCATTGCCGGTGTCCGAGGCGATGATGCGCTTGGTACCAGGGCGGTAGACGAAGAGATCGACAATGTCCTGGCCCTCCTCGATGTCAACCATCAGGCGCACCGGCTCGCCCTGGCTGCGGCCGCCGGGGAGCTTGTCGCCGCCCAGGGTGTAGACCTTGCCGCCGGTCGTGAGCAGCAGCAGCTTGTCGGTGGTTTCGGCGTGGATGAAGAGTTTCAGGCGGTCGCCGGTCTTGAAACTCTTCTCGTCGATGTCGGAGGTGTGGCCTTTCATGGCACGAATCCAGCCCTTTTCGGACAGGATCACGGTGATCGGCTCGCGCTCGATCATGGCCATGGAGACGTCTTCGTGGGCCGCATCGGGGGCGTCGGCGAAGGTGGTGCGGCGCTTGCCGATCTTGGTTTCGGGGCCGTAGACCTTCTTGAGCTCGTTCACCTGCTTGGTGATTTCACCCCATTGCTTGCGATCGGAGCCGAGCAGCGCGTTCAGGTGCGATTGCTCCTCGGTCAGCGCCTTGTGCTCGGTGCGAAGCTCGATTTCCTCAAGCTTGCGCAGGCTGCGGAGCCGCATGTTGAGGATGGCCTCGGCCTGGTTGTCGGTGAGGCTGAACGTGGCGATGAGGGACGCTTTGGCATCGTCCTCCTCGCGGATGATGCGGATCACCTCATCGAGGTTGAGATAGGCGACGATGTAGCCATCGAGCACCTCAAGGCGGCGGGCGATCTGCTCAAGCCGGTGCTGGGTGCGGCGGAGGAGCACGTCCTTGCGGTGTTCGAGCCAGGCGCGCAGCGCCTCCGCTAGGCTCATCACCTTGGGGGTGGTGCCCTTGTCGAGGACGTTGAGGTTGAGCGGCACGCGCTGTTCGAGATCGGAGACACGGAACAGCTGCTCCATCAGGATGATGGGATCGACAGTGCCGGCGCGCGGTTCGAGCACGAGGCGGATGTCGTCGGCGCTCTCGTCGCGCACGTCCTTGAGCAGCGGCAGCTTCTTGGCCAGCAGCAGCTCGGCGATCTTTTCGACCAGCTTGGATTTCTGCACGCCATAGGGAATTTCGGTGACGACGATCTGATAGACGCCGCGGCCCTTGTCTTCCTTGTGCCAACGGGCGCGCAGGCGGAAGGAGCCGCGGCCGGTCTCGTAGGCATTGCGGATGGACGACTGGGTTTCGACCAGAATGCCGCCGGTGGGGAAGTCCGGACCGGGGACGAACTGCAACAGTTCGGTCGAGGTGGCCTTCGGATTGGCGTTGATGAGGTGGAGAGCCGCTTCGCAGAGCTCGGCGACATTGTGGGGCGGCACAGAGGTCGCCATGCCCACGGCGATGCCCTGCGAGCCGTTGGCGAGGAGGTTGGGGAAGTTGGCCGGCAGCACTACCGGTTCTTCGTTGGCGCCGTCATAGGTCGGCTTGAAGTCGACGGCGTCCTCGGCCATGCCCTCGAGCAGGAAGCTCGAGACGGCGGTCATCTTGGCTTCGGTGTAGCGATAGGCGGCGGCCTGATCGCCATCTATGTTGCCGAAATTGCCCTGCCCGTCGACGAGCGGGTAGCGCATGGAAAAGTCCTGCGCCAGGCGGACCAGCGCATCGTAGATCGACTGATCGCCATGCGGGTGGAAACCGCCGATCACGTCACCGACGATCTTGGCCGACTTGCGATAGGCGCCGTCGGGATCGAGGCGCAGCAGACGCATCACATGCAGGATGCGGCGATGCACGGGCTTCAAACCGTCGCGGGCATCGGGCAGCGCACGCTGGGTGATGGTCGAAAGCGCATAGCTGAGGTACCGCTCCTCCAGCGCCTTGCGCAGGTCGATGATGCGGTTGTCTTCGTCATCGGGCGGCAGGGTATCGGCGTCGGACATCTAGGCTTTCGGGGTCGGGCGAATCATCGGGCGAGTATAGTTCGTACACGGTGCGTTCCGCACAGCGCATGCTACGTCCCCGCCAATATCTCCACCAGCGTAGAGCGGGTCGCGGGGGGATCGATCTGGCGGGCGGACCAGATATGGCGGTCGAGGAAGTAGCCGGTCAAAGCGAAGGCCGCGGCGATGTCGTCGGGGGAGGCGGCAGCGTCGCGCAGGAGGAAGGCGGGAAGGACGAAAAGGCGGTCGAGATAGGGGCCGGCCGCCTCAAGCGAGACGGCGCGGCCGCTTTTGGGGGAAACGTGGCTCAGGCCTTTGGTTGTGCCGGTTACCGCGCAGCTCGAAAGATCGAGGCCGAAGCCGAGTTCATCGAGGAGGATCAGCTCGAAGCGGGCCAGCGCCACGGCGAGATCGATGCCCGTCAAACCGCCGTCGAGGACATAGATGGTGAGGCCGAGCAGGCGGTCATGCGGGTCGCGCTCGGGGAGGAGCCGCAGGTGGTCGCAGAGCAGCTGACAGGCATAGAGCCGGGTGCGGTCGACGATGAGCCCGGCGGCGCGGGCATCGGTCAGTTCGAGGTTGAAGGTGCCCAGGTGTTCTTCGAGCCGCGCGCGCCAGGTGAGCTGCACGGAGTTGCCCGGCTGCAGGGTCGCGGCGAGCTTGGTCGAGCGGCCGCCGCGGATGAGACCGTGATGCCGCCCCCTGCCCTCGACCATCACCTCGGCGATGACGCTGGTTTCGCCGTGGCGCCGGACGCCGATGATCAGACCTTCACCGCTCCATTCCATGATGTGCTTTCAGCCGGTGGTCGCCCCCTACACCACCCTTCAGGTGGTCCCCCTCCCCGTGAACGGGGAAGGATCAAACGGGTCCTACTTGGTCCAGTCGAGGCCCATTTCGCGGTAGCGTTCGGGGTCGTCGCCCCATTTTTCGCGCACCTTGACGAAGAGGAACAGGTGGACCGGGGTTTCGAAGAGTTCCATCAGCTCGGCGCGGGAATCGGCGCCGATGGACTTGATGGTCTGGCCGCCGGCACCCAAGACGATCTTCTTGTGGGCTTCGCGGGCGAGATAGATCACCTGGTCGATGCGATAGGAGCCGTCCTTCTGGACGGTGAACTTCTCGGTCTCGACAGTGGTGTTGTAGGGAATCTCGTCGTGGATGCGGAGGAAGAGCTTCTCGCGCGTCACTTCGGCGGCGGTGATGGCCAGCGTCAGGTCGGTGAGGTGGTCCTCGGGGAAGTGCCACGGCCCCAGCGGCACGCGCTGTTCGGCCCAGGCGAGCATGTCGCGGACACCATCGCCGTTGAGGGCGGAGATCATGAAGGTGCGCTCGAACTGCAGGCGGGCGTTGAGCGTCTCCGCCAGCGCCAAGAGCTTTTCGCGCTTGAGGAGATCGATCTTGTTGAGGACGAGGACCAGTGGGTTGCGGACCTCCTTCAAACCCTCAAGCAGCGAGTCAACTTCCGCGGTTATGTCCCTTTCGGCATCGACGATAAGAGCGACGAGGTCGGCGTCGCCGGCGCCCGACCAAGCGGCTTCGACCATGGCGCGGTCGAGGCGGCGCTTGGGGGCGAAGATGCCGGGAGTGTCGACGAAGATGACCTGGCTGTCGCCCTCGGTAACGACACCGCGGATCTGGGCGCGGGTGGTCTGCGCCTTGTGGGTGACGATCGAGACTTTCGAGCCTACCAGCGAATTGAGCAGGGTCGACTTGCCGGCATTGGGCGCGCCGACCAGGGCGATGAAGCCGCAGCGGCTGTTGGGATTGTCGGAAACGTGCGGGTCGCGGATGTCGTCAGTCAAAGCGTTTCCCGCCAGACTTTCTCACGGATGAGGAAGCGTTCGGCGGCCTTGTGTTCGGCGAGCTTCTTGCTCGGGCCGGTGGCGGAGAGCGGCTCATAGCCGCCCAACTGCACCGAGATGGTGAATTCGGGGGCGTGGTCGGGGCCCTTGCGCTCGACCTCGACATAGAGCGGCGGTTCGTGGCCCTTGCCCTGCGCCCATTCCTGCAGGGTGGTCTTGGGATCGGCGCGGACATTTCCGGCATGGGCGATGTGCCGGCTGAACAGGCGCTCGACGACTTCGTAGGCCTGGCCGAGGCCGGCATCGCAATAAATGGCGCCGATCACGGCTTCGGCAATATCGCCCAGGATTGCCTCCTTCTGGGCCCCTCCCGTGCGGGCTTCGCTCTCGCCGAGGTTCATCTCCGAGCCGAGGTCGAGTTCGCGGGCGATGGCGGCGCAGGTCTCCTTGCGCACGAGGCTGTTGAGCGAGCGGGAGAGCTCGCCCTCATTAGCCTTGGGCAGCCGACGATAGAGCATGTCGGCGACAACGAGACCAAGCACGCGATCGCCGAGAAACTCGAGGCGCTGATAGCTCCGCTCCACCCGCTTGCCGGGAGAAACGGAGCTCGAATGAGTCAGGGCACGATCGAGCAGGTCCGGGTCCGCGAAGCGGTAGCCCAGCCGGGCCTCCAGCTTTTCGTGACCCCGGTGTTTCGCCATCAATCGTAGACGGACTGGAACATGCGATCGAGCCGCAGCGTCTCGGGCCATTCCCAGAGCGCCCACGGCGCGCGGTTGTCCTTGACCGAGAAGAAGCGGGCTTCGGCCTTGCCGATGAGATTGTCGGCGGGGACATATCCCACGGCGCTGAGCACGCGCGAATCCTGCGATCGGTCGCGGTTGTCGCCCATCATGAAGTAGTGGCCCTCGGGCACCACATATTCAGCCGTGTTGTCGAGCTGCTGATCGTCCGAGATTTCCTGGATCGTATGGGTGACGCCGGAGGGCAGCGTCTCGCGGTAAACCTTGACCGGCACATCGCGGTACCTGCTGTCGCGGTCGACGGCATCGCCGACGAGTTCGCGCTCGACCATGGTGCCGTTGATCCAGAGCCGGCCCTCTTTCATCTGGAGGCGGTCGCCGGGGAGGCCGATGACGCGCTTGATGTAGTCCTCGTTGGTGGCCTCGTTATGGAAGACGGCGACGTCGCCCTGCTTTGGGGCGGAGCCGAAGAGGCGGCCATTGAAGGGCAGCGGCACGATGAAGGAGTACTTGCCGTAGCCATAGCTGAATTTGCTGGCCACGAAGTAATCGCCGATCATTAGCGTCGACTGCATCGAACCGGTGGGGATCGAGAACGGCTGGTAGAGGAAGGTGCGGAAAAGAACGGCAATGATCAGCGCCTCGACGATCACGACGATCGTATCGACGAACTCGCTGCGCGCGGTTTTTTTCTTTTCCACCTTGGTGGCTGCTTGGCTCATCTGGTCCAGAGACCCCTCGGGTCGACTTTGGTTACGGGAGCGCCGTCGGTTGGTCAACCGGAAGCGCTTCGATGATGACAAAGGCCTGGGCCATGCCGCCATCGTCGGTGATGGTGAGGTGGATATGAGGCTTCATGCCAGCCGGCACAAGCCGTTCAAGAACTCTTGCAGCACCATTGGTGAGTTTCATCGTGGGCTTGCCTGATGGCAAATTCACGACGCCGAGGTCGCGCCAGTAGACGCCCCAGCTCATGCCGGTGCCCAAAGCCTTGGCGCAAGCCTCCTTAGCGGCGAAGCGCTTGGCGTAGCTGGCGGCCCGCTGCGCACGGCGATCGGACTTCTGCCGCTCGATTTCGGTGAAGCAGCGATGGGTAAAGCGCTCGCCGTAGCGTTCCAGGGTCTTTTCCACCCGCGCGATCTCGCAGAGATCGTTGCCCAGGCCGATGATCACTGCAGACCCCGGCTGCCGGGCTTCACCGCCGGGATGGCGGCGAGTTCGGGCGGGAGCTGGTCGGCGGGATAGGCGGGGACCTTGTACTGGACCAGCGACACCAGCGGCACGCCGATCTCCGCTTCGCCGGCGGAGCGGTCGATAAGGCAGGCGGCAGCGACCACGTCAGCGCCGACCTTGCGGACGGCTTCGATGCATTCGCGGATGGAGACGCCGGTCGAAACGATGTCCTCGACGATGATGACCTTTTCGCCCTGGGCGATCTCGAAGCCGCGGCGCAGTTCAAAGACGCCGTTTACGCGCTCTGTATAAATGGCGGGGACGCCGAGATGGCGCGCGGTCTCGTAGCCGGGGATGATGCCGCCGACAGCGGGGGACACGATCTGGCTGACGCCGCCATAACCGGCTTCGCGGATCTTCAACGCCAGCGCCCGGCAAAGCTTTTCGGCCTTTTCCGGGTGCATGAAGACGCGGGCCTTCTGCAGGAAGATCGGCGAGCGCAGGCCGGAGCTCAGGATGAAATGGCCCTGCAGCAGCGCACCGCTTTCACGGAAGAGGTTCAGCACGTCTTCGGTATTCACGCCGGCTCCTTTTGCCTGGGCTGCTCGGCCCATTCGAGTTCGTTGAGCGCACTGGCCTCGGCCACCGTCGCCCGCTGCACCGACGAGAGACCCGGGGTCAGCTTGAGCTGGCTTAGCACATCGGTGAGCTGAGCGAGATCGCGCACCTCGATCTCGATGATGAACTTGTGGAAGTCCGGCGAACCCATGCGCATGGTCATGTTATGAATGTTGGCCTCGCAGGCGGCGATCGCCGACGACAGCTGGGCCAGAGACCCGGGGCGATTGACGGCGAGCACGGAGATCACCGCCTTGTGGTTGGGGTGCTCGCGGCCGGCCATGTCCCAGCGCACGTCGATCCAGGCGACATCGGAATCGTGGAGTTCGACCAGCGCATCGGAATGGATCGGGTAGACCTGGATCGGCGCGCCCGGTCGCATGATGCCGACGAGACGATCGCCGGGAACGACGCCCTCGGGCGAGACTTCGACGCGGGTGTTGAAATCGAGCTGTTCGAGCGCGGCGCGGGCATTGGGACCGGAGCGTTGCCCGCCGGGTACGCGGAAGCGGAAGAAGTCGGAGGCGCGGAGCGCGAACCAGCCTTCGGCCTTGTCTGGCACCGGCAGGTCGATCTTCTTGGAACGGCGCTTGCGCAGGCCCTTCACCTCGGCCAGCTCGTTGGCGACGGTATCGGAGGCGATCTTGCCCTCGCCCACGGCGACCAGCAGCTCGCGCTTGCCGGCAAAACCTAGGCGCTCGGCCAGTGCCTTGCTTTCGGCCTCGTCGATGGTAACGGCCTCGCGCTCCAGCACCACGCCGAGCACGTGTTCACCGAGGGCGTAAGCGCGCTGCTGCGCTGCCTGACGGACGGCGCGGCGAATGGCGGAGCGGGCCTTGCCGGTTGCGGCGATATTCTCCCAGTTGCTGGGCGGCAGGTGATTGTGGTCGCGGATGATCTCGACTTCGTCGCCCGAGCGCAGCTGGGTCACCAGCGGCATGATGGCGCCGTTGATCTTGGCGCCGACGCAGGTGTCGCCGATGTCGGTATGGAGCGCATAGGCAAAGTCGATGGGGGTAGCGCCGCGCGGCAGAGCGATGAGGCGGCCACGCGGGGTGAAGCAGAATACCTGGTCCTGGAACAGCTCGAGCTTGGTGTATTCGAGGAATTCCTCGCCCGAGCCGCCCTTGGTCAGGTGCTCGATGGTCGAGCGCAACGAGGCGAAGGCCTTGCTCTCACCTTCGAGGCCATGGAGGCTGCCGGTGACCCCCTCCTTGTAGAGGGCGTGGGCGGCGATGCCGTATTCGGCAATGCGGTGCATTTCCTCGGTGCGGATCTGCAGCTCGGCGCGCTGCCGCCCGACCCCGACGATGGTGGTGTGGATCGAGCGGTAGTCGTTGTGCTTGGGGACCGAGATGTAGTCCTTGAAGCGGCCGGGCACGACCTTCCAGTTGGTGTGCACGATGCCCAGCGCGCGGTAGCAATCGGCGACGGTCGGCACGATGATGCGGAAGCCGATCATGTCCGAGAGCTGTTCGAGGGCAATGGCCTTGCGATCGATCTTGGTGAATATCGACCAGGGTGACTTTACCCGCGCCGAGACCTTGGCGCCTTTGATGCCCTCGGCTTCGAGACGTTCCGCCAGTTCCTTCTTGATGGTCGAGATGGTCTCGGCAAACTCGGCCTGCATTTCGCCCAGACGCTGGGTGATGGCGCGATAGGGCTCAGGCTGCAGCACTTTGAACGAGAGCGCCTCGAGCTCGGAGCGCATGTCCTGCATGCCCATGCGGCCGGCGAGCGGCGCATAGATTTCCATGGTCTCGTTGGCGATCCGCTTCTGCTTTTCGGGCGCCATGAATTCGAGCGTGCGCATGTTGTGCAAGCGGTCGGCGAGCTTGACCAGCAGGACGCGCACGTCGGCCGAGATGGCGAGCAGGAGCTTGCGGAGATTTTCGGCCTGCGCTTCCTCGCGGGTGACGAGTTGCAGGCGCTCGATCTTGGTCAAGCCATCGACGATGGCGCCGATCTCCGGACCGAAAATCTGGTCGATCTCGGCACGGGTGGCGTCGGTGTCCTCAATGGTGTCATGCAGCAGCGCGACGGCAATCGACGCATCGTCGAGCTTCAGTTCGGTCAGGATGGCGGCGACTTCGAGCGGATGGTTGAAGTAGGGATCGCCGGAGGCGCGCTTCTGGCTGCCATGCTTTTGCATGGCATAGACGTAAGCCTTGTTGAGCAGCGCCTCGTCGGTATGCGGGTTATAGGCCTGAACCCGCTCGACGAGCTCGTACTGACGCATCATCTGGAGTGCCGCGCTCCCTGCGGCTGGACGCCTGCGACGCCCGATGAACAAAAAAGGCGCCGGACCTGAGCCCGGCGCCCTTGGAATATAAGAGATTTGCGCGCTGGCGCAAACGAACTCGGATGTCAGTCGTCGCGGCGCTCCGGCGGAGCCAGGCTCTCGATGCCGCGCAGCAGTTCGTCTTCGCTCATGGTGTCGAAGGTATCGCTGTCCTCGTCGGCATTGGCGTCGAGCAGCGGAGCGGCGTGCTTTTCGGGCTCGTCGACTTCGACGTACTTCTGGAGCGAGTGGATGAGGGCTTCACGGAGGTCTTCCGGGGAGATCGCGCCGTCGCCGATCTCGCGCAGTGCCACGACCGGGTTCTTGTCGTTGTCGCGGGAGATGGTGATCGGCGAACCGGACGAAATCATCCGGGCGCGGTGAGCAGCCATCAGCACGAGATCGAAGCGGTTGTCGATCTTCTCAATGCAGTCTTCAACGGTGACGCGTGCCACGAACGTCTCCACAAATTGCGGGAATGAGGGGTCTCCATACACGAGTGGTCCAGTGGGGGCAAGGATTTGAACAAGCAGCCGGACAACGTTGGCATCAATGATTTCCGCGATTTGGCCGTGGGTTAGCTCAAAAAGGCTGATTTTACGGCCTTGATCGGAACACTTTTTGTTGTTGCAAACAGCCTTGTTCTGGCGCTGATGTGAGTCTGGGACGCAGCCTCAAAGATCATCAACCGGAGCATCTGGCCCCCTCACCCCACATGGCTGAGTTTTAGTACCGGGCAGCCTGAGAGGCCGGCCGCCCCGGTCCAGGAGGAGACTGTATGGCGATCGATCCGCGCGAAAAGGTGGTTCTGTTTATTGATGGCGCCAACCTCTACGCGACATCCAAGGCTATCGGGGTCGATATCGACTATCGCCGGCTGCTCGTGGAGTTCCAGAGCAAGGCCTACCTGCTGCGCGCCTACTACTACACGGCGCTGGTGGAGGATCAGGAATATTCCTCGATCCGGCCGTTGATCGACTGGCTGGACTACAACGGGTTCACCGTGGTCACCAAGCCCGCCAAGGAGTTCACCGACTCCGCCGGCCGCCGGAAGATCAAGGGCAACATGGATATCGAGCTCACGGTGGACGCCCTCGAGATGAGCCAGTTCTACGACCACCTGGTGCTGTTTTCAGGCGATGGCGACTTTACCGCGCTGGTGGCGGCGCTGCAGCGCAAGGGCAAGCGAGTCACGGTCGTCTCGACGCTGACCACGCCGACGCCGATGATCGCGGACGACCTGCGCCGCCAGGCCGACTTCTTCCTCGATGTCGCCGAGCTGGCCAAGACCGTCGGGCGCGTGCCGCCGGCCGATCGCACACCGCATGTTGACCGCACGGCACCAGTCACGGAACCTGCGGGCAACTGAGTCTCCCTGCCCCAGGCTACCCATTGCTGCCGACCAATCCGCCGCATGACTGCCCGCTTTGTCCGCGGCTTGCGCAATTTCGTGCCGAGAACCGCCGGCAGTTTCCCGATTTCTTCAACGCGCCGGTGCCCAACTGGGGCGACGCCAAGCCGCGGCTGATCATCGTCGGCCTCGCCCCGGGCCTGCGTGGCGCCAACCGCACCGGCCGGCCGTTCACTGGCGACTATGCCGGGGACCTGCTCTACGCGACGCTGCAGAAGTTCGGGCTGGCGACGGGGGAATACGAAGAGGACCCGCAGGATACGCTGCGGCTCAACCGGGTGCTGATCGCCAATGCGGTGCGCTGTGTTCCGCCGCAGAACAAGCCGACCGGCCCGGAAATCAAGACCTGCCGGCAGTTCCTGGTGAATACCATCCAGGTGCACCAGCCTTCGATCTACCTGGTGCTCGGCCGCATTGCGCATGACTCGCTGCTGACGACGCTGGGCGAGCGGCGCGCCAGCTTCCCCTTCGCGCACGGCGCCGAGCATACGCTCACCTCGGGCGCGACGCTTTTCGACAGCTATCACTGCTCGCGCTACAACACGAATACGGGCGTGCTGACGGAAGCCATGTTCGAGGATGTGGTGGGCCGGGCGGCTGAGGCGGCGCTGGCGGACTAGATCAGCCGTGCTTGAGCAGCCGGGCCTTGTCG
>JAEZKB010000210.1 GCA_023415605.1 Pseudomonadota bacterium
CCGGGAAGGTCTGACGGGTCTAGGCACCCCGTCGCCTTAATTTGCTGCCGCGATGGGGCTCGTGTTCGGCGCCATCTCAGGGGGTTCGACTGGAGAAACGCGAAGAGCGTGGTCTGGTCAGGACAAGAACCCTGCGGCGGTGGGGCATTCCGATTGAAACGCCCCGGACCGTCCCGTGTGAACGCCAAAATCCCGGTCACGACGGCGGAGCAGGGCCATCTCCCTGCAAAGGGATCTCGAACCATCGACGGGCCATGCTCCGCCGTTGTTCGCTCTTTGATATCCCCGGAGGCGGCAGCGCCGGCCGGCGCATCCACTCGCCTAGTCCTCGCGTCCCACCGGCATGCCGGCGCCGATGAGGAAGACCAGCGCAAAGGCGCCGGCGATGGCGCCCATCGAGGGTACCAGCGACGCACATAGCGCAAAGGGCACGAAGAGCAGCGCCCAGACACTGCCGATTTCGGCGTCGCGCAGGCGGCAGGCGATCAATGCCAATGTCGGTGCCACAAAGATCAGGTCGACGACCTGCGGCGGCGTCAATCCGGCCTCGGGCGTTGGCGTGGCCCCGGCTAACAGCCGGGACGCCCCATAGGCGACCAGCAGAGCGATGACAAAGGCGAGGTAAGCCGTCCTGCCGATGCGCAGCCGGTCGAGCATGTCTAGTCGCGCAGCAGGTCGTTGATCGAGGTTTTCGAGCGCGTCTGCTCATCGACGCGCTTGACGATCACGGCGCAGTAGAGGTTCGGGCCGGGCTGGCCGTTGGGCAGTGGCTTGCCCGGCAGGCTGCCCGAGACCACCACCGAATAGGGCGGCACCTTGCCCATGAAGACTTCGCCGGTGTTGCGGTCGACGATCTTGGTCGACTGGCCGATGAAGACGCCCATCGAGATCACCGAACCTTCGCCGACCACCACGCCCTCGACGATTTCGGAGCGCGCGCCGATGAAGCAGTTGTCTTCGATGATCACCGGGCCGGCCTGCAGCGGCTCGAGCACCCCGCCGATGCCGACGCCGCCCGAAAGGTGCACATGCTTGCCGATCTGCGCGCATGAGCCAACGGTCACCCAGGTGTCCACCATGGTGCCCTCGTCGACATAGGCACCGAGGTTCACGAAGCTCGGCATCACGATCACCGACTTGGCGATGAAAGCCGACTTGCGCACCACGGCGCCCGGGACGGTGCGGAAACCAGCCTCGCGAAAGCGGTTTTCGCCCCAGCCTTCGAATTTCGACGGCACCTTGTCCCACCAGCGCGAACCGGCCGGCCCGCCTTCGATCAGCGTGTTGTCGTTGAGGCGGAAGGAGAGCAGCACCGCTTTCTTGAGCCACTGGTTGACCTGCCAGGAACCGTCGGCCTGCCGTTCGGCCACGCGGGCCTTGCCACTGTCGAGCAGGTCGAGCGCCGTTTCGACGGCGTCGCGGACTTCGCCTTTGGTCGAGAAGGTCAGCTCCGCCCGGGCCTCGAAGGCGGTTTCGATAGTATTTTGCAGGTCCTCGTAGGCCACGTTTTGCTCCTTGCGACGTTGGCCGGGACATTACCCGGCACCCGGGCCCTGTCAACGATCCTTAACCCGGTCTATGGCAGGCTCCGGGACTGAATCAGAAGGACAGCCAATGGCCAGACGTACGGGGACGCCGCTCAGAACATCCGAGCAGGATCTGGAAGCCGCGCGCCGAATTCCATCGACGCCGCAGACCGAATCCGCGTCGCATCGGCTTGCCTTTTCAGACGACGAGTTCCTCACCGCTGAGGAAACCCGCGGTGTCCGCTTTCAGCTCGAATATATGAAGGCCGACCTGCGGCTGCGCGAAGCGGGGATCCGCTCGACCGTGGTGCTGTTCGGTGGGGCCCGCATTCCCGAGCCCGGCAAGGCCGCGTGGGCCGCCCGCAACGAGACGCAGAAGCGCAACCTCGAACTGGCCTCCCGCTACTACGACGAGGCGCGCCGTTTCGCGCAATTCGCCTCCTCGACCAGCAAGGCCATGGGCTACAAGGACTACGTGGTGGTGACCGGCGGCGGCCCGGGCGTCATGGAGGCGGGCAACCGCGGCGCCAACGATGTCGGCGCGCCCAGCATCGGCCTCAACATCGTCTTGCCGCATGAGCAGGCGCCCAACACCTTCATCACGCCCGAGCTCAGCTTCAACTTCCACTATTTCGCGACACGGAAGGTCCACTTCCTGCTCCGGGCCCGTGCCGTCGCCATCTTTCCAGGCGGGTTCGGTACGCTCGACGAATTTTTCGAAACCCTCACCCTCATCCAGACCGGCCGCATGCAGCGCATCCCAGTGCTGATGTTCGGTATCGAGTTCTGGAGCCAGGTCATCAACTTCCAGGCCCTCGCCGATGCAGGCACCATCGCGCCGGACGACGTCAATCTGTTCACCGTTGTCGATAGTGCCGAGGAAGGCTGGAGCGTCGTCCGCGAGTACTACAATCTGCCCGAGATCGGCCTGGGGTAAGACCGCCGCTCGTGGTGCAGCACGCTCAGGGGAGCTTGCGCAGGAACCCCGCCAAATCCGCGGTGATGTGATGGACATGGGCGCCGCCGGTACGGTCGAGCTCCCACGGGTCGACCTGATCGTGCGTGAAATCCTCGCCGGCCACCACCTGCACGGTGGCCATGCCGCGCTCATGCGGCACCATGAGGTTCTTTTCGAGATCGTCGAACATGGCGGCCCGCTTGGCGTCGATGCCGTGCTTGGCAAAGAAGCTCTCATAGGCCTCGGGCAGCGGCTTGGGCGTATATTTCATTGCCCGGATGTCGAAGATGTCCGCGAAGAGATCATCGGCGCCGCCGAGGCGTCGCAGCACTGAACGGGCATGGCCGACATCGCCGTTGGTCAGGATGAATTTCCGGCCCGGCAGGTCGCGGATGGCTTCCACCAGCTCCTCGTGCGCCGTGACTGGCGAATAGTCGATGGCGTGGACGGTATTGAGGAAGTGATCCGGATCGACCTCGTGCCGTTGCATCAGTCCGTTGAGGGTCGTGCCATAGTCCCGGTAGTAGGTCTTCTGCAGCGCCCGAGCCTCGTCGAAGGGAAGCTTGGTGACCGAGACCATGTAGTGCGAGATCAGCGTGTCGATCTGCGCGAAGAGGTTGCACTCGCGGGGATAGAGCGTGTTGTCGAGGTCGAAGACCCAGTCGGTGACATGCGACAGCGAGCGGACGGCGGGCGGCGAGAGTTCGTTCATGGGCGTCACCATAGCGCAGAACGCCCCCGATTTCACCTTCTCCGAACTGGACGCGAATCTGAACGGCCGCCTCAGGGTCAGTTCAAGCGGCCGGCCGCATTTTGCGAGCCAACAGCAATGCCCGTCCTATCCCGGTCGGGCACAATGGAACTGAGGAGACGCAAAATGAAGACCTCCACCAAGCTCGTTCTGGCCGTCGTACTCGCCTTGGCCACCCCCCTCACTGCCCTCGCCGCCCCCAACAACCCGGTCGGCGCCGCCGTCCCCGGCGGCCCCAACTATCCGAGCGGCGGCTCCAACTCGGACCCGTCCTGCGAATATCCGATGGGTTATCTGTTCCCGGTCAGCGTCAAGCAGATCAACCGCATCGATGATGACTGGAAGGTCTGGGTGCGCCCGGTCTGTGAGGACTCGCCGAACGCGCCGGTCCGCAACATGGGCAATGCCACGCAGCTCATCGGCGCCATCGGCCGTAACGATGTGCTGGAAGCCGCGCTCGACAAAGAGCGCTATCAGGCCGACGACGTGGTCGGCGTGCTGATCAGCAAGACCAACCGCGTCACCCTCTGGGTGCATCACTCGCTTTATTGAGTGATCCGGTGAAGGGGCAGCAGCGTCACTGCCCCTTCGCCTCGGCCGTCGTATCGGCCTCGTAGACGCCGAGCACATGAAAGTGGTCCGTGAAGAATTTCAGCTCTTCGAACGCGAACTGCACGTTGCGGTCGTCCGGATGGCCTTCGATATCGGCGTAGAACTGCGTGGCGGTGAACGAGCCGTCGAGCATGTAGCTCTCGAGCTTGGTCATGTTAACGCCGTTGGTGGCAAAGCCGCCCATGGCCTTATAGAGCGCGGCCGGCACGTTGCGGACGCGGAACACGAAGGTGGTCTTGAGCTTCTTGGCCGACTTCCTGGGCTCGACCGGCGTCTTGGAGATCACCAGAAAACGGGTCGTATTGTGCGCCGCGTCCTCGATATTGGCGGCGATTACGTCAAGTCCATAGACCTCCGCCGCAAAGCGCGAGGCAATCGCACCGACAGACTTGTCGCCCTTCTCAGCAATCTCTCGGGCCGAGCCGGCCGTATCGGCGGCATTGATGGTCTTGAGCCGATGCTTGCGGATGAACGTCCGGCACTGGCCGAGTGCCACCGACAGCGATTGCACCGCCTTGATGTCGGCGAGGGTCGCGCCTTTGACGCCCAGAAGGTTCATCTCGATGCGCAGGAAGTGCTCGCCGATGATGAAGAGCCCGCTTTCGGGAAGCAGATGATAGATGTCGGTGATGCGGCCGTAGAGCGAATTCTCGACCGGCACGACGCCGAAGTCGGCGGTGCCCGTCTGCACCGCAGTGATGGTGTCCTCGAAGGTCACGCAGGGAACGGCTTCGCCCTTGGGAAACAGCGCATGCATTGCGGCATGGCTGAAGGCGCCCTTTTCGCCCTGGAACGCGATCTTTTTGGCCATCGATACACCCCGTAACAGCACTCGGCGGCGCCTCTCATGAGCCCTCGCCCACATCAAGTCAATCAGACGGGCGACAGGCCGCTGCGCAGGCCCTGACGGAATTGTCGCAAGGGCCGGAAACCCGGTTGCACGCGGGGGGCGCCTCAGACTATGAAGCTCCACGTCAATCGTTTATACCCGGCGGAAAAGCCAAAGAGACCGCAATGGATTCGTTCGAGCTCAACAAGATTATCGGTGCCATCCTGGGCACCCTGCTGTTCGTCATGGGCGTTGGGTTCCTCGCCGAAGCGGTCTACGAACCCCGCGAGACGGGCCCGGGCCTCAGCCTGCCCGAGCCGGAAGGCACCCATTCGGAAGGCGCGACCGAGGAAGCCGCCGCTACGGTTCCCATCGGCGTGCTGCTCGCCAGCGCTGACGTCGCCGCCGGCCAGAATGCGGCCAAGAAGTGCCAGAGCTGCCACAACTTCGAGCAGGGCGCCGGCAACAAGACCGGTCCGGAACTGTTCGGTGTCGTTGGCCGCCCCGAGGGTAGCCATCCGGGCTTCGCCTATTCGGCGGCTCTGATGGAGCACAACGCCGCGGGCGACGTGTGGAGCTACGAGAATCTCGATCACTTCCTCCTTGCTCCGAAGGACTATGCCCCGGGCACCAAGATGAATTTCTCGGGCCTCAAGAACGACCAGGAACGCGCCAACGTGATCGCCTACCTGGCGTCCGTCACCCCGAACGCTCCGGCCTTCCCGCCGGCTGAGGCCGCCGCTGCGCCGGCTGCGGAGGGCACAGAGCCGGTTGCCACCGACGCCAACGCGGTGGAAACACCGACCGAAACCCAGTCCGAGACTCCGGTCCAAGGCACCCCCACGACCAGTGGCACCGGGGGCGCCGAGCCCGCCGCCACTCAGCCGGCACCCGCTGCCACCGAGGCTCCGGCCGCCCCGGCTGCCGCCGAACCCGCCCCGGCGGCACCGGCGGACGCCACCACCGCTCCGGCCGCTGCACCCGCAGCCCAGTAGGCCGACCAGACGACTGCACTTTCCAGAGCCGCGCCCCTCATGCGCGGCTCTTTCATTTCCGAGGGGAAGTTTCGATGACCTTGCTGCTGCACCTGGCCGACTTCAACGAGCGGAGCTGGGCCGATCGCTTCGCCGCCGCCCGGCCCGGCCGGCGTGTGGTGCTGCGCACCGACGACTACGACCCCCGGGACGTCGAATACATCTTCATCTGGAAGCCCAAGCCGGATGCCTTCGATGGCCTCAGCAACCTCAAGGCCGTGCTGTCGCTGGGGGCCGGCGTGGACGCGCTACTGCGTCATCCGCATCTTCCCAAAGACGTCCCCGTCGTCCGCTTCATGGACGAGGACCTCACGCAGCGAATGAGCGACTATGTGCTGGCGGAAGTGACGCGGCACCATCGCCTCGGGACACGCTTCAAGCGCGACCAGGCCGCCAAGCGCTGGGTGCAACTCTACCCGTCGCCGGCCTGGGATGTTTCGGTGGGCGTCATGGGGCTGGGGCAGCTCGGGCAAGATGCCATCCGCCACCTCAAGGTGTTCGGCTACAAGCTCCGCGGCTGGAGCCGGACTGAAAAGCAGATCGAGGGCGTCGAGACCTTCTTCGGCGCCGATCAGTTCGATGCGTTTCTCGGCGGCACCGACATTCTGGTCAACCTGTTGCCGCTGACGCCAGAGACGCACGGCATCCTCAACTATGAGACCTTTACCAAGCTCAAGCGCGGTGGGCTCGATGGCGAGGGACCGGTAGTGATCAATGCGGCGCGTGGCGGCCACCAGAGGGAAGCTGATATCGTCCGGGCGCTTGGCGATGGAACGCTGGCCGCCGCTAGTCTCGACGTGTTCGAGGTCGAGCCGCTGCCGCAGGAAAGCCCGCTCTGGGGTATGGACAATGTCTATGTCACCCCGCACATCGCCGCCGCCTCGAGCGAGCGGACGGGCGTGGCTTATTTCTCGAAGGTCATCAAGGACCATGAGCAGGGCTTGCCGCTGCCCAACGTGGTTGATTTGAGCCGCGGCTACT
Organism: Pseudomonadota bacterium; assembly: GCA_023415605.1. GTDB lineage: Bacteria > Pseudomonadota > Alphaproteobacteria > Rhizobiales > Devosiaceae > Devosia_A. Next base: position 6,692 of record JAEZKB010000210.1, read on the forward strand.
AGAACCGCAGCTCCCAGATCTCGCTGACGAGGTCCTTGCCGAAGGAGTGGTGGGGCTCGCTCTCCACCACCTGGAAGCCCGCGGCGGCGTAGAGCCGGCGGGCCGATTCCTGGATGGTGTGGGTCCAGAGCCGCATCCGCTCGTAGCCGGCCTCGCGCGCGAAGCTGACGCATTGTTCGACCAACGTCCGACCGATGCCGAGGCCCCGAGCCGAGGGCTCGACATAGAGCATCCGCAATTGCGCCGAGCCGGAGATGCCTTCGGATGGCATCACGAATATCGAGCCGGCGATGCGACCATCGCGCTCGGCGACCCAGAGGTTCTTGGGCGGCGTCTCGGGCGCGCCATGGTAGTCGGAATAGATGCGGGCGATGAGCGCTTCGAACTCGCCGTTCCAGCCATATTGCTGGCTGTAGATCAGGCCCTGCCGGTGCACCATCCAGCCGATGTCGCCGATGCGGAGCGGGCGCAGGATGACCGGCGATACCGGTAGCTGGTCCCCCAGCAGCGCGCGGATCGTGCGCATGGCATCCACCAGTTCACGCCGCTGCTGCTCGTCGAGCGGAGCAAGCAGTCTGCCCACCGAGGCATTCGAGGCCGCCGAGAGGGCAGCATAGGCAGCGTCCCCCTCCGGCGTCAGCGCGACGGTGTTGGAGCGGCGGTCGGTCTTACTGGGATTTATGGCGATCAGGTCGTCGCCGACGAGACTGCGCATCAAGCGGCTGAGATAGCCGCGATCCATCCCAAGGCTGCTCGCAATCTCGCCGGGCGTCGTGTGGCCGCGCGAGGCGATCTCGTGCAGCACGCGCCCCTCTGGCAGGCTGAACTCACTGTGGTTGAAGTGCTCCTCGAGCAGCCCGATCTGCCGCGTGTAAAAGCGGCTGAAGGCCCGCACGTCCGCAATCTCATCCATGGCAACCCCCGGCCTAGAACGGAAGCCAGTTGCGCTTATTATGTTGACTTTGTCAACTATATCGCTGCTTCAGTACGCCATAGACGGCCCTTATGCCTTGATCCGTACCGCCAAATGGGCGGCTGGGGCGCGGTTCTGGAGCCCAGGCGAAGATGTCCAAATGAGCCCAAGCTTTTGCCTGCTTGACGAAGCGCTGCAGGAACAATGCCGCAGTGATGGACCCGGCAAAGCCGCCCTGCCCGGCATTGTTCACGTCCGCGATCTTCGATGAAATCATCGACGCGTACGGCGCCCAGAGCGGCAGGCGCCAGAGCGGATCGTCGGCAGCCGCCCCCGCGGCCATCAGTGCGGCGGCGAGGTCGTCGTCATTGCTGTAAAGCGGTGGCAGGTCTGGCCCGAGCGCGACACGGGCAGCGCCAGTGAGAGTCGCCATGTCGACGATCATCTCCGGGCTCTCCTCGTCGGCAAGGCAGAGGGCGTCGCCGAGGATCAACCGGCCTTCGGCGTCCGTGTTGCCGATCTCGACCGTGGAGCCATTGCGGGCTCGCAGCACGTCCCCCGGCCGGAAGGACGAGGCCGAGATGGCGTTTTCGACGATGGGGATCAGCACCCGGAGGCGAACCCTCAGTCCGGCGTCCATGATGGCGTGTGCCAAGCCGAGCGTGTTGGCGGCGCCGCCCATGTCCTTCTTCATCAGTAGCATGCCGGCGGACGGCTTGATGTCGAGGCCTCCGGTATCGAATGTCACGCCTTTGCCGACCAGCGTCACCTTGGGATCGGAGGCCTTGCCCCACGTCATATCCATGAGCCGCGGCGCTTCATGGGCGGCGCGGCCGACGGCATGGATCATCGGAAAGTTCTGCTTCAACAGATCATCCCCCACGATGGCCTTGACCTTCATCTTGTGGCGGGTCGCAAAAGCGCGGATCTCCTTCTCGAAGGCCGCGGGGCCAAGATCGTTGGCCGGCGTGTTGACGAGGTCGCGGGCGAGAAAGGCGGCATCGGTCAGACGCGTAACCTCAGCCATGTCGGCGCCCTTGAGGTCGGCAAGTTCGGCACCAGCTTTGGGCTTCCGATACTTGTCGAAGCGGTAGGCTCCGAGGCGGAAGCCAAGAGCGGCCAAGGTCGGATCCTCGATGGCCCCTTCGAGCCGATAGCGGCCGGGTTCCAGCGCCGCGCCGGCGAGGCCGGTGACCAGCTTGGGGCGATCCTTGGGAGAGCCGAGACCAAAGAGATAGCCCGCGATGGTCCCATCGTCGCCGGGCAGCGCCAGCAGCTTGCCGCGCTGTCCGGTAAAATTGGCTGCCGCCGCCCATTTGGCCTGGGCGGCAGTGAGCCCTTTCGGCACCCCGGCCTCTTCAACACAGATCACTGGGAGGGTCTTGGGAGCGGCCATGGCGGGGTTCCGGAAGTGAGGGCAGAGAGCAGAATTACGCCCTCCACCGAGTCCGCGCAACGCCTTGAAATCCCGGCTTTAACCGAGCGTTAGGGTTAACCGATTATTGCTGATGGCTGGGGCCGGTCATGATCAAAGCCAGCCGGCAGGAAGCCTGAGTCATGAGTTCTTCGCGTTACCCGCACCGCCTCTCCACCACCTTCCGCGCCCTGCTTCTGGCGGGTGTCGCCGCAGTCGCGCTTTCGGCCTGCGCCAGCAACCGGGCCAGTATCGGCGCAACGGACGGACTCACCACCGGCAGCATTCAGCCGCAGCAGTCGCTCGATGCGCTGGCCGTGCGGTACAAGAAGAACCCCAAAGACAAGACGACGATGATCTATTACGCCGCAGCGTTGCGTGCCGTAGGTCAATCGGAGCAGGCGATCGCCGTGCTCGAGGGCGGCGTGGCGCGGAACAAGAACGATGTCGATCTGAAAGTCGCCTATGCCAAGGCGCTGACCTCGGCCGGCCGGTTCGACCAGGGGCTTAACGTCATCGACGGCGCCATCAACCCGGCCTCGCCGGATTGGAATGCGCTCTCGGTCAAGGGCGCCATTCTGGACCAGAGCGGCCGCAATGCCGAGGCGCGGCAACTCTACAAGCAGGCGCTGACGATCGCCCCGAACGAGGCGTCGCTCTATGCCAATATCGGGCTGTCGTATGCAATGACCAATGAACTGCCGGAGGCGGAGAGCAATCTGCGGCAGGCGGTGAAGATGCGGGGCGCGAACAGCCAGATCCGGCAAAACCTTGCACTTGTCATAGGGTTACAGGGGCGGTTCGACGAGTGCCGCGCCATGTTCGCCGCCGAATTGCCACCCGATGAGGTGGAGTCTAACATGGCCTACATCCGGGCGCTGCTGACGCAGCAGAACCGCTGGGACAAGATCAAAGGCGAGTGAAAGCCGCCTTGATGAACGACAAATGAATAGGGCCCTTGCGGGCCCTTTTGCTTTTCCGTCAGCCGCCGAAGGCGCTCGAGGCACCACCGGAGAAGACCTTGATCATCGCCGGCGAGATGATGACGATGAAGAGCACCGGCAGGAAAAAGACGATGAGCGGTACGGTGAGCTTGGGCGGCAGCGAGGCCGCCTTCTTTTCGGCCTCCATCATGCGGGCCTCGCGGCCTTCTTCGGCCATCACGCGCAGCGACGTGCCGACCGAGGTACCGTGACGGTCCGCCTGGATCAGGGATGTCATCACCGCCTTGACGTTGTCGAGGCCGGTGCGGCGGCCGAGATTGTCGTAGGCGCGAGTGCGATCCTCGAGGAAGGAGAGTTCGGCCGTGGTGAGCGTTAGTTCTTCGGCGAGTTCCGGGCTCTGCATCCCGATTTCCTTGGAGACGCGCTTGAAGGCGTGCTCGACCGACATACCGGCCTCGACGCAGAGCAGCATCAGGTCGAGCGCGTCAGGCCAGGCTTTGCGGATGGACTGCTGACGCTTGATGATGCGGTTCTTGAGCAGGAGGTTTGGCAGGTAGGCGCCGACGAGCCCGAGGAACAGGGCATAGATCGCGTTCTGCCAGAGCGGATTGGCCGCAAAGACGGTGAACTGCAGGTAGAAGAGGCCGACGAAGAACAGCGCAAAGGGTGTGACGAAGCGGAAGAACAGGAACGTCGTCAGTGGCCCCTGCCCGCGCAGGCCGGCGCGGGCCAGCGCCTCGACGGTGTTCTCGTCGGCGAGCGCCTTCTGCAGATCGAAGCGCTGCACGACCTTGGTCATGTATTCCTTGCCGGCGACGCGGCGGATCGAGCGTGGCCCCTCTTCGCCCTTGCTGCCGCGGAGGCGCGCCATTTCTTCGGCGCGCAGCTTTTCGCGCTCGAGCGCGACGCGCTTGATGCGCTGCTTGATCTGCGAGCGATTGCCGAGCAGCGACGTGCCCAGCGTGAACACCACGGCAGCAGCTGAAACCGCCGCGAACAGGGCGATCAGGAACTTCGGGTCGGTGAGTGTCGATACGATATCCATGACGCCCGCCTCAGAAGTCGAACTCGACCATCTTCTTCATGATGAAGATACCGATGGACATGAGGATTGCAGCAATGCCGAGCCACAGGTTGCCGATCTGGGTGGTAAAGAGCGGCAGCATGTAGGTGGGCGTGGTGAGGGTGACGAGCAGTGCCACGATGAAGGGCAGCGAGCCGATGATGCCGGCCGACGCCTTTGCTTCGGACGACATGGCCTTGACCTTGGCCTTCATCTTCTTGCGGTTGCGCAGCACGCGGCTGAGATTGGTCAGCGCTTCGGAGAGGTTGCCGCCAGCCTGCTGCTGCACCGTGATGACGACGACAAAAAAGTTGACCTCTGGCAGCGGCACACGATCGAAAAGGATCTGCACCGCCTCGGTCATCGACTTGCCGACGGCCTGCTGGTCAAGGACGCGCTGGAATTCGGACTTCACAGGCTCCTTCACTTCCTTGGCGACGACGCGCATGGAGTCGTTGAGCGGCAGACCCGATTTGACGCCACGGACGATCGCTTCCACCGCGTTGGGCAGTTCGTCGAGGAACTTCGCCTGATACGACTTGCGGCGGTTGCCGAGATACATCTTGGGCAGCAGATAGCCAGCCGCGGCTGCAAAGATGGCGGCGTAGTACCACTCGGTCACCAGGAACAGCAGCGCGAAGACGACGACGCCCAGGATCACTTGGTTGCGCACGAACGCCTCGCGCTTGATCTTCATCCCGGCCTGGAAGATCTGATCCTGTAGCGGCACCCGCTTGCGGCGCTTCTCGAGCAGCTCCGTCTGCTGCTTGAGGGTCTGCTGGATTTCCTTGCGGCGGGTATCGCGATTGCGGGCCGCGTTGGCTTCGCGGCGGTTGGAGGCGATATCACCCTGCAGCGCCTTGATGCGCTTGTCGGCGCGGCTCGACCCGGCAAAGGCCGGCATCAGCGCAAAGCCGGCCGCCGCCACCGCTACGAAACCCAGAACTGCCAGCAGGACGATACTCATTACACTACCTTTGGCACGCTAGCCTGACGATCAACCGTTCAGGATGTCGCGCTGTTCGATATTGGATTTTTCGAGGGCCTCGATGAGGTTGGCCTCTTCGTTGAAGTAGCGGGCGCGCTCGGTGAACTGCGGCTTGGTGATGCCCGTCGAGCGGTGGCGGCCGATGAGGTTGCCGTTCTGGTCTTCGCCGACGATGTCGTAGAGGAAGATGTCCTGCGTAACGATCACATCGCCTTCCATGCCGAGCACTTCGGAAATGGCGGTGATCCGGCGCGAACCATCGCGCAGACGCGCGGCCTGGACGACTACGTCGATCGACGAGCAGATCATTTCGCGGATGGTGCGCGAGGGCAGCGAATAGCCGCCCATGGTGATCATGGATTCCAGACGGCTGAGAGCTTCGCGCGGGCTATTGGCGTGCAGCGTGCCCATGGAGCCGTCGTGGCCGGTATTCATGGCTTGAAGGAGGTCGAACGCCTCCGGGCCACGGACTTCGCCGACGATGATGCGTTCGGGACGCATACGAAGGCAGTTCTTGACGAGATCGCGCATGGTGATCTCGCCCTCGCCTTCGAGGTTTGGCGGGCGGGTTTCGAGACGCACCACATGCGGCTGCTGTAGTTGCAGTTCGGCGGAGTCTTCGCAGGTGATGACGCGCTCGTCCTTTTCGATGAAGCCGGTGAGGCAGTTGAGCAAGGTGGTCTTGCCCGAACCGGTACCGCCGGAGATCAGGATATTGGCGCGGACGCGGCCGAGGATGCGGAGCACTTCGGCGCCTTCTGGCGAGATCGAGTTATATTTGACGAGCTGCGCGAGGGTCAGCTTGTCCTTCTTGAATTTACGGATGGTGAGCGCGGCGCCGTCGATCGAGAGCGGCGGGGCAATGACGTTCACACGGGAACCGTCGGGGAGACGCGCGTCGCAGATCGGGGAGCTTTCATCGACGCGGCGGCCGACCTGGCTCACGATGCGCTGGCAGACATTCATCAGGTGCGCGTCGTCGCGGAAACGGACATTGGTGAGCTTCACCTTGCCGCCGACTTCGATGTAGCATTTCTGCGACCCGTTCACCATGATGTCGGCGATGTCGTCACGGGCGAGCAGCGGCTCGAGCGGGCCATAACCGAGCACGTCGTTGCAGATGTCCTCGAGCAGGTCTTCCTGCTCGGAGATGGACATCACAATGGACTTGAGCGCGATGATTTCGGCGACGATGTCGCGGATTTCTTCCCGCGCCGCCTCCTGGTCCATGGTGGCCAGCTGGCTCAGATCGATGGAGTCGATCAGGGCGTTGAAGATCGCCGATTTGGTCTGGAAGTATTCCTTGTCGCGCTGCGCCGCCTCGGGGCTGCGCACATCCACGACTTCGTCGGCGCGCGGCTTGGCGACGGCTGTATCATAGGTGCGCGTCACCATCTCCGCCCGCGGGATAGGTGCCGGCGTGGCCGAGGGGATCAGTCGCGGTGCCTCCTGGACGCTCGGTGTGTTGCCGCCGAATGTAGTGCGCTTGCCGAACATGGCTGGTCCCGACTAGGCCCGCTTCTTGAGGAAGGAGGGCAGCTTGAAGCTGGAAGTCTTGCTGGCGGCCTTCTCCGGCGCGGTGCGTCCGGTCACATGCATGCCGATGGCGCGATAGACCTCGTTGGAGCGGTGATTGGCCGCCACTTCTGCGATCATCTGGCCGTTGTTTGCGGCGGTGCCGAAGGTAGCCGCGTCGAAGGCGATCTGACCGAGCAACCGGCACTCCACCGACGAGGCGAATTCGTCGGCCGGGATTTCCGGACGGCGCGGCACGCCGAGCTTGTTGATGACGAGCAGCGGCTCGGACTCGGTGGGACGCAGGGCCTTGATGGTGTCGGAGAGGTTCTTCGCGTTGCGAAGGTTAGCCAGATCGGGCTCGGCGACGATGACGATCTCGTCGATCGTCGCGATGGTGTGACGAACCCAGCTGGTCCAGAGATGCGGAATGTCGAGGATGACCACCGGGGTGGTCTTCTGGCTCAGCTCGACGATCTGCTCGAAGTCGCGTTCGGCGAAATCGAAGGTGCGGTCGAGCATGACCGGAGCGGTGAGCAGGCTGACGTGGTTGGCCGCCTTGGACATCAGGCGATCGAGCATCACCTGGTCCATCTTCTGATTGGCGTTGAGCGCGTCGGCGATGCCGTGCGGCGGATCCTGGTTGAAGTTGAGGCCGGCGGTGCCGAAGGCGAGATCGAGATCGAGGACCAGCACATCCTGGCGCAGGGTCTGACTCACCGCCCAGGCGACGTTGTGGGCCACCGTGGAGCCGCCCGAGCCGCCCTTGGCCGAGACGAAGCCGATGGTGCGGCCAATCGGGGCCGCCCCTTCGGCCGCAAAGAGATCGGTGATGGCGGAGACAATGGTCTGCGCGCTCGAGGGCAGCACGATATATTCGGACACGCCCGAGCGGATCAGCTCGCGATAGAGCACCACGTCGTTGACGTGGCCGAGAACGATGAGCCGCGTGGTGGCATCGCAAACTTCGGCCAGACGTTCCAGCGCGCCGGGGATTTCGCTCGGCTGAAGCGACGTCTCGACCAGGATCAGGTTGGGCGTCGGATTGGACTTATAAGTCTCGATCGCCGCTTCGAGCCCACCATTATGCGTAGTGAGGGCCACCTTGCTCATGCGGCGGTCGTGTACGGCGGCCTCGACGAGCTGAGCGGTCTGCGAATGCTCGCAAAAAGCCTGGATGGTGATGCGCGGAATCAGCCGGGCGCCGCTCGAAACCTCTGCGGGTTCTTCGACCGGTGCGGGGGGTTCATTCCTCGTCAGGAAACTCATGACCAATACGCTCCACTATCAATCCAGCACGAAGCCGACCGAGCCGCTGTAGCTGCCGCGCATGCCGCTGGGTCCAACCCCGTACATCGTCTCCATCCGGCCCAGGAAAATGGCCTCCGCGTCGCCCGCCACTACCATGCCGTCGGTCGGCAAAGCCGGCATGGGACCAGGCTGCGCCAAGTAAGGCGTAACCAGAATGACCAATTCGGTTTGAGAATGGATAAAATCGCGCGAACGGAACAAGGCGCCCAGGATCGGGATGTCGCCGAGGCCCGGCAGCTTGTTGATCTGCTGGCGCACCGAGTCCTGCATCAACCCGCCGATGGCGAGGGTTTCGCCCGCTGCGAGCTCAACCGACGTCTTGGCTTGACGGTTCTTGGTGGCCGGGATGGTGACGCCATCGATATTGAAGCCACCCTCGGTCGTCGGCTCGCTGACCGAGGTGTCCACGGCCAGACCGATGATGCCGTTCGACTTGACGGTCGGCGTGAACTTGAGGCGGACGCCGAACTCCTTGAAGGAGTAAGTCACCTTGCCCTCATCCACGGCGGTCGGCACCGGGAATTCGCCACCGGCGAGGAACTCCGCCTCCTGGCCTGAGAGGGCCGTGAGGTTCGGCTCGGCCAGCGTGCGCAGCGCGGCGTTGCGCTCGAGGGCACGGAGCTGGGCCGTGATGGTGAGACCCGGGATGCTGCCGGCAACGTTGAAGCCATTGTTGGTGAGGACATTGGACGCGCCGCCCAGGGACGGGCTGTTCTGCATGCCGATGGTGGTGCCGCCGATGATGGCAGTACCGTTGAGATTGATGCCAAGCTGCTTGACGGCCTCGCGGTTCACTTCGGCGACGGTGACCTGCAACATCACCTGCTGCATGCCCACCACCGTAGCGATGTTGGCCACGTTGTCGGCGCCGCCGGCGAACTGCGTTGCGATCAGTGTCGCTTTGCTGAGGTCGTCGCCGGAGAGCACGGTGCCGGTAATGACGACGCGGTTGGCGCCCTCACCGAGGATAACGGACTCCACCTCGAGGCGAGAGCCGGGAATGCTCCGCGAGAGGGCCGACTCCAGCGCGTTGCCGACATCGGAACGAGCCTGAAAGACCTTGAGGTTGAGCACCGAAATGGTGCGCGAGGCGGTATCGAGGAAGAAGATATTGGTGTCGCCGCCCGAGACGCCCTGCACGATAGCCCGCGATTTCGACCGCATCAGCACCGTGGCGATGCCCGGCTGGGTCGCCACCACTTCGCCGACACCGGCGGGCAGATCGACGATCATCGACTTGTTGACCTCAAGCTCGATGTTCTGCGTGGCGCCATAGGACTGGCTGCCGATACGCAGATGCGTGGTCTGTGCCGCCTGTGCGCTTTCGATGCCAAGGGGCGCGAGACCGAGAAGTCCGCCGAGCAGAGCCGCCAGCGCCGCGAGCCGGAGCGTGTCGGCGAGGAGACCATTGGGCTGGGACACAATTGAGGTCATCGGGGTTGTCCTGAGTTCACGCATCACTGGGTCACCGTCGCGGGCGGTGCATCGGGATTAGGTGGATCGGCGCTGGCCAGCGCGGCGGCATCGGCCTGGCCGGCCGTGACGACGCTGTCATTGCCGGCGCGGATGAGCCGGATGTTGGCATTGCTGCGCTGCGTCGAATCCTCGGTGGCGGCAAAGTCGGCGATCGAGCGCAGCGACAGCGCGATGGTGCCGACCTTGGCGGCGTTGATCACCGCCTCACCCTGCTGCGGATCGAGTTCGAGTGTAGCGATGGAGCTGCCCTGGAAGGCTTCGTTTGGCGCTTCCGGATTGGCCGGGGTGCCGGTGGCGCCGGTTTCGCCCAGCCGAAGGTTGATGGCGAGCACCTTGACGTTGCGGACGATGGTCTCGCTGACCAGACCCGAGGGCGACTGGCGCGTCAGCACCACATCGACGCGGTCGTTGGGAACAATGAAGCCACCGGAGGCCGAGGCGGCTTCGACGGCGACCGATACGCCGCGTTTCCCCTTCTCGAGGACGGCAGACAGGTAACCCTGACCGGTGCGCACCAGCTTGGATTCAGTGATCGGATCGCCCGGGAAAATCTCGAAGCGCGCGACGGCACCGGAGACCTCGGCGAGGGCTTCGGGACGCTGGGCAATGGTGATGTAATCGGCGCGAACGGCGCCTTCGGGCCAATCGAGCCATTGCACGGTTTCGCTGGAGAGGCGCTGACCCAGACCGATGGGCGCGGTGGCGACGAGCACTTGCTCCTTGGCTTCCTGCACCACGGTGGTGGGACCCTGGACAACCGTTACCGGACCGGATTGCTGCGTCGCGAGGAAGGCGGCAAGACCGCCGGCGATCAAGGCCACCAGCAGCAACACGATGCTTGTCGGTTTCATTGCCTACTCCATTGCGGCCTACTGGCCACATACCCGAACTAACGGGCCCAAATATCGAGGCAAAGGGTCAAGGTTTGGTTAATCGAAGCTTGGCAATTACCGTTAACAATACGTTGCTAACTGCTGATATCACGCAAGGAAATGCTGGAAGACCACAGTCTGGGGATAGACCAGCATTGCGGCTGCGGCGAGAGCGATGCCGTAAGGCACACCCTGTTTCTTGTCGTGTAACCGGTCCAGCCATTTCATGCGCTGGAACTGCGCTGGCAATGGCAGATTGCGGAAGCCGAGGATCAGTAGTGTCAGCGCGCCGCCCAGCAGGCCCGAATACACGATATAGGGCAACAATAGACCAAAGCCGAGCCAGAGCGCTGTCGCAGCCGCGAGCTTGGCGTCGCCGCCGCCAATCCAGCCAAAGGCGAAGAAGGCGAAGGTGATCGCGAGCACGGCCGCAGCGCAGCCGAGGTTCGAGAGGATCGTCTCCACCGGCATCTGCACGATGAGCGCGACGATGAAAAAGCCCACCACCAGCATCAGGACGAGCAGGTTCGAGATCCGCATGGTGAACAGGTCGGACGACGCTGCGAACACCATCAGCACCGGAAAAATCAACAGCACTATAGTGGAGAAGATCATCTGCACCCGACCGCGCCGGTCGATTTCGGCGCCCGGGCAGTCTGGGCGAACGTGGTTAACAAAGCCCCAATGAGAAAGGGGGCCGCGAGGGCCCCCTTTTCGAATTCCGTAGTATCGCGCCTTAGGAGGCGGGGACCGTCGCGGTGTCAAGCCGGCCGCCGATGCGGGTAAACAGGCTCGACAGGCTGCCACCGAGGGTGGTGGCGGCGGCGATGATGCCGACGGCAATGAGCGCGGCAATCAGGCCGTACTCGATGGCGGTCGCACCAGACTCGTCATTCACGAAACGAGCAATAGTGTTCATTGTTGGCTCCTTGCACACGTCATTCTGTGACAGCATCGAACGATACTGGCAGCGCCGTTCGACAGGTCACATATCGAACATGAGACGACGCTAGGCCCGAGTGATTGAAATTGCGTTAATCGGGAGCTGCATCTGCCGCCTCTTGCACGCGGATTTCGGTAGCGTGTTCAAAGAGTTACTAGAACCGATGGTATTTTATCGATCTGGTTGCTGGTGGTAACATGTCACCGCAGTAGCTGTGTATTTTTGCAAGGACCCAGACGTTTGCTAAATATTCACCATTCCGCGCAAAGCTTGATTTACGAGTTTGTCAGTTCCAGTGAGTACCCAATGTCGATCCAGCGTCGTCTCGCCGCCTTTGCGCTTGCAGCCGTCATCGGCATTTCAACAGTTCCTGCCTATGCCGAGACCACAGCGCCAGTGAGCGTCAAGGTCAACATGGCCCGCATCCTGCGGATCAGCGCTCCGGCCAATACCGTGATCATCGGCAATCCAGGCGTCGCCGACGTCACCATCCAGGACTCGCAGACACTGGTGCTAACTGGCAAGAGCTATGGGCAGACCAATATGATCGTGCTCGACGCCCAAGGCAAAGCCATCGCCGATACATTGATCGAAGTGGTGCAGGCGCAAGCTGATATCGTCACCGTATATATGGGCCAGGCGCGCACGACTCTTGCCTGCGCCCCCGTGTGCCAGCCGACGGTGATGCTGGGCGACGACACCGGCTTCTCTTCGGCAACCGCCACCTCCACCGGCATCGTCAGAGGCATGCAGTAAGGTGCAAAGTCCGCCTATCCACTAACTTTACCTTAGTGTTGGACCGCTAGGATGCCGCCAGCTTGGTGCAAGAAGCTGGAGCCATGATCAGGAAACGCCGCCTGCTGCGACGGTTGCTTTCGCCCGCCATACGGCGTGGCACCGGTCTTGCACGCGATGAACAGGGCGCCGTCGCCGTCGAATTCGCTATTCTCGCCCCGTTCTTCTTTGCGGTTATCCTCGCCATCATCGAAACGTCGATGACGTTCTTTGCCCAGCAGGTGCTGGAAAGCGCCCTGCAGGATACGACGCGCCTCATCCGTACCGGCCAATCGCAGTCCGACACGCCATGGACGACCGAAGATTTCCGCAAGCAACTCTGCGGACGGGCGTTCGGCTTTCTCGCCTGCAGCGCCACCAACGGCGCCACGGAACGGCTGTGGGTCAAGGTGACCCCGATCGATACCTTCAGCGGCGCCACCAACGCCATCGCTCGGCCGATTGGCAACAATTGCAGCCTGGCTTCGAGCAATCCCACGGTGGACTGCAAGTGGAGTATCGACGAGGAGTTCAATGACGGCGCCGGCTCGAGCGTGATCATCGCGCAGGCATTCTACAAGTGGCCGACGCTGTTCAACGTGCCGTGGTTCAACCTGGCCGACCAGGCCGGCAACAACCGTCTGCTGAGTGCGGTGCGCGTGTTCAAGAACGAGCCGTTCGGCGGCGCCCCGGCGGGGACACCGTGATGCGCGCGCGCCGCTTGATGAGGAAACTGATCCGCCGCTTCCGCCGCAACGAGGGCGGCGCAGCGGCCGTCGAGTTCGCGCTGATCCTGCCGTTCCTGCTGCTTCTCTATATGGGATCGATCGAAGCGAGTGCACTGTTCACCGTGGATCGCCGTGTAGAGGTGATCGCCTCGACCAATGCAGACCTGTTGGCGCGATGGAATCCCAATCTGGGCGCCATTCCTTCCAGCACGGTAAGGGACTACTTCCGCGCCGCAGAGGGCATCATCACGCCCTATACAACGACGGGCCTCAAGCAGGTGGTGAGTTTCCTCAACGTGGCGGCCGATGGAACTGCGCGCGTTGCCTGGAGTTGCGGCTGGAACGGCGGCGCGCGACTGCCGAACAATCAGTCCTATACGCTCAACCCGCAGATGAAGCGGCTGGTGACTGGAGCCAACGCCAGCGGGCAGAACGGCCGGTCCGGCTGGCTGATCGCCTCGACCACCGAGTACTCCTATAAGCCGCTGCTCGGAATGGTGTTTCCCAACGCCCTCACGCTCAAGAGCGAGGCGCTGTTTCTGCCGCGCTTCGGCCAGGCGCTGCCCGCACCGAACGGCAATTGCCCCACCTCATAGGCTGTGCCACAACCCGCGCATCTTCTCGCGGGAATTACAAGAATGACTGATACCCTGGTGCCCGTCTTCGATCTGGGCGGCGTCTTCGTTGACTGGAACCCGATGTACCTGTTCCGGAAGCTCTTCGAGACCGAAGAAGAGGCCCAGTGGTTCCAGGACACGATCTGCACCAAGGACTGGAACCTGGAGTTCGATGCCGGCGACATCTATGCCGAGGGCGTTGCCAAGCTCATCACCCGCCATCCAAGATACTGGCGCGAGATCCAAGCCTACGACCAACGCTGGAAGGAAACGCTCGGCGACTTCATCCAGGGTACCATCGATATCCATAACGAATTCATCGAGCAGGAAATTCCAACCTTCGCGATCACCAATTTCTCCTGGGAGAAGTGGGTGAGCTGCCTCGGGGAATGGCCGTTCCTCGAGAAATTCGACGGCGTGGTCGTTTCCGGCCTCGAGCGCATGGTTAAGCCCGATCCGCGGCTCTACCGGCTGTTCTGCGAGCGCTATAGCCTGGCGCCGGAGATGTGTGTGTTCATCGACGACAGCGAGCCGAACATCGTCGCCGCCCGCAAATTCGGCATGCACGGCATCCACTTCCAGAGCCCCGAACAGACCCGCAAAGAACTGATCGCGCTAGGGCTGCCGCTCAAGAAGAAGTAAGCGAAGTTCGGAGGAGCGCAGCGACGACATCGCGCGTCGCGCGCCCTGTCCGGAGCGCGACCAGCGCGCGAGGGCCCTACTTCGTTCCGTACATCCGGTCGCCGGCGTCGCCCAGGCCCGGGACGATGTAGCCCTTCTCGTTGAGATGGCTGTCGATGGCGGCAGTGAAGATCGGCACGTCCGGATGGGCGGTGGAGAACTTCTCGATCCCCTCTGGCGCCGCAAGCAGGCAAAGAAAGCGCAGGTTGTTGGCGCCGCGCTTCTTGAGATTGTCGATGGCGGCGATGGACGAGTTGGCAGTGGCCAGCATTGGATCGACGACGATGATCAGCCGGTCCTCGAGATTGGACGGCGCCTTGAAGTAGTACTCCACCGGCTGCAGCGTTTCATGGTCGCGATAGATGCCGATATGGGCGACACGGGCCGCAGGCACGAGATCAAGCATACCGTCCAGCAGGCCGTTGCCGGCGCGCAGGATGGAGGCAAAGACCAGCTTCTTGCCCTTGATCGTGGGAGAATCCATCTGCGCCATCGGGGTCTCGATGGGGATCATCTCGAGTTCGAGATCGCGCGTGACCTCGTAGCACATCAGATGCGCGATCTCGCGCAGGAGCCGCCGGAAGCCGGCTATAGAGGTCTCCTTGTCGCGCATGATGGTCAGCTTGTGCTGGATCAGCGGGTGATCGATGACCGTGACTTTTGCCATTGCCGCACCGAGGCTAGAGGAAGGATTTGCCGTGAGGTCCGGGCACGAGGCCGAGCCAGCGGGCGATGCTTTCTCCTATATCCGCGAAGGTCCGGCGAATGCCAATGGTTCCGGCGGAGAGGCTTGGGGAAAAGAGCATGATCGGCACCTGCTCGCGCGTATGATCCGTGCCGCGCCACGTCGGGTCGTTGCCGTGGTCGGCGGTAAGGATCACTAGGTCGTCCGGGCGCAGCTTGGCGATCAGTTCTGGCAGCCTTTGGTCGAAGGCTTCAAGGGCCTTCGCATAGCCGGCGACATCGCGGCGGTGACCGTACTCCTGGTCGAAATCGACGAAGTTGGTCATGATGAACGCCCGGTCGGCGGCCATCTCAACCGCTTCGAGCGTGCGATCGAAGAGCACCATGTTGCCGGACGCCTTGATCTTGTGGGTGACGCCGGAGCCGGCATAGATGTCCGAAATCTTGCCGATGGCAAAGACCTGGTTTCCGGCCGCTTTTACCCGATCGAGCAGTGTCGGTTCGGGTGGCGGGATGGCGAGGTCGCGGCGGTTGCCGGTGCGCTTGAAGGTGTCCGCCGTCTCACCGACGAAGGGGCGGGCGATGACGCGGCCGATCTTCAGCGGCGCGGTCAATTGGTAAGCGATTTCACAGACCTGGTAGAGCCGGTCGAGGCCGAAATGGGTCTCGTGGGCGGCGATCTGGAAGACCGAGTCGATGGAGGTGTAGCAGATCGGCTTGCCGGTGCGGATCGACTCCTCGCCGAGTTCGGCAATGATGGTCGTGCCCGAGGCGTGCTTGTTGCCGAGGATGCCTGGAAGCCCAGCATTTTCAATGAATTGAGCGATCAGGTCAGGCGGAAATGTCGGTTCGGTCTGAGGGAAGTAGCCCCAGTCGAAGGGGACGGGCACACCCGCGATTTCCCAATGGCCGGAGGGGGTGTCCTTGCCTTTGGAGACTTCGCGGCCAACGCCCCAGCGGCCGCCTTTTGGCTGGTTTGTCAGTCCCTTAGGAACTGCGCCGGTGGAGAGCTCTGCGGCGGCGCCGAGGCCGAGGGCGTCCATGTTCGGCAGTGAAATCGGGTAATTGGCGGCGATGTGGCCGAGCGTATCGGCGCCCGTGTCGCCGTAGTCGCCGGCGTCGGGTGCGCCGCCGATGCCGAAACTATCGAGAATACAGAGGATTGCGCGGGGCATCAGACAGTGATCCGATCAGCGATCAGGGGATGGACTGGAGCGTTGTCGCCGATGGTGAAGGCCGCTCGGAAGCGGTGTTCAGCTTCCGCTGCCGTTTTTTCGTCACGGGCATGAATGACGCATGAACGGGTTCTTCCATCGACTTTGGTGCCCAAGCCGATGATGCGGTCGAAGCCGACCGCAAAATCAATCGAGTCGGTCGGCAGGCGGCGCCCGCCTCCCAAGGCCACCACGGCCATGCCGATGGCCTTGGTATCAATGGCGGTGACGACGCCGTCGCCTTCGAGCACGATGTCGCGGACGATGGGGGCCCTGTCCAGATAGCGGTCCATGCCTTCGATGAAGTCGGCGGGGCCGCCGAGGGCGGCGACCATGCGGCCGAAGATCTCGGCGGCCTTGCCGCTGTCGAGGGCGGCGACGGGATCGGCATCGAGGCCGGCCATGGCGACGAGTTCGTTGGCGAGCGCCAGCGTCACGTCACGGAGACGGCGATCCTGGTGCTTGCCGGTAAGGAAATCAACAGCGTTGCGGACTTCGAGCGCGTTACCGGCGGCGCTGGCGAGCGGCTCGTTCATGTCGGTAATCAGCGCTGTGGTCTTCAACCCGGCACCGTTGGCGACGGAAACGAGGCTCTGAGCCAGTTCGCGCGAGCGCTCAAGGGTGGGCATGAAGGCGCCGGAGCCGGTCTTGACGTCGAGTACCAGCGCGCCGAGTCCGGCGGCGAGTTTCTTGGAGAGGATAGACGCCGTGATCAGCGGAATGGATTCCACCGTCGCGGTGACATCGCGGATGGCGTAAAGGGTCTTGTCGGCGGGGGCGAGATCGGCGGTCTGGCCGATGATGGCGCAGC
>JAEZKB010000224.1 GCA_023415605.1 Pseudomonadota bacterium
CACCGCAACTAAGCCCCCAAGCGGAACGCCTGACAGCCGCAACTCAGGACGTCGGGCGCAATGCCCTCACAAGCGCCCGACCCGTTCCGTAGAAGCCCCGGCCAGCAGCCGGGGCTTCGCTTTTTTCGCAATTGCCCGATCTGGGTTGAGCCGCTACTGCTTTCGGCACCTCTTTCCGGCGCCGATACCCTTCATGTCCAGCCTCGACCTGCCTCTCGACATCGACCGCATCCGGGCCGAGTTCCCGTCGTTCAAGCAGCCCGGCCTCAAGGACATGGCGTTCTTCGAAAATGCCGGTGGCTCCTACACCTGCGCCGCCGTGCTCAACCGAATGAAGCACTTCTACTGGGCCACCAAGGTGCAGCCCTATGGCTTCTACCCGGCCTCGCGCGAGGGCGGTCAGGCGATGGAACTGGCGCACCGGCGCATGGCGCAGGCACTCAACGTTTCGGTCGACTGGATCCATTTCGGCCCCTCGACCTCGGGGAACACCTACGTCCTCGCCAACGCCTTCGGCGAATGGATGAAACCGGGCTCCGCCATCGTGGTCACCAACCAGGACCACGAGGCCAATTCCGGCGCCTGGCGCAAGCTGGCGAGCCGCGGTGTCGACGTCCGCGAGTGGAAGGTCGATCCGCAGACCGGCCGTCTCAACCCGGCCGATCTCGACAAGCTGCTGGATTCGAAGGTCCGGCTGGTCTGCTTCCCGCATGCGTCCAACATCGTGGGCGAGATCAACCCGGTGCATGAGATCGCCATGAAGGCGCGCTCCTATGGTGCCGTGACCTGCGTCGATGGCGTCTCCTACGCCCCGCACGGCCTGCCCGATCTGCTCGAGCTGGGCTGCGACATCTATCTGTTCTCGGCCTACAAGGTTTACGGCCCGCACCAGGGCGTCATGGCGGTGCGCCCCTCGCTTGCGGGCGAACTGCCCAACCAGGGGCACTACTTCAACGAGACGCAACCGCGCAAGCGCCTCACCCCTGCCGGTCCGGACCACGCCCAGATCGCCGCCTCCGCCGGCATCGTCGACTATCTCGAAACCGTCGCCACCATTGCTGGCGACAAAGCCGAAGGCGCCAATCCCTTCCGCAAGGCGCACAATGCCATGCGCGCTCAGGAAGTGGCGTTGCTCGCGCCGCTGCTCGACTATCTCCGCGGCCGCAACAAGCTCAAGGTTGTAGGCCCGCTCGACGCCACCACCCGTGCCCCGACCATCTCCCTGGCGCTGCCCGAACAGGGCATCGTCGTCGCCGAGCGCCTCGCTCGTCATGGCATCATGTGCGCCGGCGGCCACTTCTACGCCTACCGCCTGATGGAAGCTCTCGGCATCAATCCCGGCCACGGCGTCCTCCGCCTCAGCTTCACCCACTACACCTCCCCCGAGGATGTGCAGCGCCTGATCAAGGCGCTGGATGAGGAAGTGAAATAAGACGGCAGGCGCCAGCCAATAGGCAGTGGCGCGGTCGGCTTACTTCAACTACTGCCTACTGCCCACTCTCTACTGGCTCAGCTCCATGCCCCGCCCCCTCGCCGTCGCCCTGCTCGTCATCACTACCATGCTGTGGGGCTTCGCCTTCGTGGCCCAGAAGTCGGCGATGGATGCCATGGGGCCGCTGACCTTCTCGGCGGTGCGCTATCTGCTGGGCAGCCTCGCCATCCTGCCGCTGGTGTTCTGGGAGCTGCGCCGCACCGGCGCCCGCCTCGAGCGCAAGGACTGGGGTATCGTGGCGGTGATCGCCATCTCCTTTTTCCTCGGCGTCACGCTGCAGCAGATCGGCTTGACCGTGACCACGGTGACCAATGGCGGCTTCCTCACCAGCCTCTACGTGCTCTTCGTGCCGCTCCTGGCCCTGGTGGTGTTCTTCCAGAAGCCCCACCCCATCGTCTGGGTCGGCGTGCCGATGGCTTTGGTCGGCGTCTACCTGCTCAATGGCGGCCGCCTCGATGGCTTCAACATCGGCGACCTGCTGGTGGTCGGCAGCGCCATCGCGTGGGCCGTGCAGGTCTACCTCATCGGCACCGTCAGCAAGCGCACCGGCCTGCCGGTCACCATCTCGGTGATCTGCTTTGTCACCACCGCCGTCCTCTCCGGCGTCGCCGCGCCGATCTTCGAGACGCCGCATCTCGAAGCCATCGGCGATGGCTGGATCGAAATCGCCTACGCCGGCATCCTGTCGACCGCAGTCGCCTTCACCCTGCAAGCCGTGGCGCAGCAATATGTGCCGCCTGCCAACGCCGCCATCATCCTCTCGGCTGAAGGCCTCTTCGCCGCCCTGGGTGGCGCGGTCGTCCTCGGCGAGCGTCTGCCGCTCGTCGGCTATCTCGGCGCCGCTCTCATCTTCTTCGCCATTGTCATGGTCGAACTGGTGCCGGCGTTGCGCCAGAAGCAGGACGCGCCGCCGGTGCTCAAGCAGTAACAAAAAGGCCGGGCACCAGCCCGGCCTCAAATCTCAGGACCTGCCGGCCAGACGCCGCTGCATCACTTCTTCACGCGGATCAATTCCACCGTCTGGCAGGCAGCGCCGTTGCAGGCCTTGATGTGGATGTTGTTCTCGTCGGTGAGGTCGAGCGTGCCGCGGGCGACGTTGCCGGCGAGATCGACCTTGCCGTACCAGCGCTGGTTGCCGGTGCGGGCCAGTTCGATCATCGCATCCTTGCCGATATAGGTCTTGAGCCGGTTGCCCAGGTCGCTGTTGTCCGCCCAGACCAGCTTGGCGCAGATCGAGTCGCCGCGCTTGCCGCAGAGTTCGATGGCATATTTCGACTCGCCGCCATTGGTGACCCAGGTGCCGGCCGGCGAGAAAATCTGCTCGGCCTGTGCCGCGCCCATGCTGATGCTCAGCGTCGCAACCGCCGCCAGCAAAATCCGTCCGATAGTCATGAAAGCCTCTTAGTGATGGGGCGCCCCGCCCGCACGTTCATCGCTACCCTGCGACTGTGACGGCAAAATGGACGAAACCGTCATCCTGGTGTCGTGGCATCGTCACAGAACACCAATAGGTTGAGGGTGTTCCAGCCAATCCCCAAAGCGGCCAGGAACAGTCGCGGATATATGCGAGCAACGCCCCGGTCGCGACCCGCCAACGGCGGCCCGGGCACCAGTCGACGGAAGCGCCCGCCGCCAACCCGCGCGTTTCCGGCCGGACCCTGTACCGGCATACGGTCGCCCCGCCCGGCGACCGTTTTTTTGTAGAGAACAGCGGCTTTGACTCGCGCCCTGCGGATGCCTGCGGCACAACACCGGCCATGGCAAAGCTCTACTTCTCCTACGCCGCCATGAATGCCGGCAAGTCGACACTGCTGCTGCAGGCCTCGTACAACTATGTCGAGCGCGGCATGCGCACGCTGCTGTTCACGTCCGCCCTCTACGCCGAAGGCGGCGTCGGCCTCATCTCCTCGCGCATCGGCATCGACGCCGAAGCCGAGCTCTATGGAGACGGCGACGATCTCTTTGCCCGCATCAAGGACCTGACTGAGGAATCCAAGGTCGATTGCGTTTTCGTCGACGAAGCGCAGTTCCTGACCGCCGAGCAAGTCTGGCAGCTGGCCCGCGTCGCCGACCGCCTGCACATACCGGTGATGTGCTTTGGCTTGCGCACCGACTTCCAGGGCAAGCTCTTCCCTGGCTCCTCCGAGCTCCTGGCCATTGCGGACGAACTGCGCGAAATCCGTACCATCTGCTATTGTGGCCGCAAGGCGAGCATGGTCGTCCGCCGCAACGCCGAAGGCGGCGCGATCACCGAGGGCGAACAGGTTTCGATCGAAAAGTCCGTCTACGTCTCCCTCTGTCGCCAGCACTGGGAAGAGGAGACCGGCCGCTGGCCAGTGAAAGGACCGCGTCTATGAGCGACGACAGCGAACCGCAGGGGACCCTGACCATCCGCACCCTCGCCATGCCCGCCGACACCAATCCGGCCGGCGATATCTTCGGCGGCTGGGTGATGAGCCAGATGGATATTGCCGGTGCCATCGCTGCCGTCGAACGCGTCAAGGGCCGCGTCGTCACCGTCGCCGTCGAAGCCATGACCTTCATCGCCCCGGTGAAAGTTGGCGACATCCTTTGCGTCTATTGCTCGGTCGAGCGCGTCGGCAACACCTCGATCACCATCGCCATCGAAGCCTGGGCCCGCCGCAACCGCGTCGCCGACCGCGTGAAGGTAACGCAAGGCCGCTTCGTTTATGTGGCCCTCGGCGAAGACGGCAAAAAGGTACCGATACCGGCGCTGTAGGAGCACCGATACCGCCTCCGGAACAAGACTCGTTCACCCGGCATTCAGCCCCACCGTGCATCCAATATTTCCGAAGCAGGCAGCGCCGTTGCATGCCCTTCGATCTCTCAGGAGCCCATCCATGAGCGTCAAGCTCACCCTCACCACCGCCTTCGCCGCGGTGAGCCTATTTGCCATGACCACCGCCAGCTATGCCGAGGTCGCCACCGTCATTGAAAAGGTGAACATCCGCAAGGCGCCCTCGCCCAACAGCAAGAAGCTCGGCAGCCTGCCTGCGGGCAACCAGGTCGAGGTCGACCCGGACAGCTGCATCAACGGCTTCTGCCAGCTCGACAACGATTTCGGCCCGCAGGGCTGGGTAGCCGAGGACTTCATCAGCTTCGACGACGAGGAAGAGGAGCCCGAGCCCGAAATCGCCGAGGTTTGCTTCTACGACAAGTCCAATTTCGGCGGACAAAGCTTCTGCATGGAAGCCGGTGACGTCGCCAACAAGCTCCCCGCCAACTGGGACAACCGCATCTCGTCGCTGACCATCGAGGGCGACATCAGCGTCGACCTCTGCTCCGACAAGAACCTCTACGGCACCTGCGGCACCTTCAGCTCGGATTCCAAGAACCTGCCCGCTAAGCTGAACAACAAGGTGAGCTCGGTCGAAGTGTCGGAATAGGTCGCGCGCACCGGCAGTAGGGTCCCCTCCTCATGGGGAGGAGACCCGACGTCGACCGCTGACGCCCTACCTCTGGGCCTTTCGGGAACTTTCGCAGCTCCTGCGCCGTTGCTTTTGCAACCTTCGCAGGAGCCTCAAATGAAGCGCCAGACCCGTATTCTCGTGCTCAACATCGCCACCGGCATCGCGATTGCCGCGTCGGCGGCGATGGTGCTGACCCCTACCCTCGCCGGCTTCTAAGCCGGCTCCTCCCTCGTCGATCCAAAGACCTGGCGGTTCGCCGCCTCGGGACGAGATGGGCGCTGCACTCCGGTGCGGCGCCTTTCGTTTGGCGTGAACAATCCTGCCCTGTGGCAAGCGGGCACTTTCAACGAAGGGTCGGGACAGTTAGGGTGCGGTCGAATAATCCGGGGTTCGTTCCATGCTCGCCATCCGCCGTCTCGTTCTCGCTCTGCTCGCTCTCGCCGCCCTTGCGGCTCCGGCCGTCGCCGCCGAAACCGGGACGCCCGCCTGGCTGATCAGCAGCTCGACCCTGCTCGATGGCCCCGGCACCGCCTATCAGCCGGTCGGCGATCTGGGCGGCGAGACCCGCATCCGCGTCGACCGGTGCTCGGGCCCCTGGTGCCTCATCCATGCCGAAGGCATCAAGGGCTGGGTCGGACTGCAGAAGGTCAATTTTGGCCAGCACCCGCGTGGCCCGCTCACCGGCCCGCGCCTCAACTACCCCTCGGGCGCCGGCACGGTCTGCTTCTATACCGGCCGCAACTATAGCGGCCACGCCGTTTGCAACGATTCCGGCTTCGTCATGTCGGATCTGAAGCTTGTCGGCCTCGACAACAGCTTTTCCTCGGTCACCATCGAGGGCGCCGCATCGGTCACCGCCTGCCGCGACCGCAAGTGGACCAGCTATTGCGAGCGCATCATCGAGAGCCAGCCGGTGCTCAACGGCTTCCTCGACGACGGCGTGACCTCCTACCGCATCTGGTAGTCGGCCAGCACCGCATCGAGCCGCCGGTATTGCTCGGCGGCTTCGTCGTTCATCCCCGTCTTGACCAGCAGGTCGCGCACCTCGCTCGAGGGGAAGTGCATTGTCACCTCGAGCCGCGTCCCCTCGCCTGCAGAGGCGAACACCGTCCTGACTGTGAGCTCGCCCGGGTTCCAGTCGGTCCAGTTCTCCGTCTGCACCAGCAGCGCGTTGGGCTCGATCTCCCGGTAGACGCCATATTGCCCGATCTCGCGACCGTCCGGCCTCCGGCTGACCAGGCGCCACGACCCGCCGACGGTCAGATCGATCTCGGCCGATACCAGCTCCCCATACCACCGCATCAGCAACGCTGGCACCGTATGAGCGGCGAAAACCGCATCCGGCGGCGCCGCGAATATCCGCACCATCTGCAACTCGGTGTCGCTCGGCAGCGAAATCTCCACCCGGGTCATCTGCCGATCTCCATCATTCGCTTGCGCTGGTCCACCGGCATCTTCTCGATGGCATAGCGCAGCATCGTCCGCGGCATGCGGCCGGCATGCTTTTCGATGAAGTCGACCAGCGCCGGCATGTCCTCGTCGCCGACAACGCGCAACATCGTGCCGCAAGCTTTGTGGATCAGGTCTTCCCTATCGCCCATCAGCGTCTCGCAGATCGCAAGAGTGTCGGCGAACTGCTTGCGCTTGATGAACGGCAGGGTGGCGAGGATCGCCGTCCGCCGCTCCCAGATCACCTCGGACCTGGCGAGCCGGTGCAGCACGTCCCGCGGCTTGTCGACCAGATACGACCCGACCACCCACCAGGCCGCAAGATCGACAAGGTCCCAATTATTGATGCGGTCGTGGCGGCGCAGGTAGAGGTCGTAGAGTTCCGCCTTCCGCTCCGGCGTCGTCGTCTTGAGCCGATACTGGTCGGCCATCAGCCGCAGCGCCCCTGCCCGCGCTTCGTGGATGTCGCTCTCCATGAGCCGCTCGATCTCCGCGGGCGGCATCTGCACGAACTCCTTGGCGAGGGCGAAGACCTGGCCCATGCGCACACCGATGAAGCGGTCGCCCGCTCCATAGTCGCCCTCGCGCGACTTGAAGTAGCGCTGGATCTTGCGCAGTTCTTCGTCGTCCTGCAGCGCGTGCAGGCGGGCGACGAAAGTCTCTGCGCTCAAGTCCATGGCTCCCTCCCTCAGGCGCCGGCCGAGGCGCGTTCGAGATCGGCGACGATGATCTTCTGCATCGTAAACATCGCCTGCATCACCCGCCCGGCCGCCTCACGATCCTTCTGACCGAGCAGCCGCGGCAGCGCCTCCGGCACGATCTGCCAGCTCAACCCGAACCGGTCCTCCAGCCAGGCGCATTGACTGGGACGCCCGCCGCCTTCGAGCAGCCGGTCCCAGAAATAGTCGACTTCCGCCTGGTCCTTGCAGTCGATGCTGAACGAAACCGCCGGTGTGAACTTGTACTGGTCACCGCCATTGAGGGCCATGTACTCCTGGTTGTGCAACCGGAACATCATGGTGAGCACGCGGCCATCCGGATAGTGGTCGACGCGGCGGATTTCGGCGTCCTTGAACACCTCGACATAGAAGTTGACCGCCTCCTCGATCGTGTCGTCGAACCACAGGCAGGGGATGATCTTCTCGGTCATTTTCAGTCTCCTCGGTTGAGTTTGGGCAAGGCTCCGCCGTCCGCGGCTTGTGGCCCCGTCAGCATCGCCCGGTTCTGTGGTTTGTCGTCGGGCCGCTCTCGCTACGCGGCCTGTTGCCTCAGCAGCTCGTCGAGCTTCTGGAAGCCCATCTCCATCCCCTCGGCCATCGGCGTTGCTCTCGCGCCGTCGCGAGCCTCGCGGCTGGAATAGGTGATGGTCAGCTCCGAGCGCGAGCGCCCGCCGCCGATATCGGTGAAGACATTGGTGTTGATCGTCTCCCCGCCGGTCCAGTCCATGTCGTAGAGCTCGGTGGAGACCATGAGCTCGGGCCGGTCGAAGGTCTTGATCACCCCGCCATGCGCCATTTCGAACCCATCCGGTCCCTTTGCGACGAAGCGCCATTTGCCGCCGACACGGGCGTCGAACTCGCAGGTGGTCATCTGCCAGCCCGGCGGGCCGGCGAGCCAGCGCTTGATCAGCGCCGGCACGGTCCAGCAATCCCAGACCAGCTCGCGCGGCGCATCGAATTCGCGCGTCACCACGATCTCGGTGTCACCCTTGAGGTCGACGCTCAGCGGCTTTGGCATTTGGGGTTTCCTCCTTAGTTCTTCTTGTCGGATGGTGGCGTCATCGCCTTGAGCTCGGCGAGCAGTGTGTCGAGCCGCGCATACGTCTCTTCCCAGACCTTGCGGTATTGCTCCAGCCACTCGATGGCTTCGGTCATCGGCTGCGCCTCCATCTTCACCGGCCGGCGCTGCGCATCCTTGCTGCGGCTGACGAGGCCTGCCTGCTCGAGCACCTTGATGTGCTTGGATATGGCCGGCTGGCTCATGGCGAAAGGCTCGGCAAGCTCGTTGACCGAAAGCTCGCCCGTCGCCAGCCGCGCGAGGATCGCCCGGCGGGTCTGGTCGGCAAGCGCCGCAAAGGTGAGATCGAGTTGCTCAGCAGTAGCCATGTCTATAACCAATTTGTTCTATAACAATTCGGTTATGAACTAGCAGCGCGGGAGAGTCAACCCGGCCCGTCCTGGACTACCGCAGCAGCCCCAGCGCCTCGAATTCATCCCAGCCCTTGAGCAGGTGCCGGGCCGCCTCCTCCGGGCTTTCGTCGACGTGCGGCTTGGCCGGTGCCCTTGCCGCCTTGCGCATCAGCGCTCGCTTCTCCACTGCCAGCCGGCGGTTCTCGGCCCGCCGCTCGGCATCCTCCTCGCGCCAGGCGTCGGCCATGTCGCTGTTGAGCAGGTCCTCGACAGTGCGCGGATCGAAGATATGGAACGTCACCTTCCGTGCCCGGCCGCGCAGCTTGATCGTGCGGGTCCCGGCGCTCTTCAGCCTCCCATCCTTGAGCCAGCGATGTCGTTCCGTGGCGGTGATCGTGAGGATGTCCTGGATCTCGCGCGGGATCACCGGCAGGCTCTCGATCCCATCGAGCGTCGTCTCGATCGTCGCGAGCGCGGCCTCGAATGCCTCCTCGGCATCCTCCGCCATCTTCAGCGTCAGCACCGCGCCCTTGATGTCGAGTCGCTTGCGCACCTTGAACGGCAGCTTGGCCCGCAGCTCGAGCAGAATGCCCTTGGCGCGCACCGATGAGCCGAGCGTGGCCCCCGTCGGCAGCGTCCACTCGCGGGCGAGCGTGGCCGCCTGATCTTCCTTAGATGACATGCCCCAGAGATAGGGATTTTGCCCCGCCTCCGCAACGAAACGGCGGCCGCTACCCCCTCAAACTTTTTGCCGCATCTCCTCCGTTCGGATGAGGCAGCGCCTCTCCTGCTCCGGCATATCGCTCGTCACGGGTGGCCCACAACCACACATCTGGAGTGACCATGAAGACCTTCGTGACCATCGCGGCCTTTGCCGCAATCGCCGCCATCGGCACCGCCAACGCCGCCGGCATTCCACTTTCGGCCAACGAAGCCGAGATCTGCCGCACGCTCGAACTGGCACACGAGACCACCTGCGCCGAGTACCGCGCCGGCCTCACCGCCGACGCGCTCGAAGTCACCGGCAGCATCGAGCCGGACACGGTCGATGCAGACTACATCCCCTACCTCAACGGCAAGGGCGATCCAGCCGGCCTGACGCTCTCCAACCGCTGAGCGCAATAACAAGATCGTGGCGGGCCCGGAACAAGCT
>JAEZKB010000266.1 GCA_023415605.1 Pseudomonadota bacterium
GAGATGCTTGACCAGGAGTACGTGGCGAAGCTGGCCGAAACCGCCGTTACAACCCGTGCCAGCTACGGCCGCACGATCAATGCCCTGCTGCAGCGCATCCGGCAGTTCTTCGAGGCGCTTGGCAATGCGCTGCGTGGGGCCGGGTTCGATTCCGTCGATGCGATCTTTCAGCGGGTCGGGGAAGGGGAAGTCGCCCGTCGTGAGACGAGAACACCTCCTGCCATCTTCGATGCGTTCGCCCGCGCTCCTGTCCCATCTGCTACCGCCTCTCAGGAAGGCAGGGCAGCACTGGATGCGTTGAGTGGCGGGAGGGTAGAGGCTGCTCGTGATCCCTCAATCCCCGCCGGCATTGCCGATATTCTCCGGTCTATCCGAGCATCAGGGCAAGGAATCGGCATCCCTCTGAGGCAGAGGGGAACACTGGTGTTGCCAGAGGGCGATGTGTCGGCACTGGCGATCCGCGCGTTCCATGGCTCACCGCACGACTTCGACCGCTTTGATATATCGAAAATCGGCACGGGAGAAGGTGCACAAGCTTACGGGCATGGGCTGTATTTTGCCGAGAGCGAGGGGGTTGCGAAGGGCTATCGGGAGGCATTGGCCGGAACCGCGGAGCCAGCGCGGTTCGCGACGGAGGCAGAAGCAAGAGAAGCAGCGGGACCGGAAGGGAGCGTTATTGAGGCATCGCCTTCGATGGGCGGTGGTTGGCGCGCGTTCGACGCGGAAGGGGATTTCATACGCTCGGGAGAACAACCCGGCCGCCTTTACGAGGTCCGCATCAACGCAGAGCCAGAAGAGTTCCTGGATTGGGATAAGCCGATCTCACAGCAGAGTGAGAAAGTGAGGGAGGCGCTTAGTCAACTAGGTGATTTTGCCAATTGGCGCGGCAGCGAGCATGGCACACCCGGCGATCTGATATGGCACCGAGTCAGCAAGAAAACGGGCGGTTCTGATGCAGCCTCATCTGCTCTCCGCGAAGCGGGCATACCCGGCATCCGCTACCTAGATCAAGGCTCCCGCCAACCAAAAATCCTGTTTGATGGCAAGCCCATCTCTTCTGGCACATCTTCGGCTGCATTGGCGGCTGAAAAGTTAGACCTGCATGGAAATCCAGAGCAAGCAATTGCGAGCTTGGAGCGCGATGTCGCGCGTGGTGGCTATGCGGCGTCAGCATCGCGGGAAGCGCTAGACCTCCTTCGCAGTGGGCGAGTGGCGCGGCACCAACCAGAAGGCACTCACAACTACGTCTTGTTTGACGATGCACTGATCGAGATCGTCGCCAAGGACGGCAAGCCTGTCTCCAATCAGCAGAAGCAGGACATCGTAGCTGCTTCCATCAGGAGCGTTCCCTCTCAACCTCAACCCCGTCCCTTCACCATCGAAGGGTTCTCAGGTTCAGTCACTTCATCAGAAGATGCTGATGGAAACAGGGTGAGGACGTATCGGGTCAGTGAGGAGGAAGGTTCGCCTTCTGGCTTCGCCGTCATCAAAGAGCAGGACGACGGCTCATGGTCCGTATCCATGGTCAGCATCGACCCGAACCGTAGAAGGCAGGGCATCCCGTCACGTCTTCTCAGAGCAATCGAGGAAGACCTTGGGCAGCGCATCGCCCCCCAAGGCTGGCTCACAGCAGAGCAATACGCAGAGCTTGCCGAGAGCAACCCCGAAGCGGTTCGGTATCATCAGCCTGCGGGCCCTGCATTCGATGACATGTGGGTTTCCCCAAAACAGATGGAGTTCGGGGCGGAAATTCTAAAGGCATTCGCAGGACAAGCACCGGATGCCAGAACAGCAGGCGAAGCACTGGCACAGGCGAGACAGCTTGAGGCTATGAGAGCACTGGTGCCAGCGGAAGCGTTTGAGCAGGAGAGAGCGCAGCAGGAGTTGAATAATGCTGTCCTATCCATCCGCAGTGTGCCGGAGCGACCCGCAACTGATACGCCAGAGTTTCGCCACTGGTTCGGTGACAGCAAGGTTGTGGACGAGAATGGCAAGCCGCTGGTCGTTTATCATGGGACGCCAGATGCTCGGTTCCTTCGCGGTGATGATGCCCAGTTCAAGGGGCGCGCTGCTCGCTTCGGTATGGAGCCGCGCGAGGATGATGGCGCATTCTGGTTTGCGTCGTCTCGCTCAACTGCCGCTAGCTACGCTGACGATACGCGGGCATTCGATTATCAGAATGCAGAGCCTAGCGTGGAAGCGTTTTACCTGAGCCTGCAAAATCCTCTTATCATTGATGCTGCTGGCAAGGAGTGGCGCAATGCTCAGGCGAGAGGCAAAACAAGCGATGTGATAGATCAGGCGCGAGCGGAAGGGCGTGATGGTGTTATCATCCGCAATGTGCGCGACAACTACGATAACAATGCGCGAGCCAAGCCGACTGATACGTTTGTCGTGTTCCGCCCCGAGCAAATCAAGTCCATCCACAATCGCGGCACCTTCGATCCGGATAGCCCGCTCATCATGGCTTCCATCCGCGGCGGCCTTCCCCACAACATCAAGCTCGGCACACCTCAGAAGTCGGGACTGGACGCCCCCGAAAAGAGCCTGTCCGATCTCGTCTCAGATCTCACGGATGCTCTCGGGCTTACCGTTCGGCAGGGAAGGCTCAGCCCCGGCTTGAAGGCGGCAGCGGGGCGGCTCGGCATGAGGGTTGCGGGGCAGTTCTCGCGTGCCACGGGCGTCACCCGAATCGCCATCCCCAACGATCTCGCGACCTTGGCGCACGAGGGCGGCCATGCGCTCGAAACACGCAACTCGACACGCGATGACGTTCGCCAGCTCCAGAGCACCTATGCCGAAGAACTGATCACCCCGGTATCGCGGAACTACCCGGCCCCACAGCTGCCAGCATCGGGATACTCCGGCATCGAGCTCGACGCTGACACGCAGCAGGTTCTTGCTCAAGCCGTGCAGGCCGACGCCAACATGCGGGCTCAGGCGACCGCGGCAGGGCAGGCAAAATCCAGCCCCCGATTCTTCGGCCGCGCTCAGACGCCCGCCACGACAACGAATGCCTATCGTGACGCCGGTATCCTCCGGGGCGTGCTCATCCGACGCCTGGGGCAGCGGGTCGCCGACGCCGTGCTCAATGACGTCAAGAACTCGGGCTCCACCGATCTCGCGGGATACATCGCACAGCGCTTCTCCCGCACGGGAACGCCAGCGCCTCGGCCGCCACTGCCGCAAGCATCACGGACGGAACTGTCTGAGGGCTGGGCCGAGTTCTTCCGGCGGTACGTGACCAATCCCCGTGAGGCACAGATCCAAGCACCGCGGCTCTACCATGCCTTCGAGGACATGCTGGACGGGGCGGATCCGGAGATGCTGGAAGCCCTGCAGGACGTCCAGAAGGGGTTCACAGAGCTGCAGGCAACGTCCCCGACCGGCGCCGTGCTGAGCCGCGTCAAATCCTCTGTCAAGCCGTCCATGTTCGCGCAGTTCCGGAAGGACCTGGCTGAGAAGGGCACACGCGCCACCATCTCCGACAAGCTCTATACCTTCTATCACGGGTATCTTGATGGCCGTCACCCGATGAAGAAGGCCGTGAAGTTCCTCATGGACCTTGCGGCCGACAACATCGGCGTGAAGCTGGGCGACAACGAGAGATTGGTCCTGAAGGCCATCGACGATCCTTACAAGATGTGGCGGATTGCTGCGCACGCGAAGGTGTGGGCCACGGCCACCCTGCAAAGCGGCGTGCGGCTCAAGGGCGAGGCGGACCCGTCAGGACCGTCCTTCCACGAAGCATTGGCGACGGCGTTCGGTGGCGCTGCAAAGAACCAGTGGAACGACGAGAAGGCACAGCTCTTCGGGTCATACTTGATCGCCCGCCGTATGCTGGCAGAGTGGAAGCGCTACGAGCGCGGCGAACTCGATAACCCGCCCGATCAGTTGATCGAAAAGAGCGTCTGGCGCAAGGCGCGCGCTGACATCGAGAAGGCGCACCCGGAGTTCGCCAAGGCGGCGGACCAGCTCTACCAGTTCAACAAGCGCCATCTTCAGAACAAGTACCTCAACGGCTTCATCTCCAAGGACTTGTTCCTAGAGTTGAACGCACGAGAGGATTACGTCCCGCTCAACCGGATGATGGACGATAACGGCCCGTCAACGCTTTCGAATGCCAAGGGCCAGAACAAGCGCAAGCTGATCTATCGGTTCAAGGGTTCGACGCGGGACTTCATCAACCCGATCGAGTCCATCGTCCAGGACGTTTATGCAACGCAGGCTCGGTTTGCGCTCAATGACGTGATCCGGGCCATGGATCGTCTTGCCCGTGCGGCAGGACCGGGAGGCGGAGCCGTTGCCGAGCGCATCCCGGCCACGGACTTCCGCGGCGTTACGGTGGACATCCGTGAGGCCATGCAGCAGGCCGCACGTGATCTCGACCCCAACGATGCGCAAGGGTTGATCGAGGTCATCGACGATCTGTTCGACCAGAACGCGTCGGCAACCATCTTCCAGGCTGTCCCAACGGAGGAGAAGGGGGAACCGATCGTTTACCTGTGGGAGGACGGCAAGAAGGTGCCGATCCGCCTCGGAGACAACCGCATTGCGCGGGACATCTTCGAGACCATGGTTGCTCTGGGGCGGAACAATGCGGAGCCGTTCATAGATTTCTTGGCGCTTGGCACGCAGGCCTTCCGGTTTGGCGTAACCAAGGCGCCGTCCTATATCGCTGTGAACTTCGTGCGCGATCAGCTCGCGACATGGGTTTTATCTCGCGACTACATACCTGTATGGTCAGGTCTCAAAGGGCTCTATGCGACCAATAGAGGGGGCACTGTTGGAGCCTTTGCGGGTCTCGCAGTAGGAACCGGCATTGGTGCTGCAACCGGCGGCGTTGGCTACGCGGCGATCCCGATCACGACCTTGCTTGGCATCAGTCTCGGTGCCCGCACTATACCAAACAATGATGCCGACCTCGTGAAGTATCAGATGTTTGCGGGCATGTCTGGAGTCGATAGCGGCTTGGTGGACGCCATGAGTGAGCGAGATGTCCTTGCCCTACGACGCAAGGGCTACCTCGGAACGCCATCTGATACAAGGCTGAAGGGGGCCTGGCAGAAAGTAATGCGCGCCTCTGAAGTGACCGAACTCGGCTCGCGTCTGGGGCACTTCAAAGCCGCCAATGATCGCGCAATCAAGGATGGCTTCACGCCAGAGGAGGCCGCTACCGAAGCCACTTATGCTGCCCTTGACGTGATGGACTTCTGGCGCCGCGGCGCAAAGATGGGCCAGATTGCGCGCATCGCAGCCTTTATGAACGCGGCATTCCAGGGGCTTGACGCAGCGCGCCGGACAGCAACCGGCGAACGAGACATCTACCACAACTATCGCGAGGTGCTGACGCCGTTCATCAAGGCGGCAAACGGATCGCCGCTGTCTATCGCAGAAAAGGAAGCGATCCCGAACTCAGTCCGCATGTGGGTGAAGATCGCAGGTATCGGCATGCTCGGCGTTGCGCTCGCTGCCCTCTACCGGGATGACGAAGAGTACGCCGAGTTCAACGATTACATGAAGGCCACCCACTGGTTCTTCAAGATCGGTGGCGTGTGGTGGCGGGTGCCGAAGCCGTTCGAGTTGGGTGTCTTATCCAATCTCTTTGAAGCTGCATTCGACCGCTGGTGGCGCAACGACGAGCGCGCACATCTCCGGTTCGCCGAAAGCATTCTTGAAACATTCGTCCCGCCAGCTGAGTTTCAAGGTGCCGAGCTTCTTGGGCAAATCGCGAAAGTGCCGACGGCAATCCGAGAGACGTTGGTCGGCAAGGCCCCGTTCGCCAAGTCGTCCGACAGTGATATTCCGCAGCATCTCCGGGCTCTACCACCAGAGCTGCAGTTCACCGCATACACGTCAGAGCTAGGCAAGTTGTTGGGGGCGTCTCTCAACTGGTCACCGGCACAGATCGACAGCTTCATCACCAACACGTTCGCCACGCTTGGGCGCGACGCCCTGTCCTTGTCCGATCAAGTCCTCCCGCCTGTGAACCAGCTCGTCGGAGGCCGTATTCCTGGCGTCTCGAAATCTCCGCGAGCCGACAAGTCAATCGAAGACTATGTGTTCCTGTCCCGGTTCGCCCGGCGGGCGTCCCGCGGCGCCCTCTCCACCCAGCACTTCTGGCAGCAGATGAGCCAGGACGGCGGCAAGTATGTCCAAGCCGCCGCCGGCTACAAAGAG
>JAEZKB010000046.1 GCA_023415605.1 Pseudomonadota bacterium
AACGTGAAGACGGAGATCAGCCTCCACATCCTCGCCTACAACATGAAGCGGGTGATCCAGATGCTCGGAACGGGGCCGCTGATGGCGGCGATCCGGACCTGAGGGAGCGGCGCGTCTAGCCCGCCTGCCATCAGCGGCTCAGCGCCGGCAGCGAGTTTTTACACGGCCTCGACTCTTCTGAGACCTTGGGAGTGTCCGCTAGTTGGCATCAAACCTAGCCTCGGAGTTCAAAGCGCACCCCTCGCAGGAGTTATTTCCTGAGACTGCCAAGATATCGAAATCAGGAGGCTCGGCGCTCGTAGAGCGTGAAGCCTGCCGGTAACGGGCCCTTTTTCCAGTCCATGGCGATGGCCACGCTGTGCCGGGCGCGGGTGAGGGCGACATAGAGCCTGGCGCGGCTCTGGGCCGCCAGCTGGGTTTCGGGATCGACCAGCCACTTCTGCATCGGACCGGTCGGGATAATAACGACGTGGTCGAACCCGCGTCCCTTGGATTCCCCGAAGTTCATCACTGGCGACCCTGGGTCGACACCGCTGCTGGTGATCTTGTCTCGGAGCTGCATCGGCCGCACCGCCGCGAGGTACTCGGCATAGTCGGCTTTCCGCAGGAGGAAGACGCCTGTGTGTGGGGGCGGCAGCTGGCGGCACGACGTGCAGTCGCAGGCCTGCGTCGCCGCCAACGCTGGAAATAGGCGCGAGGAGACCGCACAGATGACGGCGCTGTTCCGATGCGACCGGTTCAGGCTCGACTCATCGATTTCGATCTTGAGCTTCTGAGGGAGCGTTCGCAGGAAGTCGGCGATGCCGCCGTCGGCGTATTTCGCGAAGCGGCGCTCGTTGTGGGTCAGATAGGTCACCTGCCGGGGATCACCGACCATCAGCAGACGAACAGGGCTCCGCGCCAGCGCCTCCAGTATATCGAGGTCGTAGCCGGCGAGGTCCTGGACCTCGTCGACGAAAACGTGGGGGAACACTCGGCTGAGTCGGTCAATGACCGCGCCGCCGCTCTTCTCGTTGCAGCGGATCACCAGCTTCGACAGTTTGTCCGAGAATACCCGTCCTTGGCCGTCGAAGAAGTGATGGGCGATATCGTCCTCGGGCCAGGGCACTCCGACCCCGAAGCTGTTGGTGTAACGAATGGCCGACTGCGCCTGGACCAGCAGCATGCCCCTGACGGGGAAGTCGAACACGCAACCCTGGAACGGCAAGACGCCATGGCTGATCAGTAGACTGAACCAGGTCATGATCACCACGTTCGCCGGGACGTGCCCGACAAGTTCGAAGAACTTTTGGCGGATCTCCGCCTCGTTGGACTCTGTGTAGGTGGTGATCAGCACCCGCTGGTCCCGCACCTTCAAGGCCTGCTCGACGAGGTAGGTCGTCTTGCCAGAGCCGGCCGCCGCGATGACCAGCCGGTTCTCGCCGATCACGGCGCGATAGCCCGCAAGATGTAGTCAGGGTAGGTGATCGCGGTCGTGGAGTTGAAGATCGCCAGGGCGCTCTCGGTCTTGTTCGAGCGCATGTGAAGGCGAAGGTCGTCCTCGCTCTTGGCGTCGGTCTTCAGAACCTTGTTGAGGAGGTCCAGGCCGTTCGCCTTCAGGATCTTCGGCTCCAGAGTGTTGTAGTTGAAGGGCTTGTCCTTGACCTTCAGCGTGCCGGTGTCGACCTCTGGGTCTACACAGATGCGGATTGAGGGCTCGTCCGCGAAGGCGGCGTATTTTTTGTCCAGGGCCGCCGGATCGCCGTCGTTGTCGGTGACCACGGCCACGGGGATCTTCAGCGCCTTCGCCAGCTCTAGGAAGCGCAGAAAGGCCGTGCCCACCGAGATGACGTCGATCCCATCCTGGATGGGGAGGCGCCCGGTGTGCTTATCCATATACGCCCGCTGCACCACGAGCTCGTCAGAGTCGCCCTCGACTAGGATCGCCCTATCGGCCAAGGCCAGACGAAGGGTGTCGTATCCCGCCAGCTTCTTGAAGAAGTCGCTGGCCTCCAACTCCGAAATCCTGACCACCTTACCGTCGCGCAGCACGATCAGGTGGTCGAGCCCCAGTTTGTTCGCCACGAAGCTGCTGTGCGTCGAGATGATGATCTGCTTCTCGCCGTGCTGAGCGGTCAGGTCGGCGATCAATTCGTTGAGCCGCGCGTGAGAGAGGTGGTTCTCGGGCTCCTCCAGCAGGATGGCCGTGGCCTCGGCGCTCTTCTTGGTGCTGAGGGCCAGCTTTGTTTTGATGACGCATTGCTCGCCCTTGCCGATGTACTGAAAGGGAATGAAGTCGATGTAGGTCATCAGACTGCTCTCCCAGGCGGTCTGGGATGATAAGTCGACTGAGATTGAGACCGACTTCTGGCTGATCTTGGCGGCCTTGGTGATGCGGGCGTTGATCAGCTGCAGGTTTTCGTCCTTAACGAAAGCCTCTTTCAGCTTCCGGTGGGCCTGCGAGATCGAAGCGCGCTCGGTCTCCTCCAGCACATCGCGGATGATCCGCGAGACATAGACGTCGGAGCCATTCTGTAGCCGGGCGCTGGATGAATCGATCAGCGCGGACTTGATCGGGATGTTGCGAGAGGTAATCCCCTTGCGGGCGAACGACCGCATATTGGCGGTGTAGTATTCCACCGGGATCGACGTCAGCTCGCCGGCCGCGACCAGCGCCTCATAGGCACCCTTATAGTTCTCCTCGTCGAACTCGACCCGAAAGACCACGCCGCTGGCCCTGGTCTTCTCCGAGTTGCCGTCGCCCTCCAACTCGGCCAGTTCGCTTGAGTCTCCGGAGAAGAACAGTTCGATGGTGATCGCAGGCGGCGGCAGCGGCGAGCCGGTCTTGAGGCTCGCGACGTACTTCTGCTGGGCGGCGAGGTTGAAGAGATAGCTGGTAACGTCGTTCTTCAGCAGCCGGCCGTGCAGCATGCCAGTCAAGGCCAGGTGGATCGCCTCCAGGATGGTGGTCTTCCCGGACTCGTTCCCGCCGACGATCACGTTCAGAGTGTCGTTGAGCGGGAGACAAAACGTCTCCTCGTAGCACTTGAAGTTGGTAATTTTTACCTTGGCGATCTTCATGCGCGCCGCCCCTCAATGCTCAAGTCGCGAAACGCTGCACCCGCGATTCGCAATATAGTGCAGCTTATCACTGCACTTGCCATTCCGCCGGGCGCTCAGCCCGTCGCTGTGGCAGCAGCAACCAGTCGGGTCAGTGAGGAGCGGAAGCGATGAAGGTGAACGGAGACCAACCCAACCGGGTCTACAAGTACCGCGCCTTCAGCCACCACACCTTGGACATGCTGGTCGAGGATCGGCTCTATTTTGCAGGCCCGAGCACCTTCAACGATCCGCTGGACACCAAACCCACGCTGGATTCGGACATCGACAATGCGGCCTTAGAACGGGTCCTCGAACAGCTAGTGGTGCAGCGGGTCGAGGCGGAGCTGAAGGCTGCGGCCAAGACTATCCGGTACAAGGGTCCGAAGACGCTCGAGCACATCGCCCGTCAGAGCCAATCGGCGTTCCAGCGAAGGATTGAGGACCTGCGCTACCACGCCGCGAATCCTGAGATCACCGCGGCCGACCCTCTCCAGCTTCTGCTGGCGGCGGAAGTCGAGGCTGAGCTTCTCCGGCGCTACGACAAAGGCATCGTCGCACTAGGGACGCGCGCCGACTGCCCCCTGATGTGGAGCCACTACGGAGACCAGCACAACGGCATCTGTATCGGCTATTCGATCCCGAAGGACGCCACGGTCCATCGGGTCCGCTACGATGCCCCGCCCTTGGTGAAGGCCAGCTTAGTCGAGGCCATGCTGGAGGGGGAGGCGAGCGCCCAGGCTCAGGTCGACGAAGCCGTCCTGCTGCGCAAGGCACCCGACTGGAAGTACGAACGCGAGTGGCGGCTGATCGGCGAGCGGGGCGCCCAAAACAGCCCGCTTGAACTCAGCGAGGTCGTGTTCGGGCTGAGATGCCCGATCTCAGTCCAGTTCACGGTCTTTCGAGCCCTGGAGAAGCGCCAGCAAGGCCTGGACTTCTCCACCATCTATCGTCGCGCCGGCACATTCGACCTCGTCAAAGCGCCGTTGGAAACAGATGAGCTGTGCGTGTCGCTGCCGAGGCGATCACGCGATGTCCTGGATTGGTTTTCGGACGTGGAGCTCGAGGACCCGAGGGCTGGGGGCGCCCCGGCAAGCTAAGATATGCCGGCGGATGTCACCTCGCCGTCGTCGAGCTAATGACCGCTGGTGGCGCAACGCGGCCGAGGGGGCCTAGGCAACTTCATTCAAGTTCTAGCTAGTGGCAAAGCTCTGGCCGAAACAGACTACTGGCTTAGCTGGTGGGAGAGTGTGGGCGATGCCGGCTCCATACGGGTTCAAGCCCGCTGACTATGGTGAAGATCATGAGCAGCTTGTCGCTCGTCGCGCTCTGCGGCGCATCACCATTGACTGGAAGGCGCCGAGGCAGTGGCGTCCCAGTGACGAAGGCCCGCCGCTTCCCTCGACCGAACGCCGTCCCGGCTTTCTCTATGCCCTTAGCTGGGATCACCACTTGGCGTCGCGGCGGGAAACTATCGCGTACATCGGCATCACGGAGGACTTAGCGACGAGGTTCCTCGACCATCGACGCGCTAAGGAGTTGCTCGCCCGAAAACGCAAGACGTTCATCGCTGTCGGCGACGTCGACTTTGGTCGCCGCGTGAACCCCGACGACGGGACGCGACGAGTGATCGAGGAGCTCGAGCACATTCTGATTTGGGCGCTTTGGGGCGATCAAGAATTGCTCAACGAGCGAAAGGTGCTCTGTATGCCGGGATTTGGAACCCGAGGCGGCGAGGCCTGGCACATCATGAACACGGGGTATCGCTTTCGCGGTCAGATGCCACGGGAGATCATCTACCCGTGGATGCTGGTGAAGCCGGGGCGCAATCGCGCGTCGCGAGCTCAAGTACGCAGCAGCGGCAGCGCAGGAGCAACTTGAACGTCTGCTTTCCGGCCGCATTCAAACGTCTGCTGCTGGCGCTTAGCGGAACTTCGTAGAATCCGGCTCAGGCCCCAACGTCCACAATGGGGCGATGTCGCTTCCCGTTGTTGATGCGATTCCAGCGCGATCCCCCGAGTCGCGCGTCCGTGCGGCTCCTGCCGGCGGATCCTGTTCGTTGTTTGCGAGAACGGCGGCCGCACGCTCGCTTGGATTCCACGCCGTCGATAGCTGAGTGCGCGTAGGTCAG
>JAEZKB010000147.1 GCA_023415605.1 Pseudomonadota bacterium
GTTCGATTATCGCGTGGCTGGGAAGGCTTCTCGCTCAATCGAGGGCAGATACCCGCTTGCAGCAGGAAGAACTGCAAGCGCGAGAGGCGCACGTCAAATCCATTCTCGACACCGTCCCCGACGCGACCGTGGCAATCGACCTAAGGGGCAAGATTACCTCCTTCAACCGCGCGGCCGTCCGCCAGTTCGGCTACAGTCCCGACGAGGTTGTCGGCAAGAACGTGAACATGCTCATGCCCGAGCCGTACCGAGGGCAGCATGACGGCTATATCAGCAACTACCTCCGCACGGGCGAGCGGCGGATCATCGGCAAAGACCGTGTCGTGGTCGGCCAACGGAAGGACGGTTCGACCTTTCCAATGACTTTGGTCGTTGGTGAGACCCGGGGGCAGGGCGAGGTGTTCTTCACCGGCTTCATCCGGGATCTGACAGAGCGGCAGGAAAGCGCAGCCGAACTCGAAGCAGCGCAATCGGAGCTGGCAAGGCTCGCTCGTCTCAATGAGCTGGGGGAAATGGCCTCCACTCTCGCTCACGAGCTCAACCAGCCACTGTCTTCCATCGCCAATTACGTTCAGGGCTGCATTCTCCTCCTCGGCAAGAAAGATGGGGCAGCAGAGGCCAAAATGCAGTCGGCGCTTGCTGAGGTCGCCAAGCAGTCCCTTCGGGCCGGGGACATCATCCGCCATCTTCGTGAGTTTGTGACCCGCGGCGATACGGAAAAGGAACTCGAGGACATCAAGCGATTGGTCGAGGAAGCCGCTGGCCTCGCCCTCGTGGGATCGCAGGCACTTGGAGTCAGAACCCAGTTCCAGTTCCCGAGCAGCGAAGCGCTCGTCCTTGTCGATCGCATACAGGTGCAGCAGGTCCTCACCAACCTCATGCGCAACGCAATCGAAGCGATGCAAGACGCTCCGCACCGAGAGCTCTCGGTGGTCACGACTGCTGCTGACGGCCGGGTTGTCGTGTCGATAGCAGATACCGGCTCCGGGATATCGCCCGACATTGCCGAGAACCTTTTCAAGCCCTTTGTGACATCCAAGCCGACCGGAATGGGAATTGGCCTATCGATTTCCAAGCGCATCATCAGCGCGCACGGTGGTGAAATCTCTGCTTTGAACAATGCTGTCGGTGGCGCCACATTCTCATTCACGCTGCCTATTTATCGTGAGGCGCCCCATGCATAGCGCAGAAATCGTCGTTCATATCGTCGATGATGAAGAGTCTGTGCGGTCGTCGCTGGCCTTTCTCCTCGACAATGCCGGCTTTGCGGTGCGGACACACGCTTCGGCGCTTGAGTTTCTGCAGATCGCAGGGAGCGTGACGAATGGATGCCTGGTCACGGACCTCCGGATGCCCGACGTGGACGGGGTCGAACTCCTCAAGCGGTTGAACGCGATGTCGGCCATGATTCCGACCATCGTCGTGACAGGCCACGGCGACGTCCAAATGGCAGTGGAGGCGATGAAGAATGGCGCCATGGACTTCATCGAGAAGCCTTTCGACCGGGATCGCATCCTCGACTCCATCCGACGGGCCGCGGACACGGCGGGCGCCAAGTTCGAGCTCGAACAGTCGAGAAGCCGTACCCAGGAAGCCCTCGACCTGCTCAGCGAGCGCGAAAGGCAGGTTCTCGATGGCGTTG
The DNA here is from genome assembly GCA_023415605.1 of Pseudomonadota bacterium. GTDB lineage: Bacteria > Pseudomonadota > Alphaproteobacteria > Rhizobiales > Devosiaceae > Devosia_A. Next base: position 1,643 of record JAEZKB010000147.1, read on the forward strand.
TAGATGGCCAGCCCAACAAGGTGATTGCCTTCAACCTGGGCATCAGCCCGCGGACGGTGGAAGGCTACCGGGCGACCTTGATGGCCAAGATGCAGGCCAAGAACCTTGCCGAACTTATCCGGATGATCAGTGACGCCCGATCGATCGGTTGAGCGCTCAATTGATCTGTGACAATGCCGCACAGCCCCGCCGCCCGCTAGCGTGGCTGGGTACACGAAGTCGTCGCCATGCCCAAAATCCTCGTCATTGCTCCCAATGCAGGTTTCCGAAGCTCTCTGCAGTTCGCCCTCGAGGCAGAGGGGTACAGCGTTGTCAGTCGGGAAAGCTTGAATGATCCCCAAGGGATCCCGGACGACGTCGCTTGCACGGTCCTGGATCATCATGCGGCCCAAGGGCATCTGCCGGCCGCCATCACTCTTGCCGAAGCGATGTCACCTGTCATTCTCCTTGCCAACAGCAAGACCCATCCGCTCGCGGCGCACTGCTTCCGCACCGTGACGAAGCCATTTCTCGGCCCTTATCTCTCGAAGGCCATATCGACTGCGCTACGTCACCGACGCTCCACTGCGTAGTACTACGGGGGGGACGTGCGGGATTTCGTTCAGCCGCAACAGGTGGAAGTCTCTTAACCACAAACGGGGAAGAGACAGATGCTACATTACACGTCCAGAGAACTCGTCCAGACCGAAGCTGCGCCATCGCCCACGGACGAGACCATCGCAGAGATGCTGCAGCATGCCGCATTGGGTGCGATCGCGTTCTACCCTGCCGACACGGTGATCTACGCGCAGGGAGAGGCCGCCGGCCCTCTATACTACGTCGAGTTCGGTACAGTCCGGGTTTGTCAGGTAGCCAGCGACGGGCGACGCCAGATCGCTGCGTTCTACTGTGCGGGCGATGTGTTCGGATTCGAACCCGGCTCAACGCACCTGTTCTACGCTGAAAGCGTCGACGGAGCCGGCGTGAGGAGCGTACGGCCAAGGATGAAGGATGGCGCTGCCGAGGAGGTTCTGCGAGTGGCCCTCCGTGGACTTATCGCCATCCAGTCGCACCTGATGCAGACGGCGCGGCTCAGCGCCGCCGAACGGCTTGCCGCTTTCCTCCTCGACCTCATGGAACGACAGGGAAGTGATGACAGCGTGGCATTGCAGATGCAGCGTCACGACATTGGCGACTACCTCGACCTGACCTTCGAGACCGTCTCTCGCGTGTTCCGCGTGCTCAAGGACAGCGGCCTTATCCATCTGCCGACGCCCGACCGCGTCAAAATCCTGAGTAGAGAAGGCCTGGAGCGGCTCTGTTCCGCCTGACCACTTCCGCTTGATTCTAGTCAATGAGAAGTCGCCTCAGCCGACGCAAGTTGCCTGAGGAACAGCTAGGAGTGCCGAGGCATGCTAAGCGTCCTCTTGCCCATCTTGACCTTTCCTGATGCGACCCCAGCCGGCTCAATTCAGCGCGCAATCGATCTTGTCGCTACGCTAAAGGGACAGCTCACCGCGGAGGCTGCCGAGGTGGATATCCGCGATGTGGCCAACGTGATGGCCGATGCCCTGATCGATGTGACCGGAATGATCGCATCGGCAGAAGCAACCAGCGCGGCCAGAGCTGACGAACTTCTGGCAGCCGCGGTCAGCATTGCGGGTCGCATGAACGTGCCAGTCACCACGAGACATCGGCGGATGAGACCAGAGGCACTTCCAGAAGGGTTTGCCATTGCCGGTCGAACACATGATTGCACCATCATCGCAGGAACAGGTGAAGGCCACGACGAACTCGCGGAGGCGGTGCTCTTCGGGTCCGGTGGTCCGACCATCCTGATGCCTGACAGCGAGGCTGCCGTTCACCTCGAGGTTGTCGCAATCGCCTGGGATGGCAGTGCAGCGGCGGCGCGGGCCGTCCGTGACGCCATGCCCATTCTCCACAAGGCCAAAAAGATCGTCGTCCTGGCTGTCACCGGAGACAAGCCATTGAACGGCGCGAGCAACGACGCCCTAGCGGACTACCTCCACCTCAAGGGTTTGAGGATCGAGTTCGCGGTGGTCGAAAAGGGGCCGCAATCCATCGGTGAGTGCCTTCAGGCAGCCGCGGTCAACGCGGGCTCGGGTCTGATGGTGATGGGCGGCTACGGGCACAATCGCATCAGAGAGATCGTGCTCGGCGGAGCGACCAAGCACTCGATCGCAAAGCGCCGCGTCGCCGTACTGATGTCGCACTGAGACCAATGGAGGAAGACATGCGCGCCGACCATGAGTTGCAGTCTGCGGTACTTCGGCAACTGGACTTCGACCCCTCGATAAACTCGAGCCACATCGGCGTCAGCGCACGAGACGGCGTCGTCTCCCTGTCAGGGCATGTGCCAAGCGTCCTGGAAAGAACCGCTGCCGAACGCGTCGCCGGCAAAGTCAGGGGGGTCAAGGGCATCGTCAACAGCATCGAGATCGATCTGCCCGGCGCATGCCTCACCTCCGACGAAAAGATCGCCGAACTCGCCTACAGCCGCCTCGCGTCCAACAACTCCGTTCCCATTGATCGCATCCATCTCGTTGTTCGGGATGGCTGCGTGACATTGCATGGCGATGTTGACTGGAACTACCAGCGCGTTGCCGCCATCGAGGATCTGGAGAAGCTGGGCTGCATCAAGGCCATACAATCGGACATCCAGGTCAAGCCACCCGTGCAGGCCGGACAGGTGCAGCAGCGCGTCCATGATGTTCTCGCCGGCATCTCGCTGGTCGACGCCGACAGGATCAAGGTCTCGACCAAGGGCACAGAGGTGACGCTAAGCGGCGAGGTTACGTCGTGGCACGAGAAAGGACTCGCCGAGAGCACAGCCTGGTGCATCCCAGGCGTGTCCGCCGTTCGGAACAACATCGTGGTTCTCTAGGAGGGTGGAAGATGCAAGCGAACATAGTCTGGCATGGAATGAACGACTTCGCCGTCGCGGCCAGCGTTGACGCGCGGCTCGCCTGGTATCTCAAGCACGCCGCCAATTGCGGCTGCACCCCAATACCTGGTTGGGCTATGCGAGAACTGGCCAGTCGCGGAATCCGGCTTCCGATCGGTTACGATGAAGCGTGGCAGGCGCGAGGCAGTGATCCGGACCCGGCGACACCTGTTGGAAATATCGCTCGGCGGGGGGCAGCGTGACAATCAACAAGGAATGGCACGCCGATCATCCCATGCCTAAGAATGCGACGCTCGAGCAACGACTGACCTGGCATCTGGGACATCAGGCCAACTGTTCCTGCCGCGGGATGCCACCAACCATTCGCAAGGAGCTCGAAGCCCGCGGATGGTTGACACCGTCGCCCGAAAGCCCCCGCTAGCTGGCAAGCTTTACCGGCTGCCGGACGATCGTCTTCAGCTTTGACTGTGCCACACGCCGGGGATCGGAGAGGTAGATCTCGTGGTGGCGACCGCGCAGTGCCAAGTTCTGCGAGGGGATGAACTCCTCATGCATGCGGCGAATGGTGGCAGCCTCCTCGGCGTACGGTCCGATGTGCAGGAACTGTACGGACAACCCCTCGTGAAAGCGTTCCAGGCGCAGCGTCGCCGGCGGTGACCCGAGCTTCCGTACGGCCTTGTCCTTCGCCTCGGGAAACAACTCGGGAGAGACGAAGTCCGGGACCATGATCATCTGGGTCCACAGCCACTTGTCCTTCCGTCCGAGAGCGAAGTCGGACATGTCGTCAGACCACCAAAGCGCTTCGAGCGGTGGCACGACATAGTCGCGCTCGGCCGTCTTGCTGCCGAACTTCAGCGCGTAGGCAATCGAGTACAGCCACTGGATGCCCTCGCCATAAGCGGGCGCGGTGTTCGGATTGCCTTGACCGTCGAGCATGAGAAAGGACATCTCGGGGACGTCGACCACGACGAAGCGGGCCGGAGGATCGTAGAACTCCTTTAGCTGCTTTCTGAAGTCGATCTTCATGCAGTCCCCCGTGGTCGATCGGTTGCCAATTGTCGCTGCCATTGGTCCAAGGGACGGATGGCAGCTGCCCGAACCAAGCGGCGCCGCGAGCGGCACTCAATAGGCCGGCCCCGGCTGGCAGCCAGGGCCTTCGCATCGCTGCTCAGTGGGCCATGAAGACTGGGATCGATGCCTCGGTGAGCACGTCTCTGGTCGCGCCGCCAAGAATTGTCTCACGCAACCTCGAGTGACCGTAGGCGCCCATCACCATGAGGCCTGCGCTGGAAGCGTGTGCCTCCCGGAGCAGGGCGGAAGCCGTGTCCGGGTCCCCTGGAACCGTGCGAATGTCAGCTGTCACGCCGTGGCGGGCAAGATGGGTGCCGATGTCTGTGCTCTCGGAAATACCGATCGAACCCTCGCCAGACACGAGGATAACATCGACGGACGATGCCATTCGCAGGAGCGGCATCGCCTCCGCCACTGCTCTTGCCGACTCCCGCGTGTTCTTCCAACCGACGACGATACGGTCCAGCTGTGGACGTTGCTCGATCTTTGGCGGCAGGAAGATGCAGGCTCGGCCCGCTTCGAACAGGACGGACTCCTCGATATGAGCCGACCCCACAGGGTCACCATAGGGTCGCGTTCCGATGAACAGGTCGGCCAGCCGCGCTTCGGAGGCCAAGGCACTTCCCACTGCCTCCGGAAAGGCATCGACGCGGCGCAGATCGCTTCGACCGCCCCCCACTTCGGACAACAGCTGCCTCAGTCGCTCGCCGATCTCGTCGGCCTGCTTGTTGGCGTTCGCGATCAGCTCCTGAAGGACGACGGAGCCCGACACATCGGTGTAGGAGAGGATGCCCGGGAGTACGTTCACCTGCAGGCCGGTGAGGTGCGCATCGAGACGCTCGGCTAGGCCGGCTGCGTACTTCAGCCGGATGGTGTCTTCAGGCGAGCCCGTCAAATGAACGACGATGTCCTTGATCATGACGATGTCCTACAGGGGTTTGATCGAGGTGACTTGGAAGGTGTGGAAGCGGCCGTCGTCTTCCTTGATGCCCACGTACTCGCCGACGGTGAAGCGCTCTGTTTCGAGCCGGAACCCATGTTCGTCCGTCGCGTCCCCTGGGTAGTCGAAGATCCAGTGGCCGCCCGGACCGTGGATGATCAGCCCTGTCACGGCCTCTTCACCGGGACGTTCCCGTCTCACTCGGCACAGCGCCCGCCGCTGTCGCCACGCCGCCGCGTCGATCCGCCCGTCTGCTAAGAGCGGGAGGTAGAGGTGATAGGCATGTGAGCTATTCCCGAGCGGGTTACTCCCTGGCTCCCGCGCCAGAACTAGGGTGACGTGGGAGATCGGTGGGGGCAGGGCGCCGGAGGGTTTTGGGATCTCGCGGACCCCGTGGCCCGCCAGCCGTATTGGATACTCGTTCGTCGCCATCACATGCTCCTTGGCTCGATGGGCAAGAACATGCGGTGTGGTGAGGAAAGCTTCGTTGATCACGATCAAATAGGGCAGGGCTGGGTCAACCGTCGCTATTTGCCTTTGTCCCTCTCTCAGCAGGGGATGCCCGATTAGCCGATGGTTGTCCCGAAAACGGCCCCTATCGACGCAGTCAGCGCCATGGCCATGGCGCCCCAGAACAAAACCCGGACTGTTGGCTTCCATG
>JAEZKB010000038.1 GCA_023415605.1 Pseudomonadota bacterium
CTCAATGCGACGATCATCTACGTGACGCACGACCAGCTCGAAGCGGTCACCATGGCCGACAAGATGGCGGTGATGAACGGCGGCTTCCTGCAGCAGTACGACACGCCGGCCAATGTCTTCGCCAACCCGGTCAACATGTTCGTGGCGGGCTTCATCGGCTCGCCGGCGATGAGCCTGATCCCGCTCGAGGCGGAGACACGCGGCACCGAAGTGGTGCTCAAGGGATCGGAAGGCTGGGAACTGCCGCTGTCGGCGGCCAACGCCGCCAAGGCCCGGAACGCATCGACCAAGAAGGTGGTGCTGGGCGCGCGGCACTCGACCATCAACCTGCACCATGAGGCCAAGCCGGGTACGGTGCCGGCGAAGGTCTATACGGTCGAGCCGACCGGCGACATCACCTTCGTGCAGGCGTTCCTCGCCGGCTCGGTGGTGAATATTTCGGTGCCGCCCAACGTGGTGGTCAAGCCCGACGAGATCGTCCATCTCGAGTTCAACCAGGACAAGATCCACCTCTTCGACGCGGAAACGACCAACGCGCTGACCGCGTGACGGACGGGCGGGACGCGCCGCCCCTCTCCCACCCTTTCTCATGTGCCGGCGATGCGTCGGCGCCCTGCAACGAACCACGCCAGACCCATGACCCAGACCAACGCCGACGACGCCCTCAATAACGTCAACACGAACTCGCGCCCCTCCGATCTCAGGATCACCGACGTGCGGGTGGCCGAGATCACCGGGGCGCCGTTCCGCACGGCGCTGCTCAAGATCTACACCAACCAGGGCATTGTCGGTCTGGGCGAAGTCCGCGACGGCGCCAGCGCCACCTATGCGCTGATGCTGAAATCGCGCCTGCTGGGCGAGAACCCCTGCGACATCGACCGGCTGTTCCGGCGCATCAAGCAGTTCGGCGGCCACGGCCGCCAGGGCGGCGGCGTATCAGCCGTCGAAATCGCGCTCTGGGATATCGCCGGCAAGGCCTATGGCGTGCCGATCTACCAGATGCTGGGCGGCAAGTTCCGCGACAAGGTGCGCTGCTACTGCGACACCGACGCCGACCGCCCGAGCGGCACGGCGATGGGCCTGCGCCTCAAAGAGCGCATGGACATGGGCTTCACCTTCCTCAAGATGGACCTGGGGTTGATGCAGATCGCCGACATCCCGGGCGCGGTGGTATCGCCGGCGGGGTCGCTCGAAGGCTACAAGGTGCATCCGGGCGGTGGGCGCTCGAAGACGCTGGAAGAGCGCCGGGCCAAGAACGCCGTCTATGACATCCACAATGTCATGCACCCGTTCAGCGGCCTGCACTTCACCGACAAGGGCATTGATCTCCTCGAGCAGTACATCCACGAAGTGCGCGAGGTGATCGGCTACGAAATCCCGCTCGCCATCGACCATGTGGGCCATATCTCGCTGCAGAACGGCATCCGCCTCGCCCGCCGGATCGAGAAGTACGTGCCGGCCTGGCTCGAGGACGTGATCCCGTGGCAGTTCACCGACCAGTACCGCCAGTTGCAGGAAGCGACCACTGTGCCGATCTGTACCGGCGAGGACATCTACCTCAAGGAGAACTTCGAGCCGCTGCTCAAGTCGGGCGGCCTTTCGGTGATCCACCCGGACCTGCTGACCACCGGCGGCATTCTCGAGACCAAGAAGATCGGCGACATGGCGCAGGACTATGGGGTGGCCATGGCCATCCACATGGCCGAGAGCCCGATCGCCGCGATGGCTGCGGCCCATGTGGCGGTGGCGACCGAGAACTTCATGGCGCTTGAATTCCACACCGTCGAAGTGCCGTGGTGGAACGACATCGTCACTGGCCTCGAGAACCCCGTGCTCAAGAACGGCTTCATCACCGTGTCGGACAAGCCGGGCCTCGGCATCGACGACATCAATGACGACGTGATCCGCGAGCACCTGCAGGAAGGGGTCACCGACATCTGGCAGCCCACCGACCAGTGGGACGACGACTTCTCGTGGGACCGCACCTGGAGCTGAGGCAAGGGGTCGCGAGCCAGCGTCACAGAGAGAAGCAGCCATGAAAATCACAGAGATCAAGGTCATCGTCTGCTCGCCCGGACGGAACTTCACCACGGTCAAGATCATGACCGACGAGGGCGTCTACGGCATCGGCGACGGCACGGTGAACGGCCGCGAGCTGGCCGTGGTCAGCTACCTGCAGGACCACATCGCGCCGACCTTGATCGGCAAGGATCCGCTCCGAACCGAAGACATCTGGCAGTATCTCTACAAGGGCGCGTACTGGCGGCGCGGCCCGATCACCATGGCGGCGATCGCTGCCATCGACATGGCGCTCTGGGACATCAAGGCCAAGGTCGCCAACATGCCGCTCTACCAGCTACTGGGCGGCAAATCGCGCGACAAGGTGATGGTCTACAAGCATGTCGGCGGCCTCGATATTCCCGAGGTGGTCGATGGCGTCGCCAAGATGCGCGAGCAGGGACTCGACGCCATCCGCGCGCAGGTCTCGATCCCCGGCCTGCCGCCGATCTATGGCACCGGGCCAGGCGCTAACCAGGCGAATGGCGGCATGGTGCGGCAGATGCCGGTCGAGGAAGTCTGGGCCACGCACAAGTACATGCCGCTGGTACCCAAGCTCTTCGAGGCGCTCCGTGACGCGGTGGGCTGGGACGTGCACCTGCTGCACGACGTGCACCACCGGCTGACGCCGATCGAAGCGGCGCGCCTGGGCAAGGACCTCGAACCCTACCGGCTGTTCTGGCTGGAGGATGCCATCCCGGCCGAGCTGCAGGAAGGCTTCCGCCTCATCCGCCAGCACACCACGCAGCCGCTGGCGGTGGGCGAAATCTTCAACTCGGTCTACGACACGACGACGCTGATTTCGGAACAGCTGATCGACTATATCCGCGTCACCGCGGTGCATGCGGGCGGCGTCACCGGCATCAAGAAGATCTTCGACTTCGCTTCGATCTACCATGTCCGCTCGGCCTGCCACGGGCCGATGGACATGTCGCCGGCGACGATGGGCGCCAACATCCACGTCGATACCGCGATCTCGAACTTCGGCATCCAGGAGTTCACCGGCTACACCAAGGAGACGCTCGACGTCTTCAAGTGCGACTGGCGCTATGAGCGCGGCTATCTCTATCCCAATGAGACGCCGGGCAGCGGCACCGATATCGACGAAGACCTGGCCGCCAAGTACCCCTACTCTCCCGCCTATCTCCCCGTTGCCCGTCTCGAAGACGGCTCCATGACCAGCTGGTAAGACCCATGAAGATCAGAGACATAATCTCCTACCCGACCTGGGTGGGGCACCGGAACCAGCTCATCGTCAAGGTCGAGACCGACGAGGGCATCTATGGCTGGGGCGAAAGCGGCCTCTCGGGCCGCGAGAAGGCCGTGGTCGGCGCCATCGAGCACTATCGCGAGTGGTTGATCGGCAAGGATGCCTTCAATATCGGCGGCATCTGGCAGGAGATGTATCGCAGCCAGTATTTCGAGGGCGGCCGCGTGTTGCAGGCGGCGATCTCGGCCATCGACATTGCTCTCCACGACATCAAGGGCAAGGCGCTCGGCGTGCCGGTCTACGACCTGCTCGGCGGCAAGCAGCGCGACCAGATCCCGACCTTCGCCTCGACCTCGGCCGCGCCGGGCGAGGAAATGATCGAACAGGCCAAGCAGCTGCGCGAACGCGGCTGGGACGTGATCCGCTTCTTCCCGGCGGGCGCCGATGCCAATGGCATTCATGAGCCGCGCCAGTCCATCGCCGACACGGCCAAGTGGATGGTGAAGGCACGCGAAGAGCTGGGCGACCGGGCGGTGCTCGGCATCGACTATCACCACCGTCTGTCCGTCGCCGAGACGGCGAGCTTCTGCCAGAAGATGCCGAGCGGCACGCTGGACTTCCTCGAAGAGCCGATCCGTGACGAAACGCCGGAAGCCTATGAGAGCCTGCGCACGATGGTGGACGTTCCCTTCGCCATCGGCGAGGAATTCGCATCGAAGTGGCAGTTCCTGCCCTACATCGAGCGCGGCATCCACCAGTTCAACCGCATCGACGTCTGCAATGTCGGTGGTATCACCGAGAGCATGAAGGTCGCGGGCTGGAGCGAGGCGCACTATGTCGACCTGATGCCGCACAACCCGCTGGGACCGATCTGCACGGCGGCAACCATCCACGTCTCGGCGGCCTCGGCGAATTTCGCCTGGCTCGAGACGCGCGCTTCGCCGGCGGAGAATTATATGGGCGCCGGCGTATCGCCGCTGTTCCCGGTGCAGCCGCTGCTCAACGGAGCCGTCTATGACGTGCCGAACGGCCCCGGCCTCGGCGTCGAAGTGGACGAGGCGGAAGTGAAGAAACAAAGCTTCAAGTTCTGGGAAGCCCCACACTGGAAGCGCAAGGACGGCTCGGTCACCAACTGGTAGACCGCAACAGAGATTTCGGAGGAGAGCCAAAATGGCAACGACAATTCAGAGCCCCTTTCCGGCGTTCAAGCGCCCATCCAAGGACATTCTCAACGCGCTCAAGGACATCGGCACGGCGACCGTCGCCGGCTCGCTGGGCCATTCCGGTTTCCGCAACCCCCACATGGTGGGACCGGTGACGCAGAACCCGGGCGCCTCGATCGTGGGCGTGGCGCAAACGCTGCAGTTCCTGCCGCAGCGGCCGGATCTGTTCTCGGAAGGCGAGTACGCCGATCCCGAGACCCAGCTCCACCGCCACGTTCTCTATGAGATCGAAGAAGGCGACGTGGTCGTGGTGGACGCGCGCGGCGACATGAGCTCGGGCGTATTCGGCGACATGATGTCGACCTATTTCAAGGGCCGCGGCGGCGCCGGCATCGTCATCGACGGCGTCATGCGCGACCGTCCGAACGTGCAGAAGCTTGGGCTCAACACCTGGCTGCGCGGCTGGACCCCTAACTACCACGTGCAGGTCTCGATCTTCCCGTCGGCGGTGAACGTGCCGATCTCGTGCGGCGGCGTGACCGTAATCCCTGGCGACATCATCCTGGCCGACGACGACGGCGTGGTGGTGCTGCCGCAATCGATGGCCGAGAAGGTGATCGAAGACTCCCAAAAGCATGCCGAGTGGGAAGTGTTCAGCCGCGAGAAGCTGATGGCCGGCGAGTCGCTGCGCCGCTACTACCCGCTGCATCCGGACGCCGAAGACGAGTACCAGGCCTGGCGCAAGGCCAACGGCCTGCCGCCCAAGCCGAGCCGGTAAGCGCCCGGCGGGCGGAAGCTCGCAGACAGTTGCAAAACCAGGGAGTGGGGACTGAGGTCCCTGCTCCCTTTTGCTTTGGAGGATGTGCGGGCCCCCATTATCGGCCTGTGGCCGTTCCGCCCGTGAACGCGAGCGTTGCACCGACTGAGCGCTCCACCCACTCCTGTCATGCGGCTGATTCAAGGCTGGGACGCGGTGGGTGCAAGCCATAAAAATAGGCTGTGAAATCATGTGATGCATACGAATGCAGAATCAATTTGCATTCGTATGCAAAGTTGTCATAGCCTCGACACATCGCAGGCGCTCGGCCGCCGTGAGACTGCTATTTCGCTATGCGGTCGGGCCGTCATTCTGCGCGGGAGACACGCCCTGCTGGCGCCGTGGAAAACGGCTCAGGGGCACCACAGGAGAGAGACCTATGAAGCATGTTCTTGCGGCAGGCGTATCGATTGCTGCGCTATGCCTGGGCGCCGGCGCCGCCTTTGCCGATTGCGGGATCACCGCCGGTTCGGTGCGTATCCTTTCGAACGATTTCGAAGCGCTTCGCCTGATCAACAGCACAGCCGAGGAATGCGCGACCGATGCCGTGAAGGTGACGGCCAACGCCACTGCCGAACACAAGAACCTCCAGGTTCCGGCGCTCTCCATCAACCCGGCCGAGTATACCGTGGCCGTGGTCGCCAACAACTCGATCGTGCCGCTGCTCAACGACGACCTGATCCGCCCGCTCGACGACCTCGTCGCGAAGTATGGCCAGGATCTCGAGCCGAACCAGCTCATCAAGATCGACGGCAAGATCATGGCCATCGCCTTCATGGGCAACGGCCAGCACCTGTTCTACCGCAAGGACATGCTCGAGAAGGCCGGCATCACCGAAGCGCCGAAGTCGTGGGAAGATGTGCTCGCGGCGGCCAAGGCCATCAAGGAAGCCGGCATCACCGAGACGCCGCTCGCCGCCAGCGTGAAGCCCGGCTGGGACCTGGCTGCGGAATTCGTCAACGCCTATCTGGGCACCGGCGCCGAGTTCTTCGCCCCCGGCTCGGCTGAGCTCGCCATCGACAACCAGAACGGCCTCAAGGTTCTCGAGACCATGAAGGCAATGACCGAATATATGAGCCCGGACTACCTGACCTTCGACGCCAATGGCATCAAGGCCGAGTACGAGGCCGGCAAGGTCGCGATCATGAACGAGTGGGGCTCGCTCGCCGGCGCCACGCTCGATGACGAGGGTGCTGCCGACGGCGTGGTGGATAACACCGTGCTCGCCGCTGCCCCGACCATCAATGGCGGCACCATTCCGGGCGCGGCCCTGTGGTGGGACGGCTTTACCATCGCCAAGAACATCTCGGACGAAGATGCCGAGGCCTCGTTCCGGGCCATGGTGCATGGCATCAACCCCGATATGGTCGCCAAGAACGCCCAGGTCGCGACCTGGCTGGTCAAGGGCTACACCCCCGGCCCGGCCGCAGTCGGCGTGATCGCCAACGCCAATGGCGGCGCCCGCGCCTACCCGATGCAGCCGTACATGGGCCTCCTGCACACGGCGTTGTCGTCGGAACTGGCGGAGTTCATGGCCGGCCAGGAAGACGCCAAGCAGGCTCTTGCCGACGTCAAGGCGGCCTACGACACTGCCGCCAAGGAAGGTGGCTTCCTCTAAGACGACATAAGGGAGAGGGCGCCCCAATCGCCCTCTCCTTACCCTGCCAGTCCATCGGGAGGCGCTGCGTGCCACACAAGACATTCTTCGCCTTCATCCTGCCGTCGCTCATCGCGATGATCCTCTTCATCGCATTGCCCATCGTCTCGGTCGTGGTGCAGAGCTTCTATGTCGAGCACGGCCGCGTCCTCGTCGAAGTCGAGAACTGCCAGCCGTTCGGCGGCTGCACCAAGGAAGTCCGGGTCGACGCCGAGGCGACAGCAAAGCTCGAGCGCGAGCAGCCGCTGGGGCAATTCAACGGGCTGGGCACCTATCTCAATCGCGGCCACCTGGCGGTGCAGGAGATCGGCGCGATCCTCGCGAACAATACCGGCGTCGCGGACGTCCTCACCCGCATCTACAACCTGCCGTTCTACCGGGCGCTCGCATTCACCCTAGTGTTCTGCTTCGTGGTGACGCCGCTGGCGATGGCGCTGGGTTTCGTGATCGCGCTGGCGGTCAACACCATCCCCAAGTTCATCAAGGGGCCGGTGATCTTCTTCTCGCTTCTGCCCATGATCATCACGCCGCTGGTGGGCTCGCTGATCCTTTACTGGATGATCCACCCACAGGGCATCATCGGCGCGACGCTGCAGGACATCTTCAACGATCCGCGCCTATCGCTCCGCGCCTCGCCGGTGCTGACCTGGGCGTCGCTGCTGTTCTACGGCGTCTGGACCAATGCGCCGTTCTCGTTCGTGGTGTTCTATGCGGGGCTGCAGACCGTGCCGGCCGATACGCTGGAATCGGCGATGATCGACGGGGCGTCGCGCTGGGAACGCATCCGCTACGTCATCATCCCGCACCTGGCGCCGCTCGCGACCTTCGTGGCGCTAGTGCAGCTGATGGACAATTTCCGCGTCTTCGAGCCGATCGTCGGCTTTTCGGCGGAGGCCAATGCCTCGTCGCTGAGCTGGATGATCTTCAACGACCTCTCGGGCGATGCGCAGCTCTTCGGCTCGGCCGGCGCCACCTCGGTGCTGACCATTGTCGGCGTCGTCATCCTGCTGATGCCGGTGCTGGTGCGCACCTGGCGCGAATTCAACCGCAAGGTGGTCTGACAATGGCTGACTCGATCGTCAACCGGCGGCCGCTGCCGCTCAACATCCTGATCACCGCCTTCATCGTGCTGTGGGTCATCCTCGCGGCCTTCCCGTTCTTCTGGACGGTGTGGGGCTCGTTCAAGGTCGAGGTGGACTTCTTCTCTCGCGAGAGCTGGTGGAATGCCATTTTCGGCACCAACACCATCAAGCAGACCGGCGAGGCGTTCACCGGCGCGGGCTACTATGGTGCCTGGGTGACGCGCGAGTTCTGGCGGGCGGTCGGCAACACTGCCGTGGTGACGCTCTGCGTGACCGTGATCTCGCTGACGCTCGGCACCTTGGGCGGCTACGCCCTCGCCCGCTCCGGACAGCGCTATGCGTTCTGGATCCTGATCGCGGCGCTGGTGTTCCGAGCCATGCCGCATATCACGCTGGTTTCGGGCTATCTGCTGCCGTTCTTCCAGCTCAACATCTGGGGCTACCTGCCAACCTCGATCATCGTGCTGGTGGCGATCAACCAGCCTTTCACCTTGTGGATGCTGCACTCGTTCTTCCTGTCGATCCCCAAGGACCTCGACGAGAGTGCGATGGTCGACGGCTGCTCGCGGTTCGAGGCGTTCCGCCGGGTCATCATCCCGGTGATGTGGCCGGGCGTGGTAACGACGGGGCTCTTCAGCTTCCTCCTCGCCTACAATGACTTCGCAGTGACCTCGATGCTGCTGAGCGCCGACAACCAGACGATGGTGCCGAAGATCTCGAGCTTCCTCGGCTCGGTGCAGGAGCAGGGCAATGTCATGTATGCGGTGGCGGCCGTGGTCTCGGCGACGGTGCCGCTCTTCATCCTCGTCCTCTTCTTCCAACGCCAGATCGTCAGCGGGCTCACCGCCGGCGCAGTGAAAGGCTGACCCGTCCCATGGCTCAGATCCGCCTCAAGAACGTCTCCAAGCGCTGGACCAATTTCGTCGGCGTCGACAATTTCAACCTGGACATCGCCGACCAGGAATTCCTGGTGCTGCTCGGGCCATCGGGCTGCGGCAAAACCACGACTATGCGCATGATCGCGGGCCTCGAGGACATCACCGAGGGCGAGATCTGGATCGGCGACCGGCTGGTCAACAAGCTGGAGCCGAAGGACCGCGACATCTCGATGGTGTTCCAGAGCTACGGCCTCTATCCCAACATGACGGTCTACGAAAACATCCGCTTTCCGCTCAAGGTGCGGAAGGTGCCGCAGGAGCAGCACCACGAGCGGGTGATGGCGGCGAGCAAGATGGTCGAGCTCGACGAGTTCCTGCAGCGCCGGCCGGCGGCCCTCTCGGGTGGGCAGCGGCAGCGCGTGGCGCTGGCCCGGGCCATCGTGCGCGAGCCCAACGCGTTCCTGATGGACGAGCCGCTCTCGAACCTCGACGCCAAGCTGCGCGTCTCGACGCGGGCGCAGATCAAGAACCTGCATCACACGCTCAAGCGCACCACGATCTACGTCACCCACGACCAGATCGAGGCCATGACTTTGGCCGATCGCGTGGTGGTGATGAGCCGCGGCGTGGTCCAGCAGGTGGGTACGCCCATGGAAATCTATGACCGGCCGGCCAACACCTTCGTCGCGGGATTTATCGGCTCGCCGGCCATGAACCTCGTAGCCGGGACGATCCAGGACGGCACGTTCTCCGGCGAGAACATCCGCGTCACCGGCCTGCCTGCGAACGTCAAGGGCGACGTGACCCTCGGCTTCCGTGCGGAAGATGCGACGCTCGTGGGCGAGACGGGGCAGATGGAAGCGCCGATCTACTCGGTGGAGCTGCTGGGGGAGGCGACGATGATCTCGATGCGTGTCGGCGGCGAGTTGGTCTCGGTCAAGACCAGCAAGGACTATCGCGCCGAGATCGGCGATGTGGTTCGAGTCAACATTGCGCCGGCCGCCTGCCACTTGTTCGACCGTTCGACCGGCCAGCGCCTCGTCGCCTGATGGCCAGCAAGGTGACAGCAGCAGCGCTCGAAGCTGCAGCCAAGGCGCATGGCATTGCCGTGCCCAAGGCGCAGGTGAAGCCGGTGCTCGCCGGGGCCAACTGGCTCAAGGATTGCGTGGCGCTGCTGCGCGAGTCAGGCCTGGGCAAGTGAACCCAGCCGACCTTTCGATCCCGGACGCCGGGGCACGGCTGCGCGACGGCACGCTGACCTCGGCGGAGCTGACGGACGCGCATCTCGAACGCATCGCGGCGCGGGACGGCAGCTACCACGCGTTCGTTACAGTCACGGCCGATCGGGCGCGAGAGGATGCAAGTCGCGCCGATCGCGAACGTGCCGAGGGCATCGATCGCGGGCCGCTGCATGGCATTCCGATTGCGCTCAAGGACCTGATCGACACCGCCGGGATCCCCACGACATCGGGATCGCGCCTGTTCGAGAAGCATGTTCCGTCCACCGATGCCGCGGTGGCGAGGCGCCTCCGCGAAGGCGGAGCGGTGCTGCTGGGAAAGCTCATGACCTATGAGTTCGCACTGGTGGGCCCCAGCCTGGACCTCCCCTACGCCGCCTCGCGCAACCCGTGGAATCTGGACCATATTACCGGCGGTTCGTCTTCGGGGTCGGCGGCGGCGGTGGCTGGCGGGCTGGTCCGGACGGCGATCGGCACCGATACGGGCGGCTCGATCCGAAGTCCGGCAAGCTACTGCGGCGTCGTCGGGCTCAAGCCGACCTATGAGCGCGTGTCTCGCGACGGCGTGTTCCCGCTGTCGCCGAGCCTCGATCATGTCGGGCCATTGAGCGCCACTGTGGCCGAGGCAGCGATCACGCTCGATGCCATCTCAGATGCCGGCGCGGCGTCACGCCTCGGCGAAGGTGTTCACGCGAAGCGGATCGCCTATGCGCGCAGCTGGTTCGCGACGGCTACGGAAGCCGAGCCGGCCGGGGTTGCGGCCATGGACGACGCCGCCTCGGCGCTGTCGCTGCTGGGCGCCCGCATCGAGGAAGTGGAGCTGCCGGACTACGCCCTGTTCGAGGCGGCAGGGGCGGTGATCATCCAGGCCGAGGCACTGGCGGTTCATGCCACCGACCTCAAGGCGCGGCCCGAACTCTATGGCCGGCTCGCCTACCAGAACCTGCTGACCGGACTGGTACTCGACGATGCCGATGTGGCCATCGCGCGAGCCGCTGCGGCAGAACTCAGTCGCAGACTGCAGGCCGAAATCTTCAGCCAGTTCGACGCGATGGTGACGATCAACACGCTGACGCCCGCCCTGCCCTTTTCGGCCTTCGACGGCGTCAACTCCGTTTGGACGCATATGCGGACGCTTCCGTCCAACGTCACCGGCAATCCGGCGCTGGCGGTGCCGATCGGCTTCACCCGAGGCTTGCCGCTCGGTATGCAGATCGTCGGCCGACATGGCGACGAGGCGGTCATCTGCGCCATCGGCCATGCTTTTGAGACCGCGACGGATCACTCGGCGCAACGACCACCGGCGCTCTAGCCGCACAAGGTAGTATTTACTTCTTTGCATACGTATGCAAGAACTAGCTCAAGAACTCAGAAGACTTTCGGGGAGCAGGCGAATGGCGCGTTGGCTGAAGCAGAGCAAGACCATCGAGGAGCGCGCCGAGGCCAACAAGCAGGTTCGCCTGACGGTCGAAGGTATCCTGGCCGATATCGAGAAGCGTGGCGACGAAGCGGTGCGCGAGCTCTCGCGCAAGTTCGACAACTGGGACCGTCCGGACTTCCGCCTGAGCCAGGCAGAGATCGACGCCTGCATGGCCCAGCTTTCCGAGCAGGACCTCAGCGACATCGCTTTCGCGCAGACGCAGGTGCGCAACTTCGCGCAGGCGCAGAAGGACACCATGAAGGAACTCGCCATCGAGACGCTTCCCGGCGTCACGCTGGGCCACAAGCATGTGCCGATCAGCGCCGTGGGTTGCTATGTCCCCGGTGGCAAGTATCCGCTGCTCGCGTCGGCGCATATGTCGGTGCTGACGGCCAAGGTGGCCGGCTGCGGCCGCGTGATCACCTGCGCGCCGCCGTTCAACGGTAAGGCCGCGCCCGCCATCGTTGCCGCGCAGCACATGGCCGGAGCCGACGAGATCTTCGTGCTCGGTGGTATCCAGGCGATTGGCGCCATGGCCATCGGCACCGAGAGCATCAAGTCGGTAGACATGTTGGTCGGCCCCGGCAATGCCTTCGTGGCCGAAGCCAAGCGGCAGCTCTATGGCCGCGTCGGTATCGACCTCTTTGCCGGCCCCACCGAAACACTGGTGATTGCAGACGAGACGGTGGATGGAGAACTCTGCGCCACGGACCTGCTCGGCCAGGCGGAGCACGGGCCCACCTCCCCTGCCATCCTGCTCACGAACTCCGAGAAGCTGGCGCGCGACACCATGGCCGAAGTCGAGCGGCTGCTCGGCATCCTGCCTACGGGTGAAGTGGCGCGGAAGTCGTGGACGGACTTCGGCGAAGTCATCGTCTGCGACAGCTACGATGAGATGGTGGAGGTCGCCGACCGTATTGCCTCCGAGCACGTGCAGGTGATGACTGATCGCGACCTCTGGTTCCGCGACACGCTGCAGAATTACGGCGCGCTGTTCCTCGGGCCGCGCACCAATGTGGCCTTTGGCGACAAGGTGATCGGCACCAACCATACCCTGCCGACGATGAAGGCGGCGCGCTATACGGGCGGCCTGTGGGTCGGGAAGTTCATGAAGACCTGCACGTGGCAAATCGTCGAGACCGACGAGGCCTCGGCGCTGGTGGGCGAATATGCCTCGCGCCTCTCCATGCTCGAAGGCTTTGTGGGCCATGCCGAGCAGGGCAATATCCGGGTGCGCCGCTATGGCGGTCGCAACATACCTTATGCCACCGCGGCCAGCCCCCGCGCAGCCGCCGAGTAGATCGCGATGGCCCTGCCACGCACGCCCAGTTTCCGGCTCGAGGGCAAGCGCGCACTCGTGACCGGCGGGACGCGCGGCATCGGCCTCGGCGCCGCTGTAGCGTTGGCGGAAGCGGGTGCCGAGGTGATGATCGTTTCGCGCACGGCCGCCGACGTCGACGCGACAGTCGAGGCGCTGCTCGATGCCGATCTTCAGGCTTCAGGAACGGCGCTGGACGTGACCGACACGGCGGCAGTCCAAGCCTTTGTGGCGGCGGCCGAACCCTTCGATGTTCTCGTCAATTCCGCCGGGGGCGCGAAACACTCGAATTTTTTAGACATCACCGAAGAGAGCTACCAGTCGGTGATCGACCTCAACCTCAAGTCCGCGCTGTTCGTGTCACAGGCCGTCGCTGCGAAGCTGGTGGCGGCCGGCAGGCCAGGGTCGATCATCCATATCTCGTCGCAGATGGGCCATGTCAGCGGGCCGAAGCGCGCCGTCTACTCTGCCAGTAAATTTGCGGTGGAAGGGCTCACCAAGGCGATGGCGATCGAGCTTGGACCGCATAACATCCGGGTCAATACGATCTGCCCGACGTTCATTGAGACCGAACTCACCGCGAAGACCCTCGCCGACCCCGATTTCCGATCGTGGGTTCTCTCCAAGATCAAGCTCGGCCGCCTGGGCCGCGTCGAGGACATTATGGGCCCCGTGCTGTTCCTGGCCTCCGACGCCGCCGCAATGATCACGGGCTCCTCACTGATGGTGGATGGCGGATGGACGGCGGAATAGTCAGCAAGAAGGCGCCGGTGACCTCCTCGCAGGTCGCCGAGCATGCTGGGGTAAGCCAGTCGGCGGTCTCCCGCACCTTCACGCCTGGCGCATCGATCTCGCCCAAGACGCGGGCCAAGGTGCTGGCGGCGGCCAAGGAGCTCGGCTATCGGCCCAACGCCATCGCGCGCTCGCTGATCACCAACCGATCCCGCATCATCGCGGTGGTCATGGCCTATCTCGAGAACCTCTTCTATCCAGACGTGCTCGAAGAACTCGGCCGGCGCCTCGCTGCCGAGAACTACCACCTGCTGCTGTTCACCGGGTTCATGGACCGCGACAGCGACCCGGTGTTCGACCAGCTGATGCAGTATCGGGTGGATGGGATCATCCTTGCATCCACATCGCTCTCGTCTGAGCTGTCCGACGAGTGCACGGTGGCCGGCATCCCGGTGGTGCTCTTCAACCGCACGACCGAGCGCGACTCCGCTTCGTCGGTGACGACGAAGAACCGCGAGGGTGGGCGGCTGATCGGCGAGTTCCTCCTCGCCGGTGGGCACAAGAGTTTCGGCTATATTGCTGGCTTGGAGAATTCCTCCACCAACCGCGACCGCCTCGCCGGCTTCCGGGAGGCGCTCTCGGCTGCCAAGATCAAGTCACTGGAAATCCGCACGGGCAACTACAACCGCGCCGATGCCGAAGCGGCGGCGCGCGAACTGCTGTCGCTGAAGAAGCGACCGGAGGCGATCTTCGTCGCCAACGACCATATGGCGGTCGCCGTGATGGACGTGGCTCGCTACGAGTTCGGCCTCTCGATCCCCGGGGACCTGTCGATCGTCGGCTATGACGATGTTGGCCCCGCCCGCTGGCCGTCTTATGGCATCACGTCGGTGACGCAGCCGATCGACGGCATGGTCGAGGCCACGGTCGACATCCTGATGGACCAGATCGCATCGGGAGAGATCGAGGCGCAACACAAGGTGATCGCAGGCGAACTCGTCGTGCGGACCTCGGCCCGCCTGCCCCAATCCGGCATCGTCGAAGTCGATGGCCAACGCTTCTATCGCCCGGGCGGCGCCACGTGAGCCCCGCTGTGTCAGCGCGCGCTGTGCATACGAATGCGCGGACGCGAGCAATTTTCTTCCAAGTTTGATCGAAAGGATCTGCAGATGACCAAATGGACCCAGGAGGCGATGGAGAAGCGCCTCGTTCGCTATGCCGATCTCAAGGGCCTGCGCAATGCCTTCATCGATGCGCGGACGCCCGGCTCGGACCGGAAGGAGAATTTCACCATCATCGGACCCGGCGTCTCCGAGAACCCGGCGCAAGTGGTGCACATCCCCGAAGCGCACGGCTTCAACGTGGGCGCCGCGCGCCAGCCCTTCGGCTGCACCAATTCGCAGCACAGCCACCTCACCGCCGAGACGTTCGTGGTGCACACCGGCAAGTGGCGCTTCGTCTTCGGCGCCAACAAGGACGAAGGCTATATCGACGTGGAGCCAGGCGATGTGGCAACGGTGCCGACGCATATGTTCCGCGGCTTCGAGAAGCGCGATGAAGGTACGGGTTTCCTTTATGTCGTGCTCGGCCACGACGATCCGGGCAAGGTCGTCTGGGCGCCATCGGTATTCAAGATGGCAGAGGACTATGGTCTCAAGCTGCTCAAGGGCGGCAAGCTGATCGACACCACGCTCGGCGAGACGGTACCGGAAGGCGCTGAGATGGAGCAGCCGCCGGATGCGGCCAAGCTCAAGGAACTGGCGACGCCGCCGATGTCCGAACTGAGCAAGTACGCCATCAAGGCGGCGGACATTAAAGGAAACCCGAATTCCCCGCTGGCTGGTGAAGGGGTCGAGGAAGCGCCATTGATCGGCGATGCGGATGCCGAGGACGGGTTCAAGGCCGGCCCGATCATCGGGCATTGGAAGCATGGCTTCGCGCTGCGCCGGCTGAAGCTCGAGACCGGGGCGACGATCGCGCCGCATTCGCGCGCCGAGCAGGAGGTCATCTTCGTGCAATCGGGGACGCTCGAAGTGAACTGGGCCGATGGCAGGCTGATCATGGGCGCCGGCGATACGCTGACCGTCCCCATTGGTCTCGCGCATAGTTTCCGCAACCCGGCTTCGGCCGACGCGATCGCCTTCGTCGTCCGTGGTTCGGAGAGCCCGGCGGCACCGGTGTTCGCCGAGAACCGCGCGGCGGCCGAATGATGGGTCGGATCCAGACCACGCATGTCGGCTCACTGCCGCGATCCAAGCAGATCACCGACCTCGTGTTCGCACGCGAAGCCGGCGTTCCGGTCGAGGAAGACGGCTTCAACCGCATCGTCGCCGAGGCGGTGATCGATATCGTCGCCAAGCAGAAGGCGGCGGGCGTCGACCTGCCGTCGGACGGCGAGATGAGCAAGATTTCCTACGCCACCTATATCAAGGACCGGCTCACCGGATTTGCCGGAGATTCGTCGCGCCGTCCGCCGAAGGATCTTGAACTGGTGCCGAGTTTCCTCGAGCGGCAGGCACGCTCGGGCGGGACCCCGAGCTACAAGCGGCCAAAGTGCGTGGGTGAGATCGCCGTCAAGACGATGCAGCCACTCGCTGACGACGTGGCCAACTTCCAGTCGGCGCTGACGGCGAACGACTACGCCAAGGGCTTCATGAACTCGGCGACGCCGGGGGTGATTGCGCTGTTTCAGCCGAACGAGTTCTACAAGACGCAGGACGACTATCTCGAGGCCGTGGCCGAAGGCATGCGGGCCGAGTACGAAGGCATCGTGGCGGCCGGATTCATCCTGCAGCTCGACAGTCCCGATCTCGGGCTGGGCCGGCACATGATGTACAAGGACCTCGATGACGACGGCTTCGTCAAAGCAGCAGGGCGCCACATCGAGGTGCTCAACCACGCGCTGCGCAACGTCCCAGGCGACAAGGTGCGCATGCATGTGTGCTGGGGCAATTATGAGGGGCCGCACAACTGCGACATCGCGCTCAAGAAGGTGCTGCCGACGATCCTCACGGCCAAGCCGCGGGCGCTGCTGTTCGAGGGCGCCAATCCGCGGCACGCGCATGAGTGGGTCGACTGGAAGTCGGTGAAGATCCCGGACGACTATGTGCTGATCCCGGGACTCATCGATTCCACCACCAACTTCGTCGAGCACCCGGAGCTCATCGCCGAGCGCCTGACGCACTACACCGATATCGTCGGTGCCGACCGCGTCATTGCCGGGACCGATTGCGGCTTCTCGACCTTTGCCGGCTTCGGGCCCGTCGACCCCACCATCGTCTGGATGAAACTCGCCGCCCTTGCCGAGGGCGCCGGGATCGTCAGCGATCGATTGAAGCTCAACTGAGGCCCGCCATGTCCCTGCCCGCCGAAACCCTCGCTCTGCTCCGCCGTACCGATACGCCCACCATCTGCAATGCCCTGGAGCATGTGATGGGCGGGCGCACGGCCGAGGGATTCACCAAGTCGCCGGTGGTCGCGGCCGATGTGAGCTTGCCGCCGATCGTCGGTTTTGCCCGCACGGCCCGCATTCGCGCCTCGTCACCGTCACAGAAGCCCGCGGCGGAAGTCCGTGCGCTGCGGATGGCGTATTACGAGTATGTCGCGAGCGGGACCGGTCCCAACGTGGTCGTCATCGAGGACACCGACTGGCCGCATTGCATCGGTGGTTTCTGGGGCGAGATGCAGGTGGCGCAGCACAAGGGGCTCGGGATCGCGGGCACGGTCACCAATGGCGTGCTGCGTGACCTGGGCATGCTCGACCCGGGCTATCAGGTGATCGCCGGCTCGATCGGCCCCAGCCATGCCTTCGTGCATGTCACCGACATCGATGTGCCCGTGACGGTGTTCGGTATGCACGTCAGGCCGAACGACTTGATCCACGCGGATCGTCACGGCGCGGTCGTGATTCCGGCCGAGTTCATCGACAAGATGCCGGCGGCGATCGACGTCACCATCCGCAAGGAGCAGCCGATCCTCAAGGCGGCCCGCGCGCCCGGCTTCACGGTGGAGAAACTCCGTGCCGCCTGGCTGGAGGCTGACCAGATCAAGTAGATTGCACTTTCTGCAATCACCGGCTATATTGCTTGCATGAACAGCAAGCAGCGGCGGACGCTCGCGGCCATCTTCACCGATCCTGTTCCCGGCTCGATCGAGTGGGCGGCTATCGAGAGCCTGCTCGTTTCGGTCGGATGCCGGGTCATCGAAGGCAGCGGGTCGCGGGTCCGTTTCGAACTGCACTGGCATATCGCCAGTTTTCACCGGCCACACCCGGCGAAGGAAGCCAAGCGATACCAGGTGCGCGACGCCGCGAGTTCCTGATGCTTATCGGAGTGAAACCATGAAGGTCATGTCGTATCGCGGATATGCTGCGCGGGTCGAGTTCGACGCCGAGGACGAAATCTTCACCGGGCGCATCGCGGGCATCCGCGATGTCATCGGTTTCCACGCCGATAGTGTGGCCGAGCTGAAGTCGGCCTTTCACGAGGCGGTCGATGACTATCTCGCCGCCTGCGCCGCTATCGGCAAGGACCCTCAGAAGCCATATTCCGGCAACCTGATGCTCAGGGTTGGAGCCGACGTACACTCTCGCGCCGCCTTAGCTGCAGAGCTCTCTGGCAAGAGCCTCAACCAGTGGAGCGAAGATGTGTTGGCCCAGGCAGCCGAGAAGGTGGTGGGCCACTAGAACCCACCACGACTCCCTAAGCCTGTAGTCGGTCCAGCCGGAGTTGGGCGGCGCGGCGGTGGCCTTCGAGGGTTTCACTGGCGCTCTGGCGGGTGGCGGGCGGCGCTACAGCCTTGACTCCGCGTTCGTCGAGCCACTGGTGGGTGGCGATCTTCACGTAAGCGCCGACCCAGAGACCGCCGGTATAGCGCCCTGCCCCCATGGTCGGCAGCGTATGGTTGGTGCCGACACACTTGTCGGAATAGACGACGCTCGCGAGTTCGCCGATGAAGAGCGAACCGTAGTTGCGGAGCTTCTTGGCCATGGCCTGAGGATCGGCCGTGTGCACCTGCAGATGTTCCGCGGCGACGTGGTCGGAATAGGCGATCAGAGTGGCCTCGTCTTCGCAGACAACGATCTCGCCATAGTCCTTCCAGGCGGTACCGGCCACATTGGCGGTCGAGAGTGTCGCGAGCTGGGCCTCGACCTGCTTGAGCGTGGCTTCAGCGAGTGCCAGATCCGTGGTGATGAGGCCGACGCGGGTGCGCACGTCGTGTTCCGCCTGCGCGAGCATGTCGGTCGCGATCATTTCGGCGTCCCCGGTCGAGTCCGCGACGATGAAGATTTCCGACGGCCCAGCCAGCTGATCGATGCCGACGGGACCGAACACCTGGCGCTTGGCTTCGTTGACGAAGGCGTTGCCGGGTCCAACGATCTTGTTGACCGCCGGCACGCTCTCGGTGCCGTAGGCCATGGCGGCAATCGCCTGCGCGCCGCCGATCTTGAAGATGCGATCGGCGCCTGAGAGATGGCAGCCGGCGATCATCGCCTTGTGGGCATTGGGCGGCAGACAGGCGACGACTTCATCGACGCCAGCGACCTTTGCGGGCACGATGGTCATGATCGGGGCAGAGAGCAGCGGATAACGGCCGCCCGGGACGTAGCAGCCAACGCGCTCGATCGGGATGACGCGGTGGCCGAGATGCACGCCCGGCAGGGTCTCGATCTCGAGCGGCAGGATGGTCGCGAGCTGCGCTTCAGCAAATTTGCGCACATTGGCGATGGCGAACTCGGTATCGGCCCGAGTCTGAGGGGCCAGTTCAGCCAGCGCTGCCTCGCGTTCGGCGGCGGTCACTTCGAAGACTTCGATGTCCGACTTGTCGAACTTGCTCGAATAGTCGCGCACCGCAGCGTCACCGCGCTCCCGCACTGACTTGATGATCTCGGCGACCAGTTCTTCCACCGGCGCGTTGTCGCTCACCTGGTCGCGCGACGGCGCTTTGACGTAGGTGATGCCCTTGGGCGCAAAGGTCGAATTGGACATGACGGATCAGCCTCCGGGCTGGGGGTGCGGACAGAAAAACGGGACAATTGAGCCGCTACCAAAGGCGGCCAACAAAGCTCTTGCATACGTATGCAGTTTTTGCCAGTGTTTTCTTCAGCAAGAGTTTTCGCCTCCAGTCGCAAGCGTTTTGCGGCTCCGGCGCCGGGATCCGCATTTGCCCCGCATTGGTCACATCGCCGGCGTCGAAAGCTCGATTTACCGCGCCGCGCGGTTTCAGGTGCCTCGGTGCGGTGGCGGGGCTAGACTTTCACAAGCTGGACAAACCCGTGCACGACGAAACCGAACAGCCCACTGCCTCCAGTTCACCGCAAGGACACACAATGGCCGAATCCAAGCCTGCCAAGATCAGCCGCATCGACAGCCCCGAAGAAACGGTCCTGCAGGTCGAGCGCCGCGATTATCCTGAACTGGCGCCGACCGACCGGCCGCGCAGCCAATCGCTGGATGGCTTCGACGAGGTCTATACGGACATCGTCGACTACATCGTGCGCTGCACGCACAAGATCTGGGACGAGCGTGATATCGGCCTGATCTACACCCACTACACGCATAACTGCGTGCTCTACGGCACCATGGGGACGATCTACAATCGCGAGGACGTGGTGCGTGACACTATCCAGCGCCTCGTCTCGTTCCCGGAGCGGCGCGGCATGGCCACGCAGGTGATTTGGGACGGCAACGACAAGGACGGGTTCTACACCTCGCACCTCGTGACCGGCTCGGGCCGCCACACCCAGTTCGGCCATCTCGGGCAGCCGACGGGCAAGCCGTTCGTGTCACGGACGATCGCCGACTGCATGATCCTCCGCAACAAGATCTACCGCGAGTGGGTCGTGGCAGACACGGCGGCAATCATCAGCCAGCTGGGGCTCGATCTCGACGCTTTTGCGACGCGCTTCGCCAAGTCGGCACTCGACCGGGGCCAAACGGTCCTCGACATCGGCGAGAACCGCCGCCTGCTCGGCCAGTATCCACCGGAGGCGGTAGCCGATACCTCGATCGCCAAGACCGAGATCGAAGTCGAGACGCTGCGCTGGCTGCATGAAGTCTTCAACAAGCGCATGTTCGGCAAGATCAAGGACGTCTATGCGCCGACCGTGCAGTACCACGGGCCGATGATGAAGGAGCTCTATGGCGTCGCCGCTGTGACGCACCAGCATCTGGGGCTGATCGGCTCGCTTCCCGATGCTTCGTATTCGCCGCAGTACATCTGCTCGACCCCGAGCGAAGAAGGCGGCACCAAGGTCGCGGTGCGCTGGATCATCGAGGGCCACCACCTCGGCTATGGCATCCTGCAGAGCCTGGGCGAGCACCCTACGGGCAAGCGCGTGCAGGTAATGGGGATGACCCACTACCACTACAAGAACGGCAAGATTGTCGACGAGTGGAACGTCTATGACGAGCTGAGCCTGCTCACCCAGGTGAAGCTAGCGCAGCTCGCCGACGTGAAGCCCGAACCGGCGGTGTGACCTGATTTCGCAAACGTGCCCGGCGCCCTAGAGGGCGTCGAGCGCGTCGCGGAAATCGTTGAGCTCGGCGTCGACCGAGGAAGGGGCCTCGAACCACTCGGTCATGGACAAGCCGGTCGCCGGGTTGCGGCTCGGAATGGGCAGCATCATGATCCGTTTGGCGGCGGCGCGGCGGAGCGGCTCGGTCAGTTGCTCTTCCTGGATGTTGTCCCAGTCTCGTCCGTCCGGATACCCGCCGACCATGAGAATATTGTCGGAGTGGCCCACCATGTTGTGGGATACGCCGGCCGGTATGACGATCGTGTCGCCCGCCTCCACTCGAAGCGTCGTCCCGCCACGACCGAACATCTCCACTTCCATCCAGCCAAGCGCCACGCCAAGACATTCATGCGTGGTCGAGTGGAAGTGCGGATAGGTATAGACGCCCGGATACCGCCAGTTGTTGGACCAGCCATTGGCCCGGAACATGCCGATCATCTCATCGGCGCCGCCGCCCGGCATCGACTGGCGGTGGACCATCAGAGGAAAGCGACTATTGGGGGCGTTGCCCCGCGGCTTGGACCAATAGAGTTCAGGCGAATTCGCAGGCATGGTTCCCCTCCCATTCTCTCCGGCCTTCATTTAGAGCGGACTGGCGGGGAAAAACAAACGGCTCGATTGAATTGAACCGGCGTGGGTGTGGGTACTCGCTAAGCCTCTGCGACTGTTCGGTTATCAGAGCTGAGTGAGCGCTCTCGCGATGGGCTTGGCCTACCCTACGAACGTCCAAGAGGGTTGTTGATCAACTAACATGTTAGTGCTTGCCGACGGCGGCGCGAGGGAATAGCGTGCCGCCTGCATGACGGTGAATACCGCGTGCATTGTGGAGGATATCATCGTGAACAGACGCAGTTTCCTGCTGTCATCGGTGGCGCTTGGCGCGCTCGCCGCTGCAGCCCCGACAGCCGTATTCGCCCAGGAACTCACCATTCTCGGGTCGGTCCCGAGCCTGAGTTTCCCGTTCTTCGTGCACATGCTCAATCAGATCAAGGTTGAGGCACAGGCACAGGGCGTCAACATCATCGAGAGCGACGGCCAGAACTCGGCGCCCAAGCAGACCGCCGACATCGAGGCGGCCATCGTGCAGAAGGTGAACGCCATCGTCATCTCGCCGCTCGACGTCAACGCCTTGGCGCCGGCGATCGAGCAGGCCGTGCAGGCTGGCGTACCGGTCGTCACCATCGACCGCCGCGTCGATGGCGTCGAGGGCATCCTGGCGCATGTGGGCGCCGACAACGTGAAGGGTGGCGAAGCCGAGGCACAGGCCCTGGTCGACGCTTTCCCGAACGGGGCCAAGATTTTCCACCTGCAGGGCCAGCCCGGCGCCGGTCCGGCGATCGACCGCAACAAAGGCGTGCACAACGTCCTCGACCCGGTCAAGGACAAGTACCAGATCATCTTCGAGCAGACCGCCAACTTCGCTCGTGCCGAGGCGCTGTCGGTCACCGAAGCCGGCCTGGCTGCCAACGGCAAGCCGGACGCTATCATCTGCGCCAATGACGACATGGCGCTCGGCGCTGCCGAGGCCTGTGCGGCCCGCGGCTTCACCGACGTCAAGATCTACGGCTTCGACGCACTGCCCGAAGCGCTGGCCGCCGTTCGCGACGGCACGCTGGCCGGCACCGTCGAGCAGTTCCCCGGCGAGCAGTCGCGTACTGCCGTCCGGATCGCCGTGGCTTATGCCAAGGACAAGACCGAGCCCGCCGAGAAGCTGGTGCTGCTGACCCCGGTGGTCATCGGCCCGGACAATCTCGACAAGGCCGAACG
>JAEZKB010000066.1 GCA_023415605.1 Pseudomonadota bacterium
GTCGAGCCCGTGGCCGGGGATGAACTGCATCGCGTAGAAGTGCCGGCCCTCGTGCTCGCCCACGCCGAAGATCGGGACGATGTCCGGGTGGTGCAGGCGGGCCGCCGACCGGGCCTCGCGCAGGAACCGCCGGACCTGCTGCGAGCCGGGGCGGATCCAGGGGGCGAGGACTTTCAGCGCCACCCGCCGGCCCAGCGACACCTGCTCGGCCTCGTAGACCACCCCCATCCCGCCGCGGCCGACCTCGCGAAGGATGCGGAAGTCCCCCAGCCGGTCCGGGCGGTCCGCTTCGGCCCCCACCGCATCCGAGGGCGGGCCGTCGTCCTCCATCCCCTTCTTGATGCGTTCCACCGCCACCAGCGCCGAGAGCAGGTCGCGCAGCTCGCCGCGGCGGTCGGGGTCGGGGAGCCTGGCCAGGAAGTCGTCGACGGACGGGCGCTCGCCGCGCCTCTCGCGGTCGAGGAACTCGTCGGCCAGGCGGCCGAGCGGGTCGATCTCCTCGCTGGGATCGGCCACGGGACGGACTCCCTCCGGCTCCGGGCGGGGCCGGCTCAGCGCGGCTCGCCGTCGGCCGTGTCGACGAGGCCCGGGGACTTCTCGAGGACCGCCTTGAGCTTCAGCATGGCCCGGACGTATCGCTTGCTCGCCGCGGCCTTGGACAGGCCCAGGACCCCCGCGGCCTCGTCGTTGGACAGCTCCTCGAAGTGCCTCAGCACGATCACCTCGCGGTCGGTCGGGTCCATGTCGTTGAGCGTCGATTCCAATTGCCGCCGCCGCTCGGCCCGCTCGGCCGCCCGGCTGGCCGTGGTGATCCGCCCCATGAGTTGGGCCGCGATCGAGGCTGAGTCGGCCCGGGGCCCGCCGCCGTCTATAGGGACCTCGCGCCCGGCGTCCCTCGCCGCGGCCTCCAGGTGCGTCCGGTGGAGCCGGATCAGCCGCTCGACCACGACGAGTCGGACCCAGAGGAAGAACGGCATCGACGGCTTGCTCGCGTACGCGGGCAGCTTCCTGGCCAGGTCGATGTAGGCCTCCTGGAGGACGTCCGACGGGTCGACGCGCCTCTGGAGGCGCCGGTCCAGCCGCAGCCGCACCAGCCGCTTGAGGCGGTCTCGATACGACCCGAACAGCTCCCCGAGCGCCGCCTCGTCGCCCTCGCCGACGCGCCGGATCAGCTCCGTCGACCCCTCGCCCATGGCCCCTCCGATCCCGCTCCGGGACGCCCCGAGAAACCGACCTGCGCGTTCATCCTAGTCATGCTCTCCGACCCGAGTCCAGGATCAGCGCGAGCGAAATAGGACCCGTTACCGATCGTCCATATCACGAACCCGAGCCCCTGACGCCGCCCGAAGGGAAGGCGCCGAACGGCTCGCCGGCCGCATCGCGATCGTCGGACGAACGGTCGGGATGTCGCCATGCAGGACGCCTCGCACGCCCGCGCCAGGATCCTTCCCGGGGCCGATGCGACGGCGACGCCTCGGTCGCTCGCATGCCGGCCGATGTCGGCCGGCCGGAGGTCCTGGGCACGGGAAGAACGGCTTTTGCAGCATGAATTTGCGCCAAAGGCGGGAGGACATGCGGGAAAAATTGGCGGAAATGTCTTCCACTTTCTCGCCGCAACGGCCATAGCTATAGCTGAAGTCATCTCTGTCGGTGCGGCATATGTTGAATCCAGGTTAAAGAGGCCGATCCGGCGTTCGCCGGGGCCTCTCGATCGTCGCGCGACGTCCCGCGATCGGCCGACGCAGCTCCGGTTGTGCGTCCGTGGTCGTGTTCCAGGGCCGCCTCTCGGAGGATCCGTCGCGTCTGGGGCGCCGCGCCGCGTCGACCCGTCGGAACGGGGTCAGTACCCGGCCGGTCTCATGTCGTTCTCATCCGACTCGAAGGGAGCCTCCCATGTCCGAGCGCCGCGGCTTCACGCTGATCGAGTTGCTGGTGGTGATCGCGATCATCGCCGTCCTCATCGCCTTGCTCCTCCCCGCGGTCCAGGCGGCGCGCGAGGCCGCTCGCCGCAGCCAGTGCGTCAACAACCTCAAGCAGATCGGCCTGGCCGTCGCCAACTATGAAAGCTCCAACCTCTGCCTGCCGCCGGCGCACGTCGGCTACAACTGGAACGACTGGTCGGCGACCTCGATGATGCTGGCGCAGCTGGAGCAGTCCAACCTGTTCAACGCGGCCAACTTCTCCACCGGCTTCGCCAGCCCGGCCACCGTGCAGAACACGACCGTCTTCAACACCAAGCTGTCGTTCCTGCTGTGCCCCTCGGACATGGACCGGATGACCAACGCCGCCGGCCACACCAACTACTCGATGTGCGCCGGGTCCGAGGCCTACACGATGAAGTACGGCGACAACTTCCGCGGCGTCGGCATTGACCTGGGTCAGCAAGGCGGCGTGGTCGGCAAGATCCCCATGTCGTTCATCATCGACGGCACGAGCAACACGGCCTGCTTCAGCGAGCGGGTCAAGGGGATCGACTCGGGGGTCGATACGCTGAAGCCCACGTCCAGCGTCTCGAACACGAGCACCTGGTATCCCGACAGGAGCCCGATGGTCAGCTACCTGTCGTGCAAGACGCTCTACCCCGATTCGACGAACCTGGCCAATCTGGCCCTCTCGGGGAACCCGGCCAACACGCTCAGCGGGATGGGGAGCTTCTGGCACCTGGGCCTGGGCCGCAACGGCGGCATTTACACCCACATCATGACGCCGAACACCTGGAACTGCGTCACCAACAACCAGGACATGAACGGGGCGCTGCTGACCGCCAGCAGCCGGCACGGCGGCGGCGTGAACATCGTCTTCGTGGACGGATCGGTTCGGTTCGTCAAGGACTCGGTGAACCTCCTGGTGTGGTGGGCCCTGGGCACCATCGCCAACGGCGAGGTCGTCTCCAGCGACGCGTATTGAGCCCCGCGGGCGATCGAGGCAGGAGTCCATCGAATGGCAATGGGAGCGAGAATCGCCCGCCGGGCCCGTGGTGCGGCGTCGGCCGCCGCCCTGATCCTGGCGGCCGGTGCCGGGGGCTGCGGCGAGCCGCATTACGAGCACGCCACGGTCCGCGGGAAGGTGACGTACAACGGCAAGCCGGTCACCACGGGGTCGGTGCTGTTCGTGCCGGTGAAAGAGATGCCCGACGGCTCGGTGCAGCCGGCGTCCGGGAGCATCGGACCCGACGGGGCTTATGAGCTGCGCTCGCAGTCCGAGCC
>JAEZKB010000118.1 GCA_023415605.1 Pseudomonadota bacterium
GTGATCTAGAAGGGTCACCGCCCTTCCCGTTTTAATGAGAACGGTGATCGAGACGACTGGAGCAGCCATGATCGGTAGACGTATCGCGACCGTGGTCATGTTCGTCGCCCTTGCCACCCTCATCGGCTACGCGTGGTTAACCACGACCGGTAGCGCTGCCATGATCGAGGTTCGCCCCGGAGTGAGCCTGACCGGCGGCACCATCTGGTGGCCGTGAGGACTTGACGTAAGTCAACGCGCGCGCCTGGCGAGGCACCCAGGATCTGCGGCACCGGGGGATAAGCCGTCATACTGAGGTAGCGCGCCGTGTTTTACGTCCTTGCCGCACTTCTGATCGTTGTGGCCGCTGTCCTGTGGTTTTCCAGCCAACAGTTCGAGAAGCGCATCGATGGGCTGAAGGATCGGGTCCTGGCTGCGGCCGCCATGCCCGCAACACCGGACCTGCCGCAGATTGTGCGCGACTTCGCCGAGCGCAATGGTGGTTCAGTGGCCGCCGGCCCGCGTTCAGTCCACCTGCGCCACCGTGCATCGCTGACGACCGCCAAGGGAAAGGCGCCGATTGCCATAACGGCCGACCAATGGCTTGCCATCGCCAGCACAGAGATGGTCTGGCGCGGTCGCGGCGCCATGATGGGACTGCCGGTGACGGTGGTCGACAGCATCGTCGGCGGCGAGGGCCTGCTGGAGGCAAGGGTGCTGGGCGTCGTCTCGGTCGCTAAGGGGACAGGCCCCGACTTCGCCAAGGGCGAGCTGCAGCGGTACCTCTCGGAACTGCCAGTCCATCCCGACGCGATCCTTAGCAATGCCAGCCTGCGATGGCGCCAGATCGACGCAGCCACGGTCGAGGTCACAGCCCGGTTCGCGGGCGGCGAGGCCAGCATCCGATTCAGTTTCAACGAGGATGGCGACATCACAGGGATGCTCGCGCCGGACAGGCCAATGACCGCCGGCGACCACACAGAACCGACAGCCTGGCGCGGTTCGTTCGGCGGCTATCAATGGTTCGGCAGCCGCCGCATTCCCACCGATGGCGAAGTCGGCTGGGAATTGCCGGACGGGCTCTTCACCTATTGGACCGGGAAGATCGTCGACTACGAGTTGCTCTAGGCTGCTTCCGCCTCATCGTGCGGCAATGCCGCGGCGAAGTCGGCGCGGAGGCTGCGGATGTAGGCAGCGCCGCGAGGAGCGTCTTCGACCTTGAGGGCGGTGACTCCGGCGGCGGTGAGGTCGGCGAGATGGGCCAGCATATCGAGGCTGGGGCCAGCGTGGGCCTCGCCGCGGCGGAGCGACAGGCTGCCGGCCGCGACTTCGATCTCGCAACCGGCATCGGCGGCGATCGCCACGACCTCTTCGACCAGCATGCCGCGCGGCAGCACTGCCCGCTTGATGCCGAAAGCTTCGGCGAGGAAACCCAGATGCGCCGCCGTCGCAGCCGACGACTGCACCGCGAGGTGCCGGCGCTGGTCGGGATACTTGTCCGCCGCATAGGCGAGGAGCCCGATATCGGAGACCAGAATGGCGTCGGCGCCCAGTGAGACGGCGATATCCACCCCCTTGGTCCAGAGCTCCTCTGCGCCGGCGCGCATGAAGCTGTCGATCGCGACGATCACCTTGGTGCCGCGCGGCCGCGCATAGGCGATCGCTTCGGCGAGTTCGTCATAGGTGAAGTGCAGCGCCAGAACATGGGCGGCATTGGTCTCGTTGGCAAAGCCGCACTGCACGGCATCGGCCCCGGCGTCCACCGCGTCGCGGAAACATACGGGCGTGCTGACCGGACAGACCAATTGCATTTGAGTTCAATCCTGATGGAGGCGTCTATGGCTCCTCATACGGCATCGCCCCCTGCCGGGATTTGCGGCGGATCAAATTCCGGGGTCGAAAGGCGAGATTTTGCGGTTTCGCGCAGAGTCTTCCGGATTTTTGATCCCGCGCAAAAGGCTCGTCGCTGCGAGTTGCTAGCATCGGGCATGAGATTGGCTTCGAGGAGGCCGCAATGATCGACGACACCCAGCATGGCCAGGCCGCCTTCGACGAAGACTATTATGTCATCGACGAACCGCCGGCGCATGCCGAAGCCGAAGCCCGCGACCCGCTCGACCATCGCCTCATCCGCGAAAAGCTGCTCGAGATGGCACCATCCGCCCCGCGCTTCCAGGTCTACTGGACGGTGCCGATGGACGTCGACTGGGGCGACTGAAGTTCGGGGCGCCGCTCGAGCACGGCCGTGCCGGTGGCAATCGGCTCTGGCCGCTGGCCGGATTCCGGCTCGGGCGGGAAATTCAGGACAAACTGGGCGACGCGCCCCGATGGCGCATAACGGGCCTTGCGCGCCTCATCGAACTGCTCGCGCAGCCGAGCGGCGCTGGCGTCGGCCTGTTCTGAACTCTCCGCATGCACCACGAGGATCAGCGTGTCGTTGCCGAGCTTCAGCTTTTGCCGCTCGACCCGCGCGAACTCGCTGGCATCGCCGTAGTTGCCGTAGGCCCCCATCTGCCGGTTCGGCGCCGTCCCGGCCGGAATCTCATAGACATAGTGGGGCATCGCCACTCTCCCGTGTTGCCACGCGTGAACGTGAGGGATGAGGTTTGGTTCAGGCCCAGAAACACAAAAGCCCGGCGCAAGCCGGGCTCGTAGGGAAGGTTTGGTGGAGCTAAGCGGGATCGAACCGCTGACCTCTTGCATGCCATGCAAGCGCTCTCCCAGCTGAGCTATAGCCCCATCAGTGGTCTCTTCGACCGCATCCGGTGCACGGAAGGCCGTGCCCTGGGTTTCGCGCCGCGGCGGTTGCCGTCGCAGCGCGGGTGCCTTCTACCTAGGTGAGCCGCGCGTGGCAAGCGGCTTTTTTACACCCAGGTGACAGCGTGACGATCAGCGCTCGTCGCCACCGCCGCCGACGTCGAAATCGAGGTCTTCGTCCTCGTCCTCGTCTTCCTCGAGGAAGGTGTCGGCATCGTCGTCGCCGAGATCTTCGACGTCCTCGACGTCCTCGACATCGGGAATCTCTTCCTCGTCGCCGGCCTCTTCGGCATCGGCTTCTTCGAGGCTGACGATCTCGGGACCACCGGTATCGGCGGCTTCCTCGATCTCGACTTCCTCTTCATCCTCGTCGTCCTCGACCTCACGCTCGGGCGCCGCCTTGGCGCGAACGGCGGTGGCCGATTCGAAGTAGGAACGCGGATAGGACTTGCCGGTGTAAGGCGAGACGATCGGATCCTTGTTGAGATCGTAGAACTTCTTGCCGGTTTCGGGGTCTTCCCGCTTGGTGCCGCGGTCTTCTTTGGCCAATTGCTTCCTCATGACTGAAAGGCGGGGCCTCCCGCTCGTGGGAAGTCCGGTTAGGGGCAAACCTTGGGCCTGTCAAACCCTAAATGCGCCCGGTTCGGCGCATATCGGGAGGCTCGTATCCGAAGGCAAGACTGGTGATGGCCGACCGGCGCGTGCTAAGCCGATGCGGTTGCCCGATATCCCGTATTTGCCGCAGTCCTTTCGCCGATGTCGCTTCACCCACTCGCGCCACGTCCCCTTGCTACTGAGCGCTCGCCCTGGCTGCGCGGCGTTGTGCAACTGCCCGGCGACCGCGCGATTTCGCACCGGGCCCTGATCCTGGGCGCCATGGCCCGGGGCGAAACCATTGTCGAGGGTCTGCACGAAAGTGCCGACGTGTTCGCTACCGGCCGGGCCATGCAGGCGGTCGGCGCAAGGATCGACAAGCGCGCCAACCGCTGGCACATCATGGGCATCGGCGTCGGCGGCTTTCTCGAACCCGAGGATGTGCTGCACTTTTCGAGTTCCTCGGTGGCGCTGCGGCTCGCCATGGGGCTCCTCGGCCCCTATGGCTTCACCACGCATTTCGCCGGCGATCCACCGTTGACTGCCCGCTCGCAGGCGGTGGTGCTGTCGGCGCTGGAGCATTATGGCGTCGGCGTGGTCGAAGGCGGACCGGAGCGATTGCCGTTTTCGCTGCGGGGCGCCCGGCTGGCGACGCCCGCCGACTACCGCATGGAGGCGCCATCGGCGCTGCTCAAGTCCGCCATGCTGTTCGGGGCACTCACCATTCCGGGCGTATCCACCATCACCGAACCGCTGCCCACCCGCGACCATACCGAGCGCATGCTGCGGGCTTTCGGCGCGCGGCTCGAGGTGAGTGCCACGCCGGAAGGCGGTCGTGTCATCGAGATCGAGGGGTTGGCGAGTCTTCGCGCCCAGCAGGTCACCCTCCCGGGCGACATGTCGGCTGCGGCCCATGCCATTGTCGCCGGCAGCATCGTGCCGAACTCCGAAATCCTGGTCGAAAATGTACTGGTCTCGCCCATGCGCACCGGGCTGATCGATACGCTACGGGAAATGGGAGCGCAGATCGACCTTGTCCGCCCGCGCAAATCGAGCGGCGAGGATGTCGCCGATGTGCGGGTGATCCACTCGGCGCTCAAAGCCGTCACGGTACCGGCTGAGCGGGTGCCGGCCCTGGTGGAAGAATTCGTGCTGCTCTGCGTCGCGGCGGCCATGGCCGAAGGCGAGACGGTGATCCACGGCCTCGCCGCCCTCAAGGATCGCGACAGCGATCAGGTTCGGGCGGTGATCAACGGGCTGATCGTCAACCGTGTGAACGCCACACTGGGCGAAGACATTCTCACCATCGAGGGCGCCGGCAAGGTCA
Organism: Pseudomonadota bacterium; assembly: GCA_023415605.1. Taxonomy (GTDB): domain Bacteria; phylum Pseudomonadota; class Alphaproteobacteria; order Rhizobiales; family Devosiaceae; genus Devosia_A. The sequence goes on from JAEZKB010000118.1 coordinate 4,658, forward strand.
AAGGCGGCGGCCGCGTGGTGACGCATGGCGACGCCGCCACTGCCATGGCCTTCCTCGTTTTGGGGATGGCGGCCGAAGAGCAGGTGACGGTGGACGATCAATCGGCTATCGCCCAGATCTACCCGGGCTTCATGCCGGATTTCGAGAAACTCGGCGCGAGCTTCCTGCGCTATACCTAAGAGGCCCCGATGATCATTGCCGTCGACGGACCGGCCGCTTCCGGCAAGGGCACGCTCGCGGCGGGCCTGGCCAGGCACTACGGGTTGCCCCATCTCGATACCGGCCTGCTCTACCGCGCTGTCGGTCGGTCCGTAGCGGCTCATGACGGCACCCCCGAATTCGAATCCCGCGCCATCGCGGCCGCCCGGGCGCTAGACGCCAGCCATCTCGAAGACCTCGAAACCCTGACCAGCGCCGAAACCGGCACCCTGGCCAGTAAGGTCGCGGTGATCGCCGAGGTGCGGCAGGCGCTGTTCGATTTCCAGCGCCGCTTCGCCACACAGCCGGGCGGCGCCGTGCTCGATGGCCGCGACATCGGCACCAAGATCTGCCCCGACGCCGATGCCAAGCTCTTCATCGTCGCCGACTCCAAGGCCCGCATGGAACGGCGCGCCCGCCAACTCGAAGCGCGGGGCCAGGTGGTTGATCGTTACGCTCTCTATCACCAGATAGAAGAGCGGGACGCTCGAGACATGGCCAACCCTAACGGCGGCTTCTACCAGGCCAGTGACGCGCACTTGCTCGACACGACCCAATTGGATATAGAGGCCGCACTTCGCGCAGCCGTCGCCATCGTGGACGCGGCCGTAGCAGGCAAGGCGGGCTAAGGCCCTAATCCAACCGAGCCTCTAGCGGTCCGACCGTCCCGGTACCAGAGCCGGACGCGAAAACTCTACCCATCAGCTTGCCGAACGAGCGCTCGCGCGCCGGATCACGCGTTTTCGCGGATCGGGCCTCGTTTCCCTTCTGGTGTTCAACCTCAAACCACCGGCGCCACTGGAGATATAGTTTGGCAGTTCAAACTGTTAGCAAAGACGATTTCGAAGCTCTCCTTATGGACAGCTTCATGGAAAACGATGCCGCCGAAGGCACCGTGGTCAAGGGCACCGTCGTTGCCATCGAGAAGGACCTCGCGATCATCGATGTCGGTCTCAAGACCGAAGGCCGCATCGCGCTCAAGGAATTCGGCGCCGCCGGCCGTGACGGCACCATCCAGGTCGGTTCCGTCGTCGAAGTGTATGTCGACCGCGTCGAAAACGCGCTGGGCGAAGCTGTGCTGTCGCGCGAGAAGGCCCGCCGCGAAGAGAGCTGGGTCAAGCTCGAAGAGCTCTACAACCGCAACGAGCGCGTCGAAGGCATCATCTTCAACCAGGTCAAGGGTGGTTTCACCGTGGACCTCGAAGGTGCCGTGGCCTTCCTGCCGCGTTCGCAGGTGGATATCCGCCCGATCCGCGACATCGGCCCGCTGATGAATGTTCCGCAGCCGTTCCAGATCCTCAAGATGGACAAGCGCCGCGGCAATATCGTCGTCTCGCGTCGTGCCATCCTCGAAGAGTCGCGCGCCGAACAGCGTTCGGAAATCGTCCAGCAGCTCGAAGAGGGCCAGGTGGTCGACGGCGTGGTCAAGAACATCACCGACTACGGTGCGTTCGTTGACCTCGGCGGCATCGACGGCCTGCTGCACGTCACCGACATCGCGTGGCGCCGCGTCAACCACCCGACCGAGGTCCTCTCGATCGGCGAAACCATCAAGGTGCAGATCGTCCGCATCAACCACGAGAGCCATCGTATCTCGCTGGGCATGAAGCAGCTCCAGGCCGATCCGTGGGATGGCATCGAAGCTAAGTATCCGGTCGGCGCCAAGTTCACCGGCCGCGTGACCAACATCACCGATTACGGTGCGTTTGTGGAACTGGAGCCGGGCATCGAAGGCCTGATCCACGTCTCCGAAATGAGCTGGACCAAGAAGAACGTCCACCCGGGCAAGATCGTCTCCACTTCGCAGGAAGTGGAAGTGATGGTGCTCGAGGTCGATCCGGACAAGCGCCGTATCTCGCTGGGCCTCAAGCAGACCCTGCAGAACCCGTGGGAGAGCTTCGCCGAGAAGTTCCCGATCGGCTCGACCATCGAAGGCGAAGTCAAGAACAAGACCGAATTCGGCCTGTTCATCGGCCTCGACGGCGATGTCGACGGCATGGTCCACCTCTCCGACCTCGACTGGCAGAAGCCGGGCGAGCAGGCGCTCGACGAGTACAACCGGGGCGACATCGTCCAGGCCAAGGTGCTGGACGTCGACGTCGAAAAGGAGCGTATCTCGCTTGGTATCAAGCAGCTGGCGACCGGCGACGTGGCCGATTCCAGCGGCGACGGCATCAAGAAGGGTTCGGTCGTCACCGGCACCGTGACCGAGGTCAACGATGGCGGCATCGAAGTGAAGATCGCCGACTCGGAGATGACCGCGTTTATCCGCCGCGCCGATCTCTCGCGCGACCGCAACGACCAGCGCCCGGAGCGTTTCTCCAAGGGTGAGAAGGTCGACGCCCGCGTCACCGCCTACGACAAGAAGACCCAGAAGGTCTCCCTCTCGATCAAGGCGCTGGAAATCGCCGAAGAGAAGGAAGCCGTGGCGGCCTACGGTTCGTCGGACTCCGGTGCGTCGCTCGGCGACATCCTGGGCGCCGCGCTCAAGGACCGCGAGAAGAAGTAATGGCTGGAGCGGACAACACTCCGCCCAGTCCGAGTTCGAGGCTCGCGCCACAAGCGCGAGCCTTCTTCTTGTCCGACGAGGCGCGCGATTCCCGCTACCGTGACGTCGCCTGGCGGACCATGACGGCCTTCGACATGCCGGCGGTGGATGCCATCGCGGCGCAGGTACATCCAGGTTTCTTTGAAGCGCCGGACGTGCTGGCCGAACGCCAGCAGCTCTATCGCAACGGCTGCTACCTGCTCGAAATTTCAGAGAAAGCCGTCGGTTATGTGCTGAGCCACCCCTGGCGCGCCGGCGCCCTGCCGGCCCTGAACACCCGGCTCGGCGAAATCCCCGCCGACGCCGACACCTACTATATCCACGACCTGGCCCTGCTCCCCGTCACCCGCCGCATCGGCGCCGCCAGCCACATCGTCGACGCGCTGAGCAAGCATGCCCAGGCGCAAGGCTTTGCGACGCTGCATCTGGTGGCAGTCAACGGTTCCCAGGGCTTCTGGGAAAAGCACGGGTTCGTGGCGGAGGACATCCCCGCGCTGACGGACAAGCTGCGCGGCTATGAGGACGGGGCACGATATATGGTCAGGCGACTCGGCTAAGGTCCGTCTATGCCGGTCGCCGCAGTCGTTGCCGCAGGAGCAGGGCGCCTCGCCAGACCAGCAGTGCCAGCAGGGCGCTCGCGACCACGGTGGTGGAGAGCGACTTGAGCACGGTCCATTGGCTGGCGTCGGCGATCATCGGGGGCGTGGCGTCGGAGCCGGCGGCCAGCAGCCGGGCGACGGCGTGGTTCTCGAGATAATCGAAAATAGCCACGAATACGGCCGGCGCTGCGATGACGAAGCGCCAGGTTCCCCACATCGCCGGCAACAGCGCCGCAATGGCAAAGAACAGCGTTGCCGCGGCCAGCGCCGGATAGGCGAGGTCGAGTTTGTGCTGCACGTCGCGGTAAAATGCTGATGCCTCTGGCGTGAGCGCCGCGAGCAAGGCGCGGGCATCGGGTTCGTTGTAGCCGCCCAGCCGCAAATCGAACGGAGCCAGACCACCGGCGCCGGCCGAAATGATCGGGAGAGACCAAAGCGCCATGACCAGATAGACCGCAAGCGTCACCCCGCAGAGCGACCAGAACAGAAGCTTTCGCATGGTGTCCTCCCAAGACGCCCGGGACCCTGCGGCAGCATACGCCCAATGTCCCGCTGCGGCGATTCCGGACGAGCAACGCGAAACGGCCGCCGCCTCCGCCTTGCATTTGTCGTAGGGGCGCTCTACCTCGGCGGCAGCAATGCGGCGCGAGGGCCAAGATGAGCGATGTTTCCGGCGATCCGGCGAACCTGATACCGGCCAATTCGAAGCTGCGCTCGTCGCGCCGGTTCTGGCGCGTGCTATTTTTTCTCGCCCTGGCCGTGGCGGTGCTGGCTGTTGCCGGCCGCTTCGCGCTCGATGCGCAGACGGCAGTGGGCGACCGGATTGCCCGGGTCAAGATCGATGGGGTCATCACCACGGATCCGGCGCGCATGAAGGCGTTGCAGGACCTCGGCGACGACGAGAACGTCAAGGCGGTGGTCGTCGCCATCAACTCGCCCGGAGGCACCACGGCCGGCGGCGAGGAACTCTATGAGGCACTCAGCGCACTTCGGGCCAAGAAGCCCGTAGTCGCGGTGATCGGCGAGCTCGGCGCTTCGGCGGCCTATATGACCGCCATCGCCACCGACCGCATTTTCGCCCGCCGGCTCTCGATCGTCGGCTCGATCGGGGTGCTCTATCAGCATGTCGATGCCAGCAAGCTGCTGACGACCATCGGCATCGATCTGGACAAGGTGGCAACCGGGCCGCTCAAGGCCGAGCCCGACTATGACGAGCCGATGAGCCCGGAGGTCCGGGCCTCGCTGCAGTCGATGATCAATGACAGCTTCCAGTGGTTCGTCGATATCGTCGCCGAGCGCCGCGGCATCCCGCGGCCGCAGACGCTGGCGCTGGCCGACGGGCGGATCGTCACCGGCCGGCAAGGCCTCGAGGCCAAGCTGATCGACGCCATCGGCGGCGAGCCCGAAGCGATCGACTGGCTCGAGGCCGACAAGCAACTGGCCGCCGATCTGCCGGTCTACACCTATTATCCTTTGCCCAAGCAGAGCTGGTTCGACCTCGGTTCGGTGCTTGGCCAGAGCGCCCGTGCGGCCTTGGGCCTCGGCGAGAGCGGCCCGATCGCGCTTGACGGGTTGGTTTCGCTTTGGCAGGTTGGGCCGTCGATGTGACAGGCCCACTCTTCGTGGAGGAACGCCGGGGGGCGGTATGATAAAGTCCGAGCTGGTTCAAAAACTCGCCGACGAGAATCCGCATCTGTTCCAGCGTGATATCGAGAACATCGTGAACGCCATCCTCGATGAGGTCGGCGACGCCATGGCCCGCGGCGATCGGGTCGAATTGCGCGGCTTCGGGGCGTTTTCGGTTAAGAACCGCCCGGCCCGGGTCGGCCGGAACCCACGTACCGGCGAACAGGTTGATGTGGGCGAGAAATACGTGCCGCAGTTCAAGGCCGGCAAGGAAATCCGCGAGCGCCTCAACCGCTGAGGACGGTGGGCGCGCGCCAGGGAATATCGATGGTCAAACGCATCGTTGGCTGGTTCGTGCTCGTGCCGCTTTGCGCGGTATTGATCATCTTCGCGCTCGCCAATACGCAACTGGTGGTGGTGAACTTCAACCCCTTCGCGCAGGCTGACCAACTGGCGGCGAGCCGCGTCGGCGTGCCGCTGTTCCTCGTCATCTTCTGCATCCTGCTGGTCGGGGTCGTGCTCGGCGGCATCGCCACCTGGTTCGCGCAGGGCCAGCATCGCCGCGACGAGCGCCATTGGCGCCGCGAGACCGAGCGGCTGCACCGCGAACTCGACGCGGCGCGGCGCGCGCCCGCCAACCGGGCCCTGCTCGATGTCGACGACTTGGCCCAATCCCGGTAGTTTGTCCCCGATGTTTCGCCCAATGACCGGCTTACCCCATCACCGATCCAATGGCTGACCCTCTCATTATCAAGATCTGCGGCGTCCGGACGCCCGACATCCTAGAAGCCGCCATCGAGGCCGGCGCCGACATGGTCGGCTTCATGCACTTTGCCCGCAGCCCGCGGCATGTGGACATCGAGACGCTGCAGGAGCTGATCTCGGAAGCGCGGGGCCGGGTGGAGACCTGCGTGGTGCTGGTCAACCCGGACAATAGCTGCGTCATGGAAGTGGCGGCGCTATCGCCCACCTGGATCCAGTTGCATGGGCCCGAAACGCCGCATCGCGTCGAGGCCATCCGCGACGAGGCCGGCATCGCGGTGATGAAGGCTATCCCCATCGGCACCGCCGAGGATGTGGCGACCGTCGCGAGTTTCGCCGAGGTCGCCGACCGCATCATGCTCGATGCCAAGGCGCCCAAGAACGCGGAGCGTCCCGGCGGCCACGGCGCGACATTCGACTGGACCCTGCTCGAGGCACTGGATCCGGAGCAGCAGTTCATTCTCGCCGGCGGGCTGACCCCGGACACCGTGGCCGACGCCGTCCGTGCCGTCCGGCCGATGGGTGTCGATGTCTCCTCGGGTGTCGAGACGGCCCCCGGCGTCAAGGACGCCAAGCTGATCCGCGCCTTCATCGAAAACGCCCGCGCCGCGCAGTAACAGCTGGGCACGCACGGCTTGCCCCCGGGCCATGATCCACTATAACGGGCGGCGCCGGACGGACCCCTCTGTCCGGGCGTGAGAAAGAGGTTCGGCATGTCATCGGTTGGCGCGAATTCGCTGCGCAACGGCCCCGACGAACAGGGTCGGTTCGGACAGTTCGGCGGGCGCTTCGTCGCCGAGACGCTGATGCCGTTGATCCTCGACCTGGAGAAGGCCTATCGCGCCGCCCAGGCCGACCCCGAGTACAAAGCTGAGCTCGAACGGCTGGGCAAGCACTATACCGGCCGCCCCTCGCCGCTCTATTTCGCCGAGCGCCTCACCGAACATCTGGGCGGCGCCAAGGTGTACTTCAAGCGCGAAGAACTCAACCACACCGGCAGCCACAAGGTGAACAACACGCTGGGCCAGATTCTGCTGGCCAAGCGCATGGGCAAGACGCGCATCATCGCCGAGACCGGCGCCGGCCAGCACGGCGTAGCGACGGCGACAGTCTGCGCCAAGTTCGACCTGCCCTGCGTCATCTTCATGGGCGCAACCGATGTCGAGCGCCAGCGCCCCAATGTCTGGCGCATGAAAATGCTGGGCGCCGAAGTGCGTCCGGTCACTGCCGGCGCCGGCACCCTCAAGGACGCCATGAACGAGGCGCTGCGCGACTGGGTGACCAATGTCGACACCACCTATTACCTCATCGGCACTGCTGCCGGTCCGCACCCCTATCCGGAGATGGTGCGCGACTTCCAGTCAGTGATCGGCGAGGAGATCAAGGCCCAGCACATGGAAGCCGAGGGCAAGCTGCCCGACGCTCTCGTCGCCTGCGTCGGCGGTGGTTCGAACGCCATCGGTACCTTCCACCCGTTCCTGGATGACACGAGCGTCAAAATCTATGGCGCGGAGGCCGGTGGCCACGGCATCGATGTCGAGAACGGCCATGCGGCCTCGATGACGGGTGGCCGCCCCGGCGTGCTGCACGGCAACCGCACCTATCTGCTGCAGGATGCCGATGGGCAGATCCTCGAAGGCCACTCCATTTCGGCCGGCCTGGACTATCCCGGCGTCGGGCCGGAGCACTCCTTTCTGCATGACAGCAAGCGCGTGACCTACGCGCCGATCACCGATCAGGAAGCGCTCGACGCCTTCCAGCTCTGCACCCGGCTCGAAGGCATTATCCCGGCGCTCGAAAGCGCCCACGGTCTGGCGCTGCTCAACAAGATTGCTCCCACCATGGGCAAGGACGAGACCATCGTGCTCTGCCTCTCGGGCCGGGGCGACAAGGACGTGGAATCGGTCGGCAAGTATCTCGGGATGGAGATGTAATGAGTACCCGTATTGCCGAGCGCTTCGCCAAATGCGCTGCCGAGAACCGTCCGGCGCTGGTGACCTTCGTGATGTCGGGTGACCCTGACGCCGAGACCAGCCAGAAGATCCTCGATACGCTCGCCAATTCTGGCGCCGACATCATCGAGTTCGGTATGCCCTTCTCAGACCCGATGGCCGATGGCCCGGGCGTGCAACTCGCCGGACAGCGCGCGCTCAAGGCTGGGCAGACGCTGCGGCGGACACTGGCGCAGGTCAAGACCTTCCGCCAGCATGACACCGAGACCCCCATCGTGCTGATGGGCTACTACAATCCCATCTACATCTATGGCGTCGATGCCTTCATCAAGGACGCGCTGGCTTCCGGCGTGGACGGGCTGATCGTCGTCGACCTGCCGCCCGAGGAAGACGACGAGCTCTGCGTGCCGGCCCTCAAGGCCGGTCTCAACTTCATCCGTCTCACCACGCCTACGACCGACGACGAACGCCTGCCAGCCGTGCTCAAGAACACCTCCGGCTTCGTCTACTACGTCACCATGACGGGCATCACCGGCGCGGCGATCAAGAGCCACAAGGCCGTGGGCCAGGCGGTCAAGCGCATCAAGAGCCATACCGACCTGCCGGTCGCCGCCGGCTTCGGCATCAAGACCGGCGAAGACGCCGCCATTCTCGGCAAGGATGCCGACGGCGTGGTCGTCGGCACCGCCCTTTGCAACGCCATCGGGGCGTCGCTCAAGGACGGCCGGGCCAGCGAGGGCACGCTCGATGCGGTGGCCAAGCTGGTGCATGAACTCGTCGACGGGGTGCGGCGGGCACGCGCCTGACATGAGCAAACGACTCGCGCGGATGGCCGAGAATCCACGTGCCGGCTGGTCGATTGCGGATGTAGAGGCAGTCTGCCGGGAGTTCGGCATCACCTGCGAAGCCCCGCGCGGCGGTGGTTCGCACTACAAGGTCTGGCATTCGGCCGTGCCCGAAATCCTGACCGTGCCTTTCAAACGGCCGATCAAACCCGTATATATTCGCAAGTTGGTCTCCTTCATCGAAGCCGTCAGGATTGCCCGATGAGCAAGCTCGCCTATCCCGTTATTGTGTCTCCTCTGTCCGAGGCGGACGGCGGTGGCTTTGCTGCGACGGTGCCGGATCTGCCGGGGTGCATGAGCGATGGCGATACGCCGGAAGCGGCCATTGCCAATGTTCTCGACGCGATTGACGTATGGCTGGAGGCCGCCCGCGAAGCCGGCCGCGCCATTCCTTCACCATCGCCGGTGGCCGCAATCGCCTAGGGGCCCCAGGTCGACCGTGGAAACCGGCGCGAGACGCGCGTACCGACCCTTAACCACATAGGCCGAAGCTGATAACATCTGCCACAATCACCATGTAGGCCGACGCAGAGCGCAGTGATGCGCTGAAGATTGGCCACGGAACAGGCATAGGCAGATGAACTGGATCAATAACGTTGTCCGTCCGCGCATCCGCTCCTTCCTCAAGCCGAAGGAAGAGAGTGGCGAGAATCTCTGGGTCAAGGACCCCGAGTCGGGCGAGATGGTGTTCTACCGCGATCTCGAGGCCAATCAGTGGGTGGTGCCGAATTCCGGCTACCACATGAAGATCAAGGCCACGGACCGGCTGAAGAACTTCTTCGACGACGGTCACTACGACCTCGTGCCGCTGCCGTCGGTGGCGCAGGATCCGCTGAAGTTCCGCGACTCCAAGAAGTATGTCGACCGCCTGCGCGAAAGCCGCGCCAAGACCGGCATGGACGATGCCGTGCTGGTGGCCACCGGCCGGCTCTATGGTCAGGACATGACCGCCGCCGTGCAGGATTTCGATTTCATGGGCGGTTCGCTCGGCATGGCGGCCGGCCAGGCCATCATCACCGGCCTCGAAACCGCTGCCCGCCGCAAGACGCCCTTCGTGCTGTTCGCCGCCTCGGGTGGCGCGCGCATGCAGGAAGGCATCCTCTCGCTCATGCAGATGCCGCGCACCACGGTTGCCGTGCTGCGCCTGCGGGAAGCCGGATTGCCCTTCATCGTGGTCTTCACCAACCCCACGACCGGCGGCGTGACCGCCAGCTATGCCATGCTGGGCGACGTGCACCTGGCCGAGCCGGGCGCGCTGATCTGCTTTGCCGGTCCGCGCGTCATCGAGCAGACCATCCGCGAGAAGCTCCCCAAAGGCTTCCAGCGCTCGGAATATCTCTACGACCACGGCATGGTCGACATGGTGGTGCACCGCCACAACCTGCGGCCAACGATCGGCCAGCTGGTGACGATCCTTACCAAGTCGCCGGCACCGGCCGAACTGGCAGGTACGCCCGTCGCCCGCCCGGTGGTGACACCGGCCTCGACCGAAAGGGACGGCGAACTGGCCATCGCCCCGCCGGAAGCCGCCCACGCCGAATAGGCGGGGGCGCCATCACCAGCCAAGGAGAGCACCGGAACGGCTCGAACCCAGCCGCCGCCGGTGCTAGAAGCGCGCCGTGCTGCTGTTCGAGAATCTCGTTCCCGTGTCCCGTACCGACGCTATCCTCAGGCGCCTCCTGGCGCTGCACCCCAAGCTCATCGACCTCAAACTCGACCGCGAGCTGCGGCTGCTCAAGCGCATCGGCAACCCCCAGGACCATCTGCCGCCGGTGATCCACATCGCCGGGACCAATGGCAAGGGCTCGACCCTGGCCTATCTGCGCGCCTTTCTGGAAGCCGCCGGCAAGAAGGTGCATGTGATGACCTCGCCGCATCTGGTGCGCTTCAATGAGCGCATCCGGCTGGCCGGCAAGCTGGTCTCGACCCGCCGCCTGAACCAGGCGCTGGAACTCTGCGAACAGGCCAATGGTGGAGAGCCGATCACCTTTTTCGAGATCACCACCGCGGCTGCCTTCAAGCTCTTTTCTGAGGTCAAGGCCGACTACCTGCTGCTCGAAACCGGCATGGGGGGGCGGTTCGACGCGTCCAATGTGGTCAAGCAGCCCCTCGGCACCATCATTGCCCCGGTTGACTACGACCACCAGAATTTCCTCGGCAACGAACTGTCCGGCATCGCCATGGAAAAGGCCGGGATCTTGAAGCGTGGGGCGAAAGCCGTGTTCGGGCGCCAGCGCGACGAGGGCCGGGCCGTGCTGGTGCGCGAGGCTGCCCGCCTGGGCGTTACCCCGCTGATCGCAGGCGAGGATTTCGATGGACAGGCGCAAGACGGAAGGCTGGTCTATCAGGACGAGCAGGGGCTCCTCGACTTGCCGCCGCCGGCGCTGGCCGGCCCGCACCAGTTCGACAATGCGGCGCTCGCCATCGCCGCCACCCGCCATTTCGGCCTGCCGGTGAGCGAGGCGCAGATCGCCGAGGGTCTGCGCGCCGTGCAGTGGCCGGCTCGACTGCAGCCGGTTAAAGGCACGCTACTCGGCCTCCTGCCCGAGGGCTCCGAGCTATGGCTCGATGGCGGCCACAACGCCCACGGCGCCGCAGCCCTGGCGCTGGCGCTCACCGAAATGAATGCCAAACGTCCGCTGCCGCTGCGCCTGATCATGGGCCTGATGAACACCCGCAAACCCGCGGATTTCCTCGCGCCCTTCGCTGGCATGGCCGAGCACGTTTATGCGCTGACTATTCCGGGCGAACCCAATGCTCATGCCGCGTCCGAGATCGTGGCGCAGGCGCGCGGCGCGGGGTTCGTGGCGACGGAGGAAACCTCGATCCTCAACGCCTTGGCCGCCGCCGCCAAGGATGGTCCGGCCCGCGTCGTCTTCGCCGGCTCGCTCTATCTGGCCGGCCACGTCCTGCATCAGAACGGCACCCCGCCGACCTGAAAGATGGGCGCGCCCACGCGGTCTTGTGATCACGCGCGCATCACGGATCTACCAACGCTGGCACAAAACTTGCCCTCAGCGATGCAATCGGGCATGGTCCCTTCGCGGGAAGAAGTTCGAGTGGGATTTAGGCATGGCATTATCGCCACGGCTTGAGGTTCGGCAGGCACAGAGTCTGACGCTGACGCCTCAGCTCATGCAGTCGATCCGGCTGCTGCAATTGAGCCATCTCGAGCTCAATGCCTTTGTCGAAGCCGAGTTGCTGCGCAACCCGCTTCTCGAGCGTGAAGATGGCGGCGACGCGTCGGATAACGAGGCCCCCTCCGAAGCCCCGGCCGAGATCAGCGCCTACGAGGACACCGTCGATCACGGCGACCGGATCCAGTCGGCCGATTCCATCGCCGACGGGTATGACACCGCGGTCGAGAACGTTTTTCCCGAACAGTCGGCACAAGACGCCCCCGATCTCAACGGCCAGTGGTCAGAACGTGGCGGCGAGGGTGGGGAATCGCCCGATATCGACCAGTTCGTCGCCAGCCGCCCCAGCCTTGCCGAACATCTCTCCGAGCAGATCAATCTGATCGTCAAGGATCCCGCCGAGCGGCTCATTGCCCGCTTCCTGACCGACAGCCTCAACGATGCCGGCTACCTGAGCACCGAACTCGAGGCGATCGCCGAACAGCTGGGTGCGCCCGTAGAGACGGTCGAGGCGGTATTGCACAAGGTCCAGGGCTGCGACCCGTTGGGGGTCTTCGCTCGCGACGTCAAGGAATGCCTCGCCATCCAGCTGCGGGAGAAGGATCGGCTCGATCCGATGATGCAGCGCCTGCTCGATCATCTCGAAATGATCGCCGCGCACGACCTCGTCGGCCTTGCCCGCACCGTCGGCTGCGACCGCGAAGACCTGGCCGACATGCTGGCCGAATTGCGCCAGCTCGACCCCAAGCCCGGCCGCGCCTTCGAGGCGGGTCCGGTAGAGGCCGTGGTGCCCGATGTCTTCGTGCGCGAGGGTTCGGCGGGTGGCTGGCAGATCGAGCTCAATGCCGACATCCTGCCGCGCGTCCTGGTCAACCGCACCTATTATGCCACGGTCACGGGCAAGACGCGCGACGCGACGGAGAAGACATTCCTCACCGATTGCCTGCAGACTGCCAACTGGCTGGCCAAGAGCCTCGACCAGCGGGCGCAGACGATCCTCAAGGTGGCCGCCGAGATCGTCAAGCAGCAGGATGGTTTCCTCGTACACGGCATTACGCATCTGCGGCCGATGACGCTCAAGATGGTCGCCGACGCCATTGAGATGCACGAGTCGACCGTCTCGCGCGTCACCTCGAACAAATACGTGTCCACGCCTCGCGGCCTCTTCGAGATGAAGTACTTCTTCACCACGGCGCTCGGCTCCTCGACGGGCGAAGGCGATCACTCCGCCGAAACCGTGCGCCACCGCATCAAGCAACTGATCGATGCCGAGCCGCCCTCGGGCATCCTCTCGGACGACACTATCGCCGAAATGCTGGGCAAGGAGCAGGGCATCGAAGTCGCCCGCCGTACGGTGGCTAAATATCGCGAAGGCATGGGCATCCCCTCCTCCGTGATCCGCCGCCGTCAGAAGCGGGCCCTGGCGGACGCGCGCGGGCAGGCGAGCTAGCGCAGGTCGCAGCCCCGGGCGTTTACCGGATAGACCAGGAATACCTTATCGTCGCTCTCGGCCAGGTTGCCCGAGAAGCCCTCGGCACCTTCGAGTTCGAGGAAATCGCCGACAATGCTGAGGCGCAGCCCGTCATCCTTGGCCGCGGTGACCGCGAAACGACCGCCGTCGCCTTCGAGGCTGCAGGTGTCGTCCTCGCAATAGGCCACGGCCGAATACTCGCTGCCGTCCCTGAGGGTGAAGCCAAAATCCAGCACGGCGTCCCAGGCACTGACGTCCTCGCCGGTCTCGCCCTGCAGCGACGTCAGCACGATTTCGCGGACGCGCTGCTTCGGGTTCTTGGCAAGATGCGCCTTGTCATAGGTGCGGGCATAGCAGGTGGGGTCGTCGCCGAAGCGCTCTTCGAGCGTGCTCGCCATCGCAGAACCGGTGAAAAGCACAGCCAGCGCACCCGCCAGAACTCCCTGCCAGCGCATCCGGAACTCCCCAAATTCACGATCCGCGAAGGCTACGCCTACCGCGTCGACCTGTCACGCCCGCATTTGAACCCTTTCCGGTCATTGCGCATTGCTCGACCAAGGGCTCGGGTCTAGACTCATCTGTGCACGAGTGCCCACTTCGAAACAGGAGCCGTGCACTCGTCACGGTGAAACCCAATCTCAAGAGGGGATCCATGACCTTACGCGTTTCTGGCAAGAACATGGACATTGGCGACGCTCTGCGGAGCAAGGCCGAAGGCCATTTCGACGCTGTGGTGAAGAAGTATTTTGACGGCGGTTACACCGGCCACCTGACCCTGGAGCCCGAAGGCTCGGGTTATTCGGCCATCTGCATGGTTCACCTGGATTCCGGCGCTATCCTGCAGTCGAGCGCCTATGGCGGCGATGCCACCTCGGCCTACGAGATCATGGCCGAAACCATCGAGAAGCGGCTGCGGCGCTACAACCGAAAGCTCAAATCGCATCGCCGTGGTTCGAACGGCGAAGACGGCGTCGAGGCCCAGTCCTACGTGCTTGGCCCGCTCGACGACGTGGATGAATGGCACGACGACTACTCTCCCCCGGTTATCGCCGAAACCACTGCCACGCTTCGACAAATGAGTGTCGAGGAGGCGGTGATGGAGCTCGATCTTACACAGGCCGAGGTCGTGATGTTCCGCCATGCTGGACATGGCGGGCTAAATGTGGTCTACCGCCGCGCCGATGGAAATATTGGCTGGATTGATCCAGCCTTGCGGGCCAACTAGGCGTCACGCGCATCCCGCTGTCTCAGGATTAGATAGGCCAGTTGAATGGAACTTGCTGACATCCTCTCCGAGGAGTCCGTTATTGTTTGCACGGGATTGAAGACCAAGCGCGAAGTCCTTGAACGACTGGCCGAACAGGCCGCGAAAGTTAGCGGGCAGGATGCTCGTGCAGTATTCGAGGCCGTCTACGATCGCGAAGTTCTCGGTTCCACTGGTCTGGGCAACGGTATCGCCATCCCGCACGGCAAGTTCGCCGGTATTCCCGGCGTCACCGCCGTGTTCGCCCGGGACTCCGCGCCGGGCGGGTTGGGCGGGGTGGGCG
>JAEZKB010000134.1 GCA_023415605.1 Pseudomonadota bacterium
GTCTCGGACGTCGTCGCCGTGCTCGGGACGGTGATCGTCCTGGCGCTCTCGCAGGCCCCGAAGACGATGGAGGACAGCACCCTGGCGCTGGCGACCTCGGAGGCGCTGCTGACCGTTGGGCTCATCATCATGGTGATCGGGCTCGCCAGCCTCGGCCGCTCGTTCGGGATCATGCCCCGGGCGCGCGGGCTGGTCACGAGCGGCCTGTATCGCTGGGTTCGCCACCCGATCTACCTTGGCGAGTACCTGGCCTTCCTCGGGATCTACGTGCTGACCTTCAGTTGGTACTCGACCATCGTCTACGCGATGTTCGTGGCGCTCCAGCTTCGGCGGCAGGTCGTAGAGGAGCGTACCCTTGCGGCGTCGTATCCTGAGTACGATGCGTATCGGGCCCGTACC
The DNA here is from genome assembly GCA_023415605.1 of Pseudomonadota bacterium. Lineage (GTDB taxonomy): Bacteria > Pseudomonadota > Alphaproteobacteria > Rhizobiales > Devosiaceae > Devosia_A. The sequence continues at coordinate 400 of JAEZKB010000134.1, forward strand.
GCACGGCTGCTCCCGGGCGTTTACTGATCGACGGGATCGGATGGACAGGATGCCCAGGATCGAACGTCGTCGATCCTGAGCGCCCTGTCCCAGGCCGTCCACTGACGTAGCGACGTTCACGACGGCGCGAGGAGCCGGAGTTGTTCGAGACGCTGACTCTCCTGGTGATGGCGGGGCTCGGCCTGGGTGCCGGGGCGCTCGTGACGCTGGTTGCACGCGGGCTCCCGGAGCGTGGCCGGCTGTTTGGCCGCCCGATCTGCGCCGCGCAGGGCTGCGGGCTCGGCTGGGGCGCGTCCAGCCAGGTGCTCAGGGCGATCGGGGTGGCGCGAGCCTGCCCGACGTGCGGGGCCGGCCCGGTCCGGAGCGACGTCCTGCTGGAGCTGGCGACGGCTGCCATCTTCGTGGCACTCAGCCAGGTCTGGCCGCTCGACATCACGCTGGCGGTCCACTGCGTCTTCGCCACGCTGCTGATGGTGATCCTGGCGATCGATCTCCGGCACCGCCAGGTCTACCTCGTGCTCGGGTACGGCGGCATCGTGCTGGCGCTGCTGGTGGCGGGCTTCAGCATGAGCGGCGGCCTGTTCAGCGCGGCGGTGGGCGGGCTGATCGGCGCGCTCGGGTTCGGCGGGCTGTACATCCTGGGCCGAGTAATCTACCAGGGCGGCGAGCCGCTCGGAACCGGCGACATCACGATCGCGGCGCTGCTCGGAGCGATGGCCGGCTTTCCCGGCGTCTTCACGGCGCTCATGGTCGGGATCATGGCCGGCGGATTGGCGGCGGTGGTGATCCTGGCGATGGGCGGTGGCCGCAACGTCTTCATGCCGTACGGCCCGGCCCTCTGCCTGGGCGGACTCTGGGTGATGCTCCTGCGCTGACTCGCGCTCGAATTACCGGCGGGTAGCGAGGATCGCCTTGGCGATGGCGGCCGTTGCACGCGGGGTCAGCGGCCCCGTGTAGACGATCCGGGTGATCTCCAGGACGCCCTCAGCCTTCGAGGCCGCCCCGCCGAGCAGCATCCGAGTGGCGAGGTGCTTCGCGACACTCGGCGCGGCCAATCCGGCGACCACGCCGGCGGTGAGGATGGCCCGCTTCGGCACGACCGGTAGGCGGACCACCGAGAGAGGCCAACGCCGACGCTGCGGCGGCAGCACCTCGCCAACCCGGACGGCTCGCGTCCCGGACGGCAGCAGCAAGACGGGCTGCTCCGGGGGCAACGCCGGCTGAGACTCCGGGGGGGCGGAGCCGTCGGTGGGCCGCCTGCTGAGGTCACGGGACGCCCAGACGTTCGGCCCGTTCGCCGCACCAGTCCTGCCCCGCGCCAGCCGCAAGAGCCGCCCGATCTGCGCCTTCATCCGCCCTACCTCCGCCAGCGACACCGTCCAGGATACCGGCTGGCACCGTCCCGAGGGCAACAGATCCTGGGCCCAGTCCCCAGCAGATGTGGCGAGGCAAAGGCAAGAGTCGTGCCGGGAGGCGTCCCGTCGGGCGCGAAACGGTCCCGACCGGTGTGGCCGGGCCGGTCGGGGCGCAATGATCTGCGCCCGATGCCTGTCGCCCGACACAGGTGCGCCTCGCCCGACACAGGTGCGCCTCGCCAGACAGGGGTTGGCCGCTCCGCTAGAAGCCGCTGGCGGCGCCCATCGCGCTGGCGCTCGCCTCCAGCACGAGCCGCCGGAGCCAGCTCGCCACATCCTCGGCCAGGTCGAACGAGACTTCAGAGGGCTCGTAGCTGTAGCTCAGGGACCGCTCGCCGATCACCACCGTCCGCCCCCCGCGCGCGAGCGGCTGATAGGCCAGCAACCCGGCCTGGAGGCGGCGATCGGCTGGCCGATGGTGCAGCCGGAGCTCCAACCAGGCCCCATCGGCCGCTCGCCCGGACGCCTCCGCCCAGGCGACGCCACGCGCCAGCCCGCCTCTGACTCGAACCAGACCGGCGTCGGAAAGGTCGCTCTTGAGGCCGTCCACCAGGCCGGCCAGCACATCGTCGAGAATCGCCATTCGTTGTTCTGCTCCTGTTGTGACGCGCCCAGGACACCGTATCACCTGCTCACTCGCTCTCCCGCTACGGCCGCTATACGGGCTCACCACGGGGTCGATACACTG
>JAEZKB010000148.1 GCA_023415605.1 Pseudomonadota bacterium
CGGCCTTCAGGAACAGCGGCGGCGTCATGCCCAGGCCCACGCCCGGCGGGGTGCCGGTGGTGATGATGTCGCCCGGCTGCAGGCTCATGAACTGGCTGAGATAAGCGACGATGTGCGCCACGCCAAAGATCATGGTCTTGGTCGAGCCGTCCTGGTAGCGCTTGCCGTCGACTTCGAGCCACATCTTCAAATTCTGGACGTCTTTGACCTCGTCCTTGGTGACGAGCCAGGGTCCGATCGGGCCGAAGGTGTCGGCCGACTTGCCCTTGGTCCACTGGCCGCCGCGCTCGGTCTGGAAGTGGCGTTCGGAGAGGTCGTTGACGACGCAGTAGCCGGCGACATAGTCGAGGGCGTTGGCTTCGTCGATGTACTTGGCTTCCTTGCCGATGACGACGCCGAGCTCGACTTCCCAGTCGGGCTTGAGCGTATTCTTGGGCAGTTCGACATTGTCGTTGGGACCGATGATGGCGCTGGTGGCCTTCATGAAGAGGATCGGCTCGGCCGGGATGGGGGCGCCGGTTTCGGCGGCGTGGTCGGCATAGTTGAGGCCGCTGCACATGAACTTGCCGACATTGCCGACGCAGGGGCCGATGCGGAGATCCTTGTCGAGCACCGGCAGGCTGCCATGATCGGCGGCCTTGATCTTGGCCAGGCCATCGGCGGTGATCGACGCGCCATTGATGTCGGACACCACGGACGAGAGGTCGCGATAGGTGCCGTCGGTGTGCAGGATGGCGGGCCTTTCAGCGCCCTTGGCGCCAACGCGCAGCAGTTTCATAGCAGTCTCCTCGGATGCGTATTGGCCCGGTGCATAGACGCGCGGGAGGCCGCGCGTCGAGGCCGACAATGGTCGAAGCCGTTCGGTTTCGGCGATTTTATTGCGGGCGGATGATGCCCTTCTTCAAGAGAATATTGCCATAGAGCCGGCGTTCACCAGTCTGGATGATGGCATAGGCGCCCTCGACGCGATCGTAGAAGGCAAAGCGCTCGAGCAGGGTCAATTTCATCTCCGGCTCGTACTTCTTGACGATCTTGTCGAAGTCCTTGTGGGTGGCTTCGCGCTTTTTGGGATCGCCGACGACTTCCATGCCGATGGCCTGTTCGTCCACGAAGGTATCGAGCGGCATGACGGTCAGCACGGCCTCGAGCACCTCGGTCGCGGTGAGGCCATCGAGGCGGATCAGCGTCGGGCCCGAACTGTCACCGGGGAAGTTGGCATCGACGATGGCGATCTCGTCGCCATGGCCCATGGCGCGCAGGGTGTAGAGCAGTTCCGGCCCGAGGATCGGGGGGATGTTCTTGAGCATGTTCTTTCTCCCTCAAGGATGCTGCCTTGTGGCAGCGGTTGTGCAGTCGGGTCTACCTCCCCGCAAGGCGGGAGGTGACACACGGGCCGGCGTCCTGGGCCTTCTTGCTCCCTACCCGAAGGGGAACGTGGCGTAGGCGGGGTCGTCGCGGAGGGATTGGCCGTCGGCGAAGAGTTCGGAGCGGTCGGCGGCGAAGGCGATGAGCTCGGCCATGACAGAGTCGATATGGGCCCGCATAGCCTGCGACGCGCGATGAGCGTCTCCGGTGGCGATCCCGTCGAGAACCGCCTGATGCTCGGCGATGGTCACTTCGAGCCGGCGTGGCGTCAGGATGAGGCGTCGGGCGCGGTCGAGATTGGCGCGGGTGTTCTCGATGACGCCCTTGACCTTGGTGAAGCGCATGTCGCCGAAGATGATGTCGTGGAACTCGATATCGCGCTCGTGGAAGCCGAACTGGTCGTCGATTTCGGCGGCGGCGCGCTGGTAGCTCATGTTGCGCTGCAGCGTGTCGACCAGCTCAGGGCTTGGATTGCCGGTGACGACGCGCACGGCTTCGGCTTCAAGCGCCTTGCGGATCAACATGTATTCGAGGACGTCGGCAATGCGGACCAGCGATACGGTGGAGCCGCGTTGCGGCAGGATATCCACAAGACCCTCGGCCTGCAGCCGTGCCAGTGCTTCGGACACGGGAAAGCGTGAAACGCCGAGCCGCTCGCAGATGGCACCCTTGTCGATCACTTCACCGGGCCGCAGATCGAGCGTGACGATGGCCTGACGCAGGGCGTCGGTGACGTAAACAGTCACGTTTCCGCGCGTCGGCGTGGCGGGGGCGGTGAGAAAATGATAGGGACTTGCTTCCATCTTCATGCTAACATGTTAGTAGACCAGCTGGAGCATTTCAACGCTCCGCTTGTCACCCGGAGGACACCTGACCGCAAGCGCGGGCTCGTGGCTTCCCCGGAAAGTCTCAGTCCAGACAGAAAGCCCGCAAATGTCCGACGTGATGTCCCGCCCAGCCGCCCGCACACTCTTGCTCAACCCACAGGACAATGTCGCCGTGGCGCTGAGCAATCTCGATGTGGGCACCGATACGGCCGAGGGCGTGCGGACGATCAAGCGGGTGCCCAAGGGTCACAAGTTCGCCGCCAAGGCGATCCCGTCGGGCGCGGCGATCGTCAAGTTCGGCCAGATCATCGGCTTTGCCAAGATCGACATTCCGCCGGGCGACTGGGTACATGAGCACAACGCGGGAATTGGCGAAGACCACGGCGCCTTCGAGCGCGACTATGCCTTCTGCGAGGGCGTGCAGCCGGTGGACTTCGTGCCCGAGGCGCAGCAGGCGACGTTCCAGGGCTTCAAGCGCTCAAACGGCCAGGTGGGGACGCGCAATTATGTGGGCATCCTCACCTCGGTGAACTGCTCGACCACGGTCGCGGGCTTCATCGCGAAGGAGATCGAACGTTTGGGCATTCTCGACGACTACCCGAACATCGACGGCATCGTGGCGCTCAAGCAGGCGAACGGCTGCGTTATCGACTATCGCGGCGTGATCTTCGACACGCTCAAGAAGACCACCTGGGGCTATGCCACCAACCCGAACATGGGCGGCGTGATCATGGTGGGGCTGGGCTGCGAAGGCTTCCAGATCCCACGGCTCAAGGAAGCCTATGGGGTAACCGAGAACGAGACGTTCCGAACCATGACCATCCAGGAAGTAGGCGGCACCAAGAAGACGGTGGAAGCCGGCGTCGAGGCGGTCAAAGCCATGCTGCCGATCGTCAACGCCAACAAGCGGACGACGCAGCCGGCAAGCGAACTCATGCTGGCGCTGCAGTGCGGTGGCTCGGACGGCTATTCGGGCATTACCGCCAACCCGGCGCTGGGCGTGGCGGCGGATATTCTGGTGCGCCATGGGGGCACCGCGATCCTCTCGGAGACACCGGAGATCTATGGGGCCGAGCACCTTCTTACTCGCCGCGCCAAGAACCGCGAAGTGGGCGAGAAGCTCATCGAGATCATCCACTGGTGGGAAGATTACGCCGAGCGCAACAACATGGAGATGAACAACAATCCGTCTCCGGGCAACAAGCTGGGCGGGTTGACCACCATCCTTGAGAAGTCACTGGGCGCAGCGGCCAAGGGGGGCACGACGCCGCTTAACGCCGTCTATCACTATGCCGATCCGGTGACCGAGAAGGGCTTCGTGTTCATGGACACGCCCGGCTACGATCCGGTGTCGGCGACCGGGCAGGTGGCGGGCGGCGCCAACATCCTCTGCTTCACCACCGGCCGCGGATCGGCCTATGGCTGCAAACCGACCCCGTCCATCAAGATCGCTACGAATTCAGACATCTACCACAAGATGATCGACGACATGGACATCGACGGCGGCGACGTGCTCGACGGCGTGTCGCTGGAGGCCAAGGGCCAGGAAATCTTCGACTACATGCTGGCCGTGGCGTCGGGCAAGAAGAGCAAGTCGGAAGAGCTGGGCTACGGCGACAACGAGTTCGTGCCATGGCAGATCGGGGCGACGTTCTAGTCCTTCTCTTGGGCAGTTCCGACATGATGCCTTATGCGGCGATTGTATGGCTGAGCGGGCGTGCCCGTCCATGCCATTGACTTCCCCGCCCCAGTCCCTACGTTGATCACCATGACCAACGGCCAGAACATTGTTGTTTCGCGGTTGCTGCGGACGCGCTCCGCGGAACTTTTGCGGCCCTAAGTCCGAGCGCGTGCGCCCCCGGACTTAGGGGGCGATGACGTCGACCATAGGGTCCGTCAGACAAGGCGCATCTTCATACACAACAGAACCAATCGACCCGCGGCGCGCCGGAATGGCTGCGCGTGGGTCTCAGGAGATTTACGATGACTACGATTTCACTCGCCGACTTCAACCTGTCGCCGCAGATCGTGCTGGGCACGGCGGACCACCGGCAGCTCATTTCGCTCGCTATGGGCGGAGCGGAGGAGGCCGATGGGCTGCTCAGCGAACTCGAGCGGGCGCAGGTGGTGCCCGATGCCGCGCTGCCGCAGGACGTGGTGCGCATGGGCTCGAGCGTGCGGTTCCGCACCGATGGTGGTGCGGAGCGCTCGGTGCAGCTGGTTTGGCCGGCCGAGGCCGATATCGGTACAGGCAAGATTTCGGTGCTGACCCCGGTGGGGACGGCGCTTATCGGACTTCGAGCCGGGCAGTCGATCACCTGGCTGACGCGCGACGGGCGTAAGCAGCTGCTCACCGTGCTCGGCGTCACCGCGCCGGAGAGCGACGGCGACGATCCCGGTCCGATTGCGGCCTAGCCGCCCGACTTGCCATCGGCCGGCGGAGAGCGCAGACAATTCCCCGCTATCGAGGAGTTCTGCGATGACCATTTCCGCCGGCCTGTTGGGCAAACTCAAGGATCGCGACGTATTGGTCGCTGGCCTGTTCACCGATGGGCAGTGGGTCGAGAATGCCTCGGGCGGCGGAACATTCGAGGTGACCAATCCCTCGACCGGCGACCAGCTGGCGGTGTTGCCCGATGCCGGAGTTGCCGAGGCCAAGGCGGCGATCGCGGCGGCGCAGAAGGCGCAGGTGGCGTGGGCAGCGAAAACCGGCAAGGAGCGCGCGGCGGTGCTGCGCAGGCTGCATGAGCTGATGGTCGCGGCGGCCGACGATCTCGCGATCATCATGACGGCCGAGCAGGGCAAGCCGGTCGCCGAGGCCAAGGGCGAAGTGCTCTACGGCGCGGCCTATATCGAATGGTTCGGCGAAGAGGCCAAGCGGGTCTACGGCGACACCATCCCCGGCCATCAGCCGGACAAGCGGATCATCGTGATCAAGCAGCCGGTAGGAGTCGTGGCGACGATCACGCCATGGAACTTCCCCAACGCGATGCTGGCGCGCAAGCTGGCGCCGGCGCTGGCGGCTGGGTGTGCGGTGGTATCGAAGCCCGCGGCGGAGACGCCGCTGTCGGCGATCGCCATGGCGCGGCTCGCGGAGCGGGCGGGGCTTCCGGCCGGGCTTTTCAACCTGCTGCCATCGACGCAGTCGAGCGACCTGGGCAAGGAATTCTGCGCCAATGAACTGGTTCGGAAGCTGAGCTTTACCGGCTCCACCGAAGTGGGGCGCATCCTGATGCGGCAGGGGGCGGACCAGCTCAAGCGGCTGAGCCTGGAACTCGGCGGCAATGCGCCGTTCATCGTCTTCGACGATGCCGATCTCGATGCGGCGGGCGAGGGGGCGATGGTCTCGAAGTATCGCAACAACGGGCAGACCTGCGTCTGCGCCAACCGGCTCTACGTGCAGGCGGGCGTGTACGAGGCCTTTGCCGAGAAGCTGCAGGCGGCGGTGGGGAAGCTCAGGGTGGGCGACGGGTTTGGCGCAGGTGTGACGACCGGACCGCTGATCGACGAGAAGGCGGTGCAGAAGGTCGAGCGGCATATCGCCGATGCCACCGCCAAGGGCGGACGCGTGCTGACCGGCGGGCACCGGAAGACGGGGCTGTTCTTCGAGCCGACAGTAATCGCGGATGCACGGCCCGACATGGTGCTGGCGCGGGAAGAGACGTTCGGGCCGGTGGCACCGCTGTTCCGGTTCGAGACGGTGGAGGAGGTCATCGAGATGGCCAACGCCACCGAATTCGGGCTGGCGAGCTACTTCTATGCGCGCGACCTTAGCCGGGTGTTCCGGGTAGCGGAGGCGCTGGACTACGGCATGGTGGGGATCAATACGGGGCTGATCTCGACCGAGGTGGCGCCGTTTGGCGGGGTCAAGCAGTCCGGGCACGGGCGCGAAGGCAGCAAGTACGGCATCGAGGACTATCTCGACATCAAGTATCTATGCCTTAGCGTCTAGAGCCGGATGAGGCCGGCTTTGGTATCGCGGAAGCCTGCGGCCTTATAGAAGCCCTCGAGATGCGGTTCGTAGTCGACGTGGAGCCATTGGGCGCCGCGGCTGCGGGCCAGCTCTATCGCATGGCGGAGCAGGGCTGTGCCGATCCCGTGGCGGCGGTGGCGGGGGTGCACGCAGGGGTCGAGGAGGAGGCGTGCGCGCCGCCGTCCCACGCGACGTTGACAAAGCCGATCAGCGTCTCGCTGTCATAGGCGCCGAGATGGCCAAGGCTGCGATCGAGGATGCGGTCGAGATCGCCGTTCCAGTCGTGGCCCCAGGCGGCGCGCCAGAGCATCGCAAAGGCGGCGTGATCGGGGCGCGGGTCGATGCGATACTCGATGTTGTCGTTCATGCTTGTGAGTAGCCCGGGACCATGACGATGAGAAGGCCCCTTGACCTTACCACGATAGGAAGCCCTATCTCCGGCAGCATCGAACGAATTGGATTAAACAAGATGCACGACCACAGCCAGCATATCACTGCTCCGGTTGCCGCCCGCGACCCCGTCTGCGGCATGAGCGTCGACATGGCTACCGCCAAGCACCGGGCGATGCATGCCGGGCGAGACTTCGGCTTCTGCAGCGCCGGCTGCAAGGCGAAATTCGAGGCGGCGCCGGAGACCTACCTCCAGGCGACGGACCCGGTCTGCGGCATGAGCGTCGACCGCGCCACGGCCAAGCATATGAGCAAGCACGAGGGCACGCGGTACTATTTCTGCTGCGAGGGGTGCCAGAAGAGTTTCGAGGCCGATCCTGGGAAGTATCTGAACGCGAAGCCGTTCGTGCTGCCGGGTGCGCCTGCGCCCAAGGCGCACGACCACGCGCACCATCATCATGGTGACAACCATGCGGCGGCGGCCGCGCCGACGAAGGCGGGGACGAAGTATACGTGTCCGATGCATCCGGAGATTGTGCGCGACAAGCCGGGGGATTGTCCGATCTGCGGCATGGCGCTCGAGCCGATGGTGGCGAGCCTCGATGACGGACCGAACCCGGAGCTTGCCGATTTCACGCTGCGCTTCTGGGTAAGTGCAGCGCTCTCGCTGCCGCTGCTGGTGATCGGCATGAGCGATGTGTTCGGGATCGATGCACGCGCCATGATCGGGCAGCCGCTCGCCGGCTGGATCGAGCTGGCGCTGGCGACGCCTGTGGTGGTGTGGGCGGCCTTCCCGTTCTTCCGCCGGTTCTGGAATTCGCTCCGCAATCGCTCGCCCAACATGTGGACGCTGATCGGGCTCGGTGTCGCGGCGGCCTATGTGTTCTCGGTTGTCGCTGTGCTGTTGCCGCAGCTCTTCCCGATGGGGCTGGGCGACCAGCACATGGCCGGTCCGCCGGTCTATTTCGAGGCTGCGGCGGTGATCGTGACGCTGGTGTTCCTGGGGCAGGTACTGGAGCTACGGGCACGCGAAGAGACCGGCAGGGCGGTCAAGGCCCTGCTCAACCTCGCGCCCAAGACGGCGCTCAGGGTTTGGCACGGCAAGGATATCGAAGTGCCGCTCACCGAGGTGCAGGCGGGCGACTGGCTGCGGGTGCGGCCGGGCGATGCGGTGCCGGTGGATGGCGTGGTGCTCGAAGGCCAGAGCTTTGTTGACGAGAGCATGCTGACCGGCGAGCCGGTACCGCTCGAAAAGGGCAAGGACGATCCCGTCACCGGCGGCACGCTCAATGGGGAGGGCAGTTTCGTCATGCGCGCCGAGCGGGTCGGGTCGGAGACGCGCTTGAGCCAGATCGTCGAGCTGGTCGGCAAGGCACAGCGCAGCCGCGCACCGATCCAGGATCTTGCCGACAAGGTCGCCAACTGGTTCGTGCCGTTGGTGGTGGCGATCGCCGTCGTGGCCTTCATCGGCTGGTGGCTGGTGGGGCCGGAGCCGAAGTTTTCGTACGCGCTTATCGCCGCCATTTCGGTGCTGATCATCGCCTGTCCCTGTGCGCTCGGCCTCGCCACGCCGATGTCGGTAATGGTAGCGACCGGGCGTGGAGCTCGCGCCGGCGTGCTGATCAAGGACGCCAAGGCGCTCGAAGGCTTCGCACGGGTCGATGTTATCGTGGTCGACAAGACCGGTACGTTGACCGAAGGCAAGCCGGTGCTCGGCGACGTGATCCCGATCAAGGGCGTCGACGAGGGCTTCGTGCTGGCCGTTGCGGCGGCGCTCGAGCAAAGCTCGGCGCATCCGATCGCTCATGCGGTACGCAAGGGTGCGGAGCAGCGGCAGGCACGGAGCTACGAGGTTGCGAACTTCCGCTCGGTCACCGGCAAGGGCGTCACCGCTGAGGTGGCGGGCAGCAAGGCGGGGCTGGGTAACCTCAAGCTCATGGACGAGATGCGGGTTGCGATGGCCGAGGGACTGCCCGAGCTGGCGCAACGCCATGCCGAGCGTGGCGAGACGGCGATCTTCGTCGCCCATGACGGCAGGGCCATCGGCCTCGTGATGGTGCGCGATCCGATCAAGGCCAATGCCAAGGAAGCCATCGCGGCACTCAATGCCGAAGGCGTCGAGGTGATCATGGCGACGGGCGATGCACCCGGCACGGCGAATGCAGTCGGGCAGGAACTGGGGCTGCAGACCGTAAGGGCAGGGATGTCGCCCGAGGGCAAGCACGACCTGGTGCTGGAGCTCAAGCGGCTCGGCCGCGTGGTGGCCTTTGCCGGCGACGGCGTCAACGATGCGCCGGCCCTGGCCGCTGCCGATGTCGGCATCGCGATGGGCACGGGCGCAGATGTGGCCATCGAGAGTGCCGGGATCACGCTGCTCAAGGGTGATTTGTCCGGCGTGCTGCGGGCGCGGAAGCTGGCGCACGCGGCGCTTGCCAACATCAAGCAGAACTTGGGTTTCGCGTTCGGCTACAACGCGCTGGGTATTCCGGTGGCAGCCGGTGTGCTGTTTCCGCTGACGGGGTGGCTGTTGTCACCGATGCTGGCGGCGGCGGCGATGGCGCTGAGTTCGGTAAGCGTCATCGGGAATGCGCTGCGGTTGAACGGGGTGAAGCTGTAGCAGTCAGATCTCCCGACTGAGATATCTCTGCGCCCCCTCCACCACCCCTCGGGTGGTCCCCCTCCCCCGTTGTCACGGGTGAGGATCAGTTGGGGCGCGATCTCGTCTTGATCCTCCCCTGCGAAGCGGGGGAGGAAGCCCGACTGAGAGAGCGGCGTTCCGCAAGACGCCTCACCCGCCCAGTCCCAAATGGGAACTTTGCGGGTTTCAGATGGGGTGCTAGGCATGGGGTGGGAGGAAGGCGATGCGCGAGGAGTCCGTCAGGAATGGCGTGCCGGTGCTCGAGCGGACGCTCGAGATGCTGGCGGTGTTAGAGCGCGAGCCGGAAGGCGCGACGATCCGCAGCCTGATGCAGGAGCTCGGGCTGCCGCGGTCGACGGTCTACCGCATTCTCAATACGCTCCTGGCGCACCGGATCGTGCGGCGCTCGTCGGACGGGGTGTTCTCGCTCGGCCCGCGGATCACGGCGCTGGCGGCGCGGGTCAAGGCCGATGCCAGCAGCTATGACCTTGCGGAAATCGCCACGCCGATCGCGCAGCAGCTGCGCGATGAACTGGGCGAACCGACCAAGCTTTCGGTGCGCGACGGCGACCGGGCCAAGGTGATCGTCGCCGTGCTCGGACGGCACGAATACACCCCTGCCCCGTCGATCGGCACCAGCTATCCGCTGCATGCGGGGGCGGCGAGCAAGATGATCATGGCGCATATGTCGCCGGCTGACCTCGAGCGGCACCTCAGTGCGCCGCTGATCCGCTACACGCCACGCACCATCACCGAACCGGACAAGCTCCGGGCCGATCTCGCCAGGATCCGCAAGCAGGGTTTCGCCATGGACATGGGCGAGCACAACCTCACCGTGCATGCCGTGGCGGCGCCGGTGATGGACCCGGCAGGGCGATTCCTCGGGGCGCTCAGCATCCCCTATCTGGCCGACAAGGATGCCGAGACGCGCGAGCGCCTGCGGGTCGGCGTGGTGCAGGCGGCAGCAGCCATTTCAGCAAGAATACCAAGGGGCTAACCAAGTGAGTGAATCCAAGGAATGGGCCGGCAAGGTGGCCCTGGTGACCGGCGCCGGCTCGGGTATCGGCGCGGC